>NZ_JACVUR010000021.1:0-97365 GCF_016516495.1 Delftia sp. S65
GAGGGTGGGGTGGGTGTCGTCGTGCATGGCCCGCTCCTCAGCCGCCCGTGGGCGTGCCCTCGATCATGCGGTCCACCATGCGGCGCATGCGCCGGGGGGCCGCATCGATGGCGATCTTGATGGTCTTGCGCGTGGCAAAGCGCTTTTCGTTGCGCTCTATGGCTTCGAGGATGGCCTTGTCCTCGGCGAAGGCGACGCGGAAGTCGGCAGAGAGGGCCGCATTGGTGTCGGCATCGGCCGTGAAGTTCTTGACGTGCAGCCAGTGGTCGATGGAGGTGTTCCGGTCCACGGGCGTCATGAAGTGGCAGGCATAGATCTGCATGCAGTTGTCGCGCCGGCCCTCGGGGGCGCCCGTGCCCGTGGCGGCACTGCCGAAGTCGATGATGGCGATGCTGGGCGCGTGGTAGTGGTAGTAATGCCAGCGGTCCACGTTGCCGCTGAAATTGCCGTACTTGGCGAACAGCGGAATGGCCGGCGCATCGATGATCCAGCGCCAGGTGACGATGCGGCCGTCCAGCTCCTCGTGGTGCACGGGGATGTCCTCGCTGGCCGCGTTGCCCAGCGTGCTCAGGTGCACGAAGCTCACATGGGCCGGGTCGCAGAGGTTGTCGGCCAGGTTCAGGTAGTTGGCCTCTATGCGCAGCGCATCGCCTTCGACGGCGCTCCACGCCGGGTCGTGGTACTGGGGCAGGTCGAACACCGGCACGCTGTCGGCGCGCGAGGGATCGCCCATCCAGATCCAGACCAGGCCCATGTTCTCCTTGACCGGATAGGAGGTCACCACGGCGTTGCCCGGGATCATGTCCTGGCCCGGCACGCGCGTGCAGCGGCCGCTGCAGTCGAAGGTCAGGCCGTGGTAGCCGCATTCGATGGCATCGCCCTTGAGCTTGCCCATGGACAGCGGCAGCAGGCGGTGGGGGCAGGCGTCCTCCATGGCCACGACGGCGCCGGCCTCGGTGCGGTAGAGCACCACGTCGCGTTCGACGATGCGGTGCGCCGACAGCTGGCGGCCCACGTTGCGCGACCAGGTCAGCGGGTACCAGGTATCGAGTACATAGGTTTCCATGGGGACTCTCCTTGTTGAGTGTTCACTCAATTTTGTTTGAGTGAACACTCAATTTCAATATGGCGTTTTTCCCTAGAATGGCCGACGCAACGCCCCCTTCACCTGACGCCGTGCCCATGACCACTGATCCCGAGGAAGTTCCCGCCACCCCGAAGCGCAAGGCTGCGCCCGCCAGGAAAGCCGCTGCGAAGTCGGCCCCTTCCAAGGCCCCTGCCAAGGCGTCTGCGGGGCGCAAGCGGACTGCCAAGACCGGCAAGACGACCAAGGAGGCCATCTTGCTGGCGGCCGAGATCGAGTTCGCCAGAAGTGGCTACGACGGCGCCAGCGTGCAGCGCATCGGCAAGCAGGCCAAGTGCTACGAGAGCCTTCTCTACTACCACTACGGCAGCAAGGACAAGCTGTTCGCCGCCGTGCTGGAGAACGCCTACCGCAAGCTGGTGGAGGCCGAGGCGAAGCTGGTGGTGGACTTCGACGATCCGCGCGCTGCGCTGGAGGCCGTGGTGCGCTTCATGTGGCGCTACTACCAGGAGCACCCGGAGCTGATCTTCCTGCTCAACACCGAAAACCTGCTCAAGGGCAAGCACCTGAAGAAGGCCTCGGGCATACGCGACTTCTTTCCCAACGCCATCACGCTGCTGCGCAAGGCTGTGGAATCGGGAATGGCCCAGGGTCTGTTCCGTCCCGATGTGCACATCGACGATCTCTACATCACGGTCATGGGACTGGGCTACTTCTACCTGTCCAACCGCTACACGCTGAGCGCCTTCTTCGACAAGGAGCTGCTGCAGCAGGCCGAGCTGCAGCGCTGGGGCGACCACATGGTGGAGACGGTGTTGCGCGTGGTGCAGCAGCCACCGGCCCAGCCCCAGCCCAGGACTCAGAAATAGTGGCGCAGGCCCAGGCCCCAGGTCTGGCCGCTGCCGGCGCCCGTGCCCGTGATGCGGTCGTGCAGGCTGTTGAGGTAGATGTCCGTGCGCTTGGACAGTGGGTAGTCATAGCCCACGGCCCAGGTGTTGCGCCTGGCGTCTTCGGCGCCCGAGGTGCGCGCATGGCCATATGAGGCCAGCACGGCGCCCGGGCCTGCGGGAATGGACAGGCCGAACTGGCCGCTGTTCCTGCGGCGGTCCGCGCCGGCCACGGTGTCGGCCAGCCGCTGGTACTGGGCGAACAGCTTGACCATGCCCAGATCGTAGGAGCCGCCCAGCAGCCAGGCGCTCTGGCGGTCAAGGCCGGTGGCGGTAGCGGTGGTGGCGGCATTGGGATAGGCCACGCTCTGGTAGGCGAGGGCGGCGGCGAATGCGCCGCCCGCATAGCTGAGGCTGGCGCCGTACTTGTCCGCATCGCGGCGCTGGGATGCGGGCGTGCCGGCCGGCGGCTCGAACGAATACTGCAGCCGTGCCGTGAATCCGCCCCAGGACGGGCTGGTGTAGAGCAGGCTGTCGCTCCAGCCCGAGTCGCCCCGCAGCGGCGCGGCGGCCGTGCCGTTGGGCCCGAAGCTGTGCAGCACCGCGGGTGAGAACGAAAAGGACCCTGCATACGGGTTGAATGCGATGGTGGCCAGCCAGTAGGGGGTGGTGTTGCGCCCCAGTTGCAGCGTGCCCCAGCCGCCGCTCAGGCCCACATAGGCGCTGCGCGCAAAGAAGGCGTCATTGGCAAAACGCCCTTCGGCGCCGCTGTCCGCGCGGTAGAAGGCCTCCAGTGCAAACACGGCCTTCAATCCAGAACCCAGGTCCTCCGTTCCACGCAAGGCCCAGAAATTCGTCTGCATGCCGCCTGGCGTGAGCACGCCCGTGCCCTTGTCCGCGCCCAGCGGGCGCGAGAACCCCGCGAAGGCATCGATCTGACCGTGCAGCGTGACCTGCGCGCCCGCCGGCAGCGGGGTGATGGCATGGAGCAGGGCAAGTGCCGGGGCGGCCAGGGCAATGGCGTGTCCTGTACTTGATTGCAGTCTGGGCATGGGGTGTCTCCTTGGTTCTGATCACGGATGTCATTCCGCGGGTTCGGGCTTTTGAAGCGTATGCACTTGAATTGAGTCGGGTTCACTACAAAGGAGCACCAAGGCATTGCGTGAGTTGATACCCCTTGTTTCCTTTGTGTACAGGGATTTTTGTGCGCATTGATGGATGATGGCTATCGGGAAACTACTTGATTTGTTTTTGACTATCGTGCGTAGCATTGAGCGTAGGCACTTGAAATTTCCACTGCAGACAGATGTTTCCGCCGGATCCGGCTGCAGTGCGCCAACGCGGCGACGCAGGGCCATGAACGGTGGCAATGGTCAACACAGCAAGGAGCTGAAATGTCAGTTCACAGCAATGCAGGCATTGGCGGTATGCAGGGGCAGGGGGTCCATTTGCGGGAGCAGGAGAAGGAGCAGCGGCAGCTGTACGGGCGCGTGACGTGGCGGCTCGTGCCCTTCTTCTGCCTGTGCTACCTGGCCGCCTATCTGGACCGCATCAACGTGGGGCTGGCCAAGCTGCAGATGCAGCAGGACCTGGGCTTCAGCGAGACGGTCTACGGCCTGGGTGCGGGCCTGTTCTTCGTGGGCTACATCCTCTTCGAGGTGCCCAGCAACCTGGTGCTGGCGCGCATGGGCGCGCGGCTGTGGATCGCGCGGATCATGATCACCTGGGGCCTGATCTCGGGCGCGACCATGTTCGTGAGCACGCCCATGCAGTTCTATGTGCTGCGCTTTCTGCTGGGCGTGGCAGAGGCGGGGTTCTTTCCCGGCGTCATGCTGTACCTGACCTACTGGTATCCCACGCGCATGCGCAGCAAGATCATGGCGCTGTTCCTGATCGGCCTGCCGCTGGCCAGCCTGGTCGGGGCGCCGCTGTCGGGCTGGATCATGACGGCCTTTGCCGGCGTGCGTGGCTATGCGGGCTGGCAGTGGCTGTTCTTCCTGGAGGCGATTCCCTCGGTGGTGCTGGGCCTGCTGGTCTTCGTCTTCCTGCCCAACAGCATCGAGTCGGCCAAATGGCTGTCGCCGCGCGACAAGGGCGTGCTGCGCGCCAACCTCGACAGCGACAGGCTGGCCGAGTCCCACCATTCGCTGTGGGCGGCGCTGTCCAGCGGCCGGGTCTGGCTGCTGGGCATGATCGACCTGAGCCTGATGATGTCCACCTATGCCATCAGCTTCTGGCTGCCCACCATCATCCGCGAGGCCGGGGTCAGGAGCACGGCCGAGATCGGCCTGCTCACGGCCGTTCCCAATGCCTTTGCCATCGCTGCGCTGCTGCTCAACGGCATCAGCTCCGACCGGCGCCGCGAGCGGCGCTGGCACATCGTGCTGCCGGCACTGGCGGGCGCGGCCGCCATGGCGCTGAGCACGCTGTACACCGGCCATGTGTTCGCCACCGTGCTGCTGTTCTCTCTGGCGACGGCGGGCATCATGGCAGCCTTTCCCGTGTTCTGGTGCCTGCCCGCCACGTTCCTGACGGGGCCGGCGGCGGCCGCAGGCATTGCGCTGATCGCCTCCATTGCCAACCTGGGAGGCTTTGCGGCCACCTATTTGCTGGGCTGGCTCAAGGATCTCACGCACTCGTCGAGCGCAGGCCTGCTGCTGTTCGCCGCCTGCCTGGTGGCCGGCAGCCTCTTGACGCTGGCCCTGCCCAAGGCCGTGGTCAACCGCTGAGTGCAGGCTGTGCGCCTGTTCAGCGCATGGTCACGAACTCCTCGGCCGCCGTGGGGTGGATGGCCACGGTGTCGTCGAAGTCGCGCTTGGTGGCGCCCATCTTCAGGGCCACGGCAAAGCCCTGCAGCATCTCGTCCATCCCCAGGCCGATGCCGTGTATGCCCACGATGCGCTCCTCGGGGCCCACGCAGACCAGCTTCATGCGCGCGGGCTGGCGGTGGCGCGTGACCGCCGTGTACATGGCGGTGAAGGCCGATTGGTAGACCTTGACCTGATCGTCGCCAAAGCGCTCGCGTGCCTGCGGCTCGGTCAGGCCCACGGTGCCGATGGGCGGGTGGCTGAAGACCACGGTGGGTACGTTGTCGTAGTCCAGGTGCTCGCCGGTCTTGCCGTTGAACAGGCGCTCGGACAGGCGCCGGCCGGCGGCCACGGCCACGGGCGTGAGTTCGATGCGGCCCGTGATGTCGCCCACGGCGTGGATGCCGGGCACATTGGTGTCCTGGAACTTGTCCACCGCGATGTGGCCGCTGTCCTGCAGCGCCACGCCTGCGGCCTCCAGGTTCAGGCCCGAGGTGTCGGGCCTGCGGCCCACGGCCCAGACCACGCAGTCCACGGTGTGGCTGCTGCCGTCCTGCAGTTGCAGGTCCAGGCTGCCGTCTGCGTTGCGGACCACGGCCTTCGGGGTGGCCTGGCGGTGCACGGCGGGGCCTTCGGCCTCCATGATCTCCATCAGGGTCTGGCTCAGCAGCGGATCGAACCCGCGCAGTGCCGAGTTCTGGCGCAGGAACAGATGGGTCTGCGATCCCAGCGCGTGCAGCACGCCGGCAATCTCCACGGCGATATAGCCGGCACCGACCACGGCCGTGCGCGCAGGCAGGGCCTTGAGGGCGAAGAAGCCGTCCGAGTCGATGCCCAGCTCGGCGCCCGGAATGTCGGGCCGTGCCGGCCGCGTGCCCGTGGCGATGAGGATGTGGTCGGCACTGAGCCGCTGGCCGCCCACCTCCACGGTGCGCGCATCCACGAAGCGGCCAAAGCCCTGGATCAGCTCGACCTTGTTGCGCGCCAGGCCGCTTTCATACGAGGCATGGATGCGGTCGATGTAGGCGCTGCGGCTGTCCAGCAGGCGCTGCCAGTCCAGGCGGTTGACGGTGGCATCCCAGCCGTAGTCGGGGCCGTAGCGGTGCATGGCCTCGCCGATCTGGGCCGCATGCCACATGACCTTCTTGGGCACGCAGCCCACGTTGACGCAGGTGCCGCCGATCTCGCCGGCTTCGATCAGCGCGCAGTGGCGCCCGTGCATGGCGGCGCGGTTGGCCGATGCAATGCCGCCGCTGCCGCCGCCGATGACGATGTAGTCGTAGTGCTTCATGGAGATTCCGTGCTGTGTCTGAGCGGCCCGAATGCCGCAGCCGGCCATCTTGCCCTGTTCGCCGGCCAGGGGCCTGCGGCGGGGGCAATGCCGTGATCTCCAGGCGGCAGGCTCAGCTGCGCTGCGGCTGCAGCGTCTTCGTGTACAGCGCCTTGCCGTCCAGGTCCTTGAGCACCACGGTCAGCGCCTGGCTGCGGGGGTCTATGTCGAGCTGGCCGAAGAACTGGAAGCCTTCGCTGGGCGCCGAGTTGGCGTGGCCCGCGCTTTTCTGGAAAACGACTTCGCCGCCAAAGGTCTTGTCCATCTCGTTGGGGCCGAAGCCGCCCGCGTTCAGCGGGCCGGAGACGAATTCCCAGAACGGGTCGAAGTCCTGGAAGCTGGCGCGCTCGGGGCTGAAATGGTGGGCGGCCGTGTAGTGCACGTCGGCCGTGAGCCAGACCACGTTGTGGATGCCCGCATCCTTGATGCCCTTGAGCAGGCGCGCCATCTCCAGCTCGCGGCCCCGGGGTGCGCCATGCTCGCCATTGGCAACGGCCTCCCACTGGGCGCGGCCCTCGGCATCCTTGCCGTCGGGCACGAAGAGGCTGATGGGCATGTCGCTGGCGATCAGCTTCCAGGTGGCGCGGCTGTGCTTGAGGCCGTCCAGCAGCCACTGCACCTGCGGGCGCCCCAGCATGTCGGTGTCCGGGCCTTCGGCCGCCTGCAGGTTGTGGCTGTTGGGGCCGCGGTGGCTGCGCATGTCGATCACGAAGATGTCGGCCAGCGGGCCCTGGGGCAGGCGGCGGTACAGGCGCTGGTGCATGGCCGCGCCGAAGGGACGCATGGGCGCGTATTCCATGAAGGCGCGCTGGCCGCGCGCCGCCAGCAGCTGCACGTTCTTTTCGGTGTAGCGCGCGTCGTTGGCCACGCTCTTGCTGTCCGAGTAGTTGTTGGTGACCTCGTGGTCGTCCCACTGCCAGATCTGGGCGACCTCGCTGCCCAGGGCGCGCACGTTGGCGTCCATGAGGTTGTAGCGGTGGCGGCCCCGGAATTCGTCCAGCGTCTCGGCCACCTTGGCGACCTCGGGCGTGACCAGGTTCTTCCACAGCGTGCCGTCGCGCAGCTTCATCTGCGCGGCGATGGGGCCGTCGGCATAGATGGTGTCGCCGCTGTGCAGGAACACGTCGGGGTCGGTCCTGCGCATGGCCTCGTAGATGCGCATGCCGCCAAAAGCCTCGTTGATGCCGAAGCCCTGGCCTGCCGTGTCGCCGCTCCACACCAGGCGCAGCGGCCGCGTGGCGGGCATGCCCGCCGCCAGCGGCGTGCGAAAGTGCCCCTGCACGGCGGGCGAGCGCACATTGGCGCTGGCAAAGTCCTCCAGCACCACGCGGTAGAAGATGTCCTGGCCCGCAGGCAGACCCTGCAGGTCGATGCGGCCCGTGCCGTCGCTGCTGTCCATCAGCAGATCAGGCCCGCGCACGCGCGTGGGGTTGGCAAAGCCGGAGGTGGTGGACCATTCGATCCACATGCGCGCATCGCGGCTGGCGCGCGCCCAGACGATGGCGCGGTCAGCCAGCACATCGCCGCTTTGCAGGCCCGAGGGCAGCAGCGGCCGCGCCGCGTCGCGCGTGATGGCGGCGGGTGCGGACTGGGCCCGGAGGATGGAGGGCAGCAGCGAGCCGCCAGCGGCGGACAGCAGAAGATGGCGGCGGAGCATCATGGCGGGGGAGTGGGCGTGGCAAAGCGTTTGGCAGAGCGTTTGGCAGGGCGTTTGGCGACCCAGCCTAGCGCCCACCGATGACCGGGCCGTGACCGTGCGTTGGCCCGGGATGAATTGCAGGCACAGCCGTGCCGCACACGATGGATGGGATGGGCATGGATTCTCTGATCACGGCGGCGGCCCGTGCGCTCGCGGTTGGCGACCCCCTTGGCGCGCTGAACCGGGTGGCGCTGCGCGACGATGCGCCCGCGCTGGCACTGCGTGGCATCGCCATGGCGCAGTTGGGCGATCTGGTACGGGCCAGGGCCTTGCTGCGCAGCGCTGCGCGCGCCTTCGGCGCCCATGAGGCCGTGGCCCGCGCCCGCTGCGTAGTGGCCGAGGCCGAGATTGCACTGGCCCTGCGCGAGCTGGCATGGCCGGCCCGCAGGTTGGTTGCGGCGCGGGCGGTGCTGCAGGCGCATGGCGATCCCGTGAACGCCGCGCATGCAGGCTATCTGGAAATACGCCGTTGCCTGCTGCTGGGCCGCCTGGGCGAGGCCGAGGGTCTGCTGGGTGGACTGCGGCCCGCGCTGCTGCCTGCCGCCTTGCAGGCGTTCCATGCCCTGGCCCTGGCGGGTATCGCCATGCGCCGATTGGACATCCGTGCGGCGCACAGTGCGCTGGCCGATGCCGCGCAGGCGGCCGGCGCCGCCGGCATTGCAGCACTGGCCGCCGAGGTGGGGCAGGCCGCCCAGGCCCTGCACGCGCCTGCTGCGGTGCTGCTGGAGCGGGAGCCGGCCGGACCGCAGGCTCAGAAGCTGCTGTCGCTGGATGAGGCCGGGACCCTGCTGGCCTCGGGCGCGCTGGTGGTGGATGCCTGCCGCCATGCGGTGCGCGCCGGAGCGGTGGCGGTCTCGCTGGCGGGGCGCCCGGTGCTGTTTGCGCTGGCGCGCGCGCTGGGCGAGGCCTGGCCCGGCGATGTCTCACGCGAGGCGCTGGTGGCGCAGGTATTTCGCGCCCGGCAGGCCGATGATTCGTACCGTGCGCGTCTGCGTGTCGAGATTGGCCGCCTGCGCCGCCTGCTGCGGCCGCTGGCCGAAGTTCACGCCACGCCCCTGGGATTTGTGCTGGCGCCCCGGCAGGCCCGGGTGGCCGTGCTGGCACGGCCCTTGGAAGCAGTGCAAGGGACGCTGTGCGGGCCGGTGCTGGCGCTGCTCTCCGATGGCGAGGCCTGGGCCAGTTCGGCGCTGGCCCTGGCACTGGGCGCGAGCCAGCGCAGCGTCCAGAGGGCCCTGGAGGCGCTGGAGCGCGACGCGCTGGCGCAGCCCGTGGGCCGGGGACGCGCCCGCCGTTGGGTGGCCCGGCCTGCGCCGGGATTCACGACGACTTTGTTACTCCCCGCTGTGCTGCCGGCTGGCTAGCATGGGCCGACCAACGCAACCAGGAGTTCCGCATGAAGACAGAAGCTGCAGAAATCATCCGCGAGTACGGTCCCTTTCCCGGCATCGATTGCGTGCACGGGGTGTCCTACGACGGCAGCCAGGTCTGGTTCGCCACCGGCACCCAATTGCAGGCGCTGGACCCCGACAGCGGCCGGATCGTGCGCAGCATCCCTGTGCCGGGCGATGCCGGCACGGCCTTCGATGGCCGGCATCTGTTCCAGATCGCCAATGACCGTATCCAGAAGATCGACCTGTCCACCGGCCATGTGCTGGCCACCATTCCTGCACCCGGGGGCGGCGGCGATGCCGGCGATTCGGGAATGGCCTGGGCCGAGGGCTCGCTGTGGGTGGGTCAGTACCACGGCCGCAAGATCCATCAGATCGACCCCGACACCGGGGCGGTGCTGCGCACCCTGGAGTCCAACCGCTTCGTCACCGGCGTCACCTGGGTGGACGGCC
Organism: Delftia sp. S65; assembly: GCF_016516495.1. Classification (NCBI taxonomy): domain Bacteria; kingdom Pseudomonadati; phylum Pseudomonadota; class Betaproteobacteria; order Burkholderiales; family Comamonadaceae; genus Delftia; species Delftia sp. S65. The sequence continues at coordinate 9,649 of NZ_JACVUR010000021.1, forward strand.
AGTTGTGGCACGGCACCTGGGAAGAGGGCCAGAGCGATCTGCGGCGCCTGGACCCGGACAGCGGTGCCGTGCTGCAGCGGCTGGAGATGCCGGCCGGCACCGGCGTGTCGGGGCTGGAGTCCGACGGCGGCGACCGCTTCTTCTGCGGCGGCGGAGAAAGCGGCCGCATCAGGGCCGTGCGCCGGCCCCGGCAGGCGCAGCAGCCCTGAGGCCTACTTGCCCGCGATCTGTGCCGCGATGGCCTGGCCCACTTCGGTGGTGCTGGCCGTGCCGCCCAGGTCGGGCGTGCGGGGGCCGTTCTTGATGACTTCCTCGATGGCCGAGACGATGGCGTCGTGCGCCGCGCGGCCTGCGCCCTGGCCGTGGGTCAGGAAGTCCAGCATCAGCGCTGCCGACCAGACCATGGCGATGGGGTTGGCGATGTTCTTGCCATAGATGTCGGGCGCCGAGCCGTGCACGGGCTCGAACAGGCTGGGGAAGCTGCGGTCGGGGTTGAGGTTGGCCGAGGGGGCCAGGCCGATGGTGCCCGTGGTGGCCGGGCCCAGGTCGCTCAGGATGTCGCCGAACAGGTTGGTGGCGGCCACCACGTCGAAGCGGCCCGGCTGCAGCACGAAGCGCGCGGTCAGGATGTCGATGTGCTGCTTGTCCAGCGTGACGTCCGGGTAGGCCTTGGCCACGTCCTCTGCGCGCTGGTCCCACCAGGGCATGCTGATGGCGATGCCGTTGCTCTTGGTGGCCAGGGTGACGTGCTTGCGCTCGCGGCTTTGGGCCAGGTCGAAGGCGTACTTGAGCAGGCGCTCGGCACCCTTGCGCGAGTAGACCGATTCCTGGATCACGATTTCGCGGTCCGTGCCCTCGTACATGATGCCGCCCAGCGAGGTGTACTCGCCTTCGGTGTTCTCGCGCACCACGTAGTAGTCGATGTCGCCGGGCTTGCGGCCGGCCAGCGGGCAGGGCACGCCCTCGAACAGGCGCACGGGGCGCAGGTTGATGTACTGGTCGAACTCGCGGCGGAACTTGAGCAGCGAGCCCCACAGCGAGACATGGTCGGGCACGGTGGCGGGCCAGCCCACGGCGCCGAAGAAGATGGCGTCCATGCTGCAGAGCTGCGCCTTCCAGTCGTCGGGCATCATTTTTCCGTGGGCCAGGTAGTAGTCGCAGTGGGCCCAGTCGAAATGGTGGAATTCGAGCTTGATCGCGAAGCGGCTGGCGGCGGCCTCCAGCGTGCGCAGGCCTTCGGGCATGACTTCCTTGCCAATGCCGTCACCGGCGATGACGGCGATCTTGAATGTGTCTTGCATGGTGTCTGTCCTTGGATCGAATGGATGGATATGAAGCGGCGCCGCTGACAGCCTGGCCGCATGCATGGCATTGTTGGCTGCGCCAGGGCTAAATACAATCGGCCAACTGTGGTTCCATTGTTTACAGATCGTGAATAAACAACCGGCTCCCGAAGACCTGCGTGTCTTCACCGTGGTGGCCCGCAAATCCGGCTTTGCCGCTGCGGCCGAGGAATTGGGTGCATCGCCCGCCTATGTGAGCAAGCGCATCCGCCTGCTGGAGCAGGAGTTGGGCGTGAAGCTGCTGCACCGCACCACGCGCCGCGTGGCCGTGACCGAGGAGGGCGAGCGCGTATTCCACTGGGCGCAGCGCATCCTCGACGACATGGACCAGCTGATGCAGGAGGTGGCCATCACGCGCAGCGAGCCGCGCGGCCTGCTGCGCGTGAGCAGCAGCTTCGGCTTCGGGCGGCATGTGATCGCGCCGGCGCTGTCCCGGCTGGTGGAGCGCCATCCGGGGCTGCAGGTGCGGCTGGATGTGTTCGACCGGCTGGTGGATGTGGCGGGGGAGGGCTTCGATCTGGATGTGCGCGTGGGCGACGAGATCGCGCCCCACCTGATTGCACGGCGGCTGGCCGACAACCACCGCGTGCTGTGCGCGGCGCCTGCCTACCTGGCGCGCCGTGGCACGCCGCGCACGCCGGCCGAGCTGTCGGCCCACGACTGCCTGGCCATCAAGGAGCGCGACCAGGCCTTTGGCGTGTGGCGGCTGCGCGCGGGCGCCGCCGAGCAATCGGTGAAGGTCACGGGGCCGCTGTCGGCCAACAACGGCGAGATGGTGGTGCAGTGGGCCGTGGACGGGCGCGGCATTGCGCTGCGCTCGCTATGGGATGTGGGCGCCCATCTGCAGGCCGGGCGCCTGGTGCAGCTGCTGCCCGAATGGCGGCAGGAGGCCAATGTCTGGGCGGTCTATCCGACGCGGCTGCAGCTGTCGGCCAAGGTGCGGGTGTGTGTCGAATTCCTGCAGGAGCACTTTCAGCAGGAATGGGCGGCAGCAGCGTCCTGAAAAGGGCGCGGCTGCCGCAGCAGGCTCAACCTGCCAGGGCGGCCTTGACGGCAGCGGACACCTGGCCCATGTCGGCCTTGCCAGCCAGTTGCGCCTTGACCGCGCCCATGACCTTGCCCATGTCGCCGGGGCCGGAGGCACCCAGCTCGGCCACGATGGCCTTCACGGCGGTGGCCACTTCCTCGGCCGACATGCGTGCGGGCAGGTAGGCGGTCAGCACGGCCATTTCGGCCTTTTCCTTGTCGGCCAGGTCCTGGCGGCCCGCGCCCTCGAAGGCGGCAATGCTGTCCTTGCGCTGCTTGATCAGCTTGTCCACGATGGCGATGATGGCGGCGTCGTCGAGCTCGACGCGCTCATCGACTTCCTTTTGCTTCATCGCGGCCAGCAGCAGGCGGATGGTGCCCAGGCGTTCGCTGTCCTTGGCGCGCATGGCGGTCTTCATGTCTTCGGTGATCTGGGCCTTGAGGCTCATGGCATTTCTCCTGAGGTAGTGGCGTCGGAAAACAAAAACCAAAAAACAAAAACAAAAAACCCGCGCCTGGCGTCCCGAGCGCGGGTTTTGCGGCTGACGAGAGCCGGCTGGTCAAGGGCTGATCAGTACAGCTTCTTGGGCAGCTGCATGCTGCGAACGCGCTTGTAGTGACGCTTGACGGCGGCAGCCTTCTTGCGCTTGCGTTCGGATGTGGGCTTCTCGTAGAACTCGCGAGCGCGCAGGTCGGTCAGCAGGCCGAGCTTTTCGATGGTGCGCTTGAAGCGGCGCAGGGCAACTTCATAGGGCTCGTTTTCTTTTACGCGGATGGTGGTCATTAGCTAGATTTCCAGATATCTGTGCTGACAGCGGGTTCTCGGGAAGATCGGGCCTGAGAGCCATGTTCAGCGGTTGGTCCCCGTCAATAGTTAACTAGTATTGGCCGACGGGGCAATTGCCAGCAAAGCGGGCGATTATACGCGAGACGAAAGCGATCTGACAAATCACGCACAAGGCAAGGCCTGCGCGCAGGCATACCCGCTGGCCCAGGCCCATTGGAAGTTGTATCCGCCCAGCCAGCCGGTGATGTCCACCACTTCGCCGATGCAGTACAGGCCGGGCTGGGTCTTGCATTCCATGGTCTGTTGCGAAAGCGCACGCGTGTCCACGCCGCCCAGCGTCACTTCGGCCTTCTTGTAGCCTTCGGTGCCGGTGGGCACGATCTCCCAGCGCGACAGGCGCTCGGCCAGCTGGTTCAGGGCCTTGTCCGAGGCTTCGGCAATGGGGCGCTGCCAGGCCGCGTCCTGCTGCACCCAGGCATCGGCCAGGCGCGAGGGCAGCCACTGCGCCAGTTCGTTGGCGATGAGCTTGCGCGAGCGCGACTTGGCCTTGAGCAATTCGTCCTGCAGGTCCACCTCGGGGGCGAGGTTGATGCACAGGGGCGTGCCGGGCTTCCAGTAGCTCGAGATCTGCAGCACGGCGGGGCCGGACAGGCCGCGGTGCGTGAACAGCAGGTCTTCCATGAAGGCCATGCGCTCTTTCTTGCTGCCGGTGCTGATCTCGACCGGAAGGGCCAGGCCGGCGAGCTGGGCGTAGGGGGCCCAGGCGTCGCCGTCGAAGGTCAGCGGCACCAGGCCCGGCGTGCGTTCGACCAGGGGCAGGCCGAACTGCTGGGCCAGGCGGTAGCCGAAGTCGGTGGCGCCGATCTTGGGAATGGACAGCCCGCCCGTGGCGATGACCAGGCTGGGCGCCTGCACGGCGCCACGGCTGGTCTGCAGGCGGTACTGGCCATCCGCATGCGCGACGGAATCGACCTTGCAGGGCTGCCAGCGCTGCACGCCGCCGGCCTGGCATTCGGCCAGCAGCATGGCGATGATGTCCTCGGCCGAGCGGTCGGCGAACAGCTGGCCCTTGTGCTTTTCATGGTGGGCAATGCCGTGCCTGTCCATGAGCGCGATGAAGTCGGCCGGCGTGTAGCGCGACAGGGCCGAGCGGCAGAACTGCGGGTTGCCGCCCACGAAGTGCTTGTGCGGCGCACGCACGTCCAGGTCGCGGTTGGTGAAGTTGCAACGGCCGCCGCCCGAGATGCGGATCTTCTCGGCCACCTTCTCCGCGTGGTCCAGGAGCAGCACCGACAGGCCCCGCTGTCCGGCCTGGGCCGCACAGAACAGACCGGCCGCGCCGGCGCCGATGACGATGGCGTCGAAAGAGAGGGAAGAGGTCACAAAAACGTCACTCGGGGGGCAAAAGGGCGCCCATTCTCGCGCACTTGTGCCAGCCCTTCGCGTGCCCTGTGAAACTGGCGTGTCCTGAAGCCAGGGACACCGAGGAAGGGCCGCCCCGCACCGAGGGTGTCGTCCCCCTCTGGGGGAAGGCGCGCAGCGACTCAGGGGGGACCTAAAATCCAGCGATGAATTTCCCATCGCACCAGCTGAGCATGACCGTGCTCATGTCGCCCGACATGGCGAACTTTTCGGGCAACGTCCATGGCGGCGCCGTTCTCAAGCAGCTCGACCAGGTGGCCTATGCCTGCGCCAGCCGCTACGCGGGCCGCTATGTGGTCACGCTGAGCGTGGACCAGGTGATGTTCCTGCAGCCCATCCATGTGGGCGAGCTGGTGACCTTCCTGGCCAGCGTCAACCACACGGGCAAGTCGTCGATGGAAATCGGCATCAAGGTGGTGGCCGAGGACATCCGCACCCAGGTGGTGCGCCATGTCAACAGCTGCTTTTTCACCATGGTGGCGGTGGACGAGAACAAGCAGCCTGCGCCCGTGCCCACGCTGGTGCCGGCCACCGACGAGGAAAAGCGCCGCTGGCAGGCCGCGCTGATCCGCAAGGACCTGCGCCGCGAGCTGGCCCAGCGCTTCGAGCAAAGCCGCGTGACGGCCAGCAGCTCGGTCAAGCCGGGCTGAGCGTGGAGGGTGCGGCCGGTGGCCGATGCCAGGTGCCGGGCGCGCGGCCCTGCAACTCGTCCCGCACCTGCTCGATGACGCGCCTGAGGTCTTCCATGGAGGCCGGCTTGGACAGCACCTCGTCGGCACCGGCCTGCAGGTAGAGCAGGGCCTCGGAGGCCTCGGGACTGGCGGTCAGCGCAATCACGCGGCAGCGGCGCAGCTGGTTTTCGGCTTCCCGCCGACGCAGGCGCCGGATGAACTCGAAGCCGTCCATGATCGGCATGCGGCCGTCGGTGATGATGAGGTCAAAGGACTCGACCAGGCAACGCGCCCAGGCCTCCTGTCCATCGCCGGCCAGCGAGATGCCCTGGCCCAGCGCGGTGAGCTGGCTCTTGAGCAGCTCGCGATTGAACATATAGTCTTCCACGGCCAGGATTCTGAGTTCGGGCTCGGTTGGGACTTCGGGCTTGGGCTCGGTGCCTGTATCGGCCTTTGCACGCAGCTCCAGGGGCGCGGGCATGAGCCGGGGCAATACCTCTTCGGCCGACAGCCTGTCGTCCGGCTCCACCAGGGGCAGGCTCAGCCTGACCGTGAAGCGTGAGCCCCGGCCCGGCACGCTCTCCAGGGTGATGGTCCCACCCATGTGCTCCAGCAGGCGGCGCGTGATGCTCAGGCCCAGGCCGCTGCCGAAGGCCTGGTCCTGATGGGCTCCCGGCACCTGCGAAAAGGGCTTGAACAGCCGGGCCTGGTCCTGCGGCGCAATGCCGATGCCGGTGTCCTCCACCTCCATCTGCAGCAGCAGGCGGTCATGGCGGCGGGTGCCTTGCGCGCGCAGGGTGACGCTGCCGCGTTCGGTGAATTTGATGGCATTGCTCAGCAGGTTGAACAGCACCTGCTTGAGGTGCAGCGGGTCGGCCGTCACGCTGAGGTCCACGCCCTTGCCAACCTGGGTGCGCAGCGACAGCCGCTTGCCGTGCGCCAGGCCCTGCAGCAGCGGGGCCATGTCTTCGATCAGCGGCCGCAGCGCCACGGGCTGGGGCGTGGAGTCGATGTGGCCCGACTCGATGCGGTGCAGGTCCAGCACATTGCCCAGCAGCAGCAGCATGCCCTGTGAGGCCTTGTGGGCCGCGGCCAGCGTATCGCGGTGGGGCAGGCCGAGTTTTTCGCGGTCCTGCGCCAGCTCCAGCAGGCCGATGATGGCGCTCAGCGGCGTGCGTATCTCGTGGCTGGTGGTGGACAGGAACAGGCTTTTGGCCCGGTTGGCGGCCTCGGCGCGCCGCTCGGCACGGCGCGTCCTGCGCATCTGGCGGCTCAGGTAAAAGCCCCAGACCAGGGAGGTGGCCGTGGCCAGCGCCAGCGCTGCCAGCAGCAGCAGCAGGCGCTGGCGGTGCTCGCGCCAAAAGCGCGTGCCGCTGCCGCTATCGCGCGGCGCCCACAGGCGCACGATTTCGGCCATTTCTTCGGGTGAGATGGACAGCTGGGCCTTCTCCAGAATGCTCAGAAGCTCGGGCTCGGCGGCATGCACGGCCAGGCTCACGGGGCGGGTGTAGTCCTCCAGGATGCCGGTGAGCTGCAACTGGTTGCCCAATTGCTGGGCGTTGGCATAGCGCGCTGCGTAGTCGTTGCCGACGAAGGCATCGCTGTCATCGGCCGCCACGCTGGCCAGAGCCTGGGCCAGGTCGGGATACAGCTGCAGCCGTATGCGCGGATGCTCGCGGCGCACCGTGTCTTCCAGGAAGAAGCCAGCCACCATGGCCACGCGCTTGCCCTCCAGTCCCTGCAGGTGGTGTATGCCCTTGTCACGCTGTGTGCCCGCGTTCGCCTCGGGCCGGGCCAGCACCACCACCGCGCTGCGCAGGTAGGGCGGCAGCAGCTTGATATCGGGCGATGCAATCGGCGGCGAGGTGTAGACGGGGGTGAGCAGGGCCTTGCCCGAGCCCAGAATGGCCTCGAGTTCGGTGTAGTTGCGTGCGGTCACGTAGTCGAACTGCAGGCCGGAGCGGTGGCTGATCAGGTCCAGGTAGTCGGGTCCTATGCCCTCGGCCTGGCGGTCGGCATTCAGCTTTCCCAGCGATCCCAGCGAGCTGTTGAGCACCACGGGAATGCGGGGATGGGCATCCAGCCACTGCTTTTCCGAGGGTGTCAGGGCCACGCGGTCGCTTCCCAGCAGCGGACGGCGGCTGCCGCTCCAGCTGTGCAGAATGTCGTCGCCATGCTGCAAGGTGATGGCGGGCAGGGCCTGGTCCAGATAGGCCTTCAACTGCGTATCGTCATGCCGCACCAGCATGCCGAAGCCCCGGCTCTCTATGGGGGCAAAGCCCTGCACGCGCAGGTTGAGCAGGTAGTTGGCCTGGATCAGGTAGTGCACCGTGACCGTGTCGCCGACGAAGCCATCGATCTCGCCCAGGCTCAGCGCCTCCAGCGCGCGGCGGGGTGTTTCATAGGTCAGCAGCTCGCTGAGAGGATAGGCGGCCGCAACCTGGGAGCGCAGCAGCTGGTCGGGCGTCATGGCCAGCCGCGCGCCCCGGCGCTCCGCGTCGAAGGGCGCATGCGAGAGCGACACCAGCACGGGCTGGCTGGGCAGGTAGGGCACGCTCAGGGCCAGGTCGGCGCGTTCGGCCTCCAGCTCGGTGCCCTCGCAGGCCAGATCGATCTCGCCGCGCCGCAGCGCATCGAGCACGGCCACGCGCGATCCATAGGTCTTGAAGCGCACCGGCGCGGGAAACAGCAGGCCCAGGTGGTCGGCCGTGATGCCCTGGAAGCGCTCGCCATCGATCATTTCCAGGGGAGGATGGTCGGGCAGGGAAATGCCCACGGTCAGCGGCCCGCGCGCCTGCAGCCACTGGCGGTGCGCGGGCGTGAGCCAGGGTTTTGCACCGGCCGTGACGCGCGTGGCCAGCACCATTTCGGCGCCTGCAGCCAGGCCGGGCATGAGCAGGGCCATGCCCAGCGCGCAGCCGGCCAGCAGCGGCGACCACGTGCGCCGCCATGCGGACAGCCGTATCTGCGCAGCTGTGGAAGTGAAAGTAAGGCCTGGTGTTTTCATGGAATCCCCCGATGGCGCTACCGCCGCCTGGCGGAGCTGACGGTCTGCCAAAACGGTCTAAACGCCGTTTCGGCAGCCAACAGGGGATTTTTAATGAAAACTAATGACTTTTATGAATCGATAGATTTTTGATTGCAGCAATCTCGCACTCAGGCGGCTGCAACCGCAGCGGTGAGCTGCGTCTGAGGTTCGGCCATTGCCCGTACGCCATGGACCACATCGCCAACGACGATGACGCTGGGGCTGCCCAGGCCCGTGTCGGCAATGCACTCCACCAGCGCGCCCAGCGTGGTCAGCGCGTGGCGCTGTTGTGGCAGGCTGGCGTGCTGGATCACGGCCACGGGCGTGGCTGCGGGCAGGCCATTGAGCAGCTCGGCGCGGATGTGCTCCACGCTGCTCACGCCCATGTAGATCACCAGGGTGAGCCGCGCATCGCGCGCGGTGGTGGCCAGCTGGCGCCAGTCTGTGCCGCTGTCGCCGGGCTTGGCGTGGCCCGTGATGAAGACCACGCCGTGCGCGCGGTCGCGGTGCGTGAGCGGGGCGCCCAGGCTGGTGAGCCCGGCCAGGCCAGCGGTGATGCCGTTGATGACCTGGACCTCGACGCCCGCTTCGCGCAGGTGCTCCACCTCTTCGCCGCCGCGCCCGAAGATGAAGGGGTCGCCGCCCTTCAGGCGCACCACGGTCTCGCCCTCCTGCACGGCGCTCAGCATGAGCTTTTCGATGAAGGCCTGGGGCGTGCTCTTGCAGCCGCCGCGCTTGCCCACGTAGACGATGCGCGCCGTGGGCGCGGCATGGGCCACGATGGCGTCGCTGACCAGGTCATCGACCAGCAGCACGGTGGCAGCCTGTATGGCCTTGAGGGCCTTGATGGTCAGCAGCTCCGGGTCGCCGGGGCCGGCGCCGACCAGGGTGCAGGTGCCGCGCCGGGCGGTGTTCGCGGGGGTGTGGGACGGGGTCGTCATGGCGGGGCTCCGTTTTTTCTGGGGTATTCAGCGAATCTGATCGGCAAGGTGGACGATGTGTTCCACCTGGCGTATGAGCGCGGGCGGCACGGGCAGCCGGCCCGCGAGCACGTCTTCGGTGTAGCGCGCCGTGGTGTCCACGTCGATCTCGGCGGGCAGGCCCGGCACGTCGGAGGCGGTGCCGCTTTGCTGCTCGGCCAGCAACTGGTGGGCGCCTGCCACAAAGCCGTCGTAGCGCGGCAGCCGGCGCGGGTCGGCCGCGACCTCGCCTTCCAGCCCGCGCGAGAGCAGGACATTCATGCCCAATGTCCCGAAGGTGCCGTGCAGCATGGGCAGGTACTCGGGATGGGTGTAGGCCGTCACCAGCAGGCAGGGGCCGTCGCAGGGCGCCAGCAGCTTGACCACGCTGTGGCCCGGGTTGCGCAGGCCGATGACCTCGCGCACGGACAGCAGGCGCGCCAGGGCCGGGTGCAGATGTTCGGTATGGATATGGGCCACCTGGCCGCCGGCCAGGGCCTGGGGAGATGGCAGCGGCGCAATGCCCAGGGCCTGCAGCACATCGCTGGCCAGGATGCGGCGCGCCTCGGTGCGCATGCCGTGCAGCAGCACGGGCAGGCCTTCGCGTGCCAGCAGCAGGGCCAGCAGGGGCGTGAGCACGGGCAGGCGGCGCGCGCCGTTGTAGCTGGGCAGCACGATCACGGGGCGGCCATTGGCCGAGGCGGGAAAACGGGCGACGCGCGCATGCACGGCGTCCAGGAAGCCGCTCATCTCCTCGACGGTCTCGCCCTTGATGCGCATGGCGATGCAAAAGGCCCCGATCTCCAGGTCGCTGACGCCGCCGTCCAGCACCTGGCCGAACAGGTCGGCCGCCTGCGGGCGCTCCAGCGCCTTGGCTCCGCGTGCGCCGCGGCCTATTTCCTTGATGTATTGGCTGATGCCCATGGCGTTGCAATCGTGGGTGGAATCCTGTGGGGGCATATTTTCCCGCAGGTTTCATTACTTTTCGCTATATATGCAAACCCGTTGTTCCATCGCCTCTTTCATGCGGTCTCCTGGCTCTTCGCCAGGGGTATGTGGCGCACCAGGCGCTTGAGCTCCGGCAGGCAGGAGCCGCAATTGGTGCCGCAGCGCAACTGGCCCTGCAGCGCGGCCAGGCGCGCGTCGTCGCTGCCCTCGCAGCGCGCAAGCGCGCCTGCGATGGTGGTCTCGTCCACATCGAAGCAGGTACAGACCTGGCGTGCACGCGGCTGGATGGCCAGCGGCGCCGAGCCCGAGGGCATGAGCAGCAGGCGGCCATAGTCCTGTGCCGGCATCTGGTCCTGCAGCAGGGTGGACAGCCAGCTGCCCGCGCGCGTGTCGCCGGCCAGCAGCAGGGCCTCGACCGTGGTGGACAGGCTGTGGCGGTCCAGCCGCAGCGCGCGGCTGTGCTGGCGGCGGCGGTCGGTGTAGCGCAGGGTGTCGGCGGCATCCAGGCCCAGCAGGGATTCGATCCGTGCGAGGACGGCCTCGCCCGGCGCCTCATGCGCGGCGGCGCGCAGCAGCACGCCGTGCCGGGTCCGGGCGGCGTCCTGCAGCGGGACGGCATTGCCGAAGGGCACGCAGCTGGCAAAGCCGAAGTGCGGCATGAGGGCGGACAACTGCTCGCGCGCGGCCAGCACCCGGTCCTCGGGCAGCCAGGCCATGGCCAGCAGGGTCCAGGGCAGTTCGGCCTTTTGCAGCTTCACGGCCGTGTGCTTGAGTTCGGGCTGCTTGGAGCCGGGGCACAAGGCCGGTGTGGTCAGGGCATTGACGCCGCCCATTGAAGTGCCGCCCAGGTACTCGCCGCCCCAGTGCATGGCCATGAAGAGCTGGGAGGGCGTCAGCGTGTCATCGGGCTGCACCGGCACCAGCAGGGCGCCGCGCCGGCTGCTCATCTGCACCAGGTCGCCCGCGCGCAGGCCGCGCTCGGCCATGTCCCGCGGGTGCATTTGCAGGCAGGGCTCGGCCGCATGGCCGAACAAACGGCCCAGCTGGCCCGTGCGGCTCATGCCGTGCCACTGGTCGCGCAGCCGGCCCGTGGTCAGGCTGAAGGGATAGTGCGAATCGGGCGGTTCGGCCAGCGGCTGCCAGGGCAGCAGGGCAAAGCGTGCGCGGCCATCGGGCGTGGGAAAGCGGCCGTCTTCGTAGAGCCGTGCGCGGCCCTGGGCTGCGCCTTCGGGCAGCGGCCATTGCTGGGGGCCTTGCGCGTCCAGCAGATCCCAGGACAGGCCGGTGATGTCCAGGTCACGCCCGCGCGTGCTCTCGCGGTGCTCGTTCCAGATGGCCTGGGCGCCGGCAGCGGCGTCTTCGGTGTCGTAGGGAAAGAGGCTGGGCCGGCCCGGGCGCAGCCGTGCCTCCATGCGCCGCGCGCAGTCCACGGCAATGCGCCAGTCATGGCGCGCGGCGCCGGGTGCGGCCACGGCGGGGCGCACGCGCGAGATGCGCCTTTCGCTGTTGGTCACCGTGCCGATCTTCTCGCCCCAGGTGGTGGCGGGCAGCAGCAGGTCGGCGTAGGCGCAGGTGGCGGTGGTGGCAAAGGCCTCCTGCACGATGACGAATTCGGCCCGCTGCAGCGCTCGCCGCACCAGGGCCTGGTCGGGCATGCTTTGCGCAGGGTTGGTGCAGGCTATCCACAGCGCGCGGATCTCGCCCTCGGCGGCGGCCTCGAACATCTCCACGGCGGTCTTGCCGGGGCGGGGCGGCACGGCGTCCACGCCCCACAGTGCGGCCACTTCGGCGCGGTGGGCCGGGTTGGCCAGGTCGCGGTGGGCCGACAGCAGATTGGCCAGCCCGCCCACCTCGCGCCCGCCCATGGCATTGGGCTGGCCCGTGAGCGAGAACGGCCCCGCGCCCGCGCGCCCGATCTGGCCCGTGGCCAGGTGCAGGCCGATCAGCGCGGCGTTCTTGGCCGTGCCGTTGCTGCTCTGGTTCAGGCCCTGGCAGTACAGGCTCAGCGTGGCGCCACGGGCGGCGCCGTCGCGTGAATCCCCGCCCAGCGCAAACCATTGCGCGGCCTGGAACAGATCGTGCCGGGGCAGGCCGCAGAGCTCGCCCACGCGCTCGGGCGTGGCCTCCCGCACCAGGGCCTGAAGGTCGGCAAAGCCGCTGGTGTGGCGTGCGATGTAGGCCTGGTCCAGCCAGCCTTCCAGTTCCATGATGTGCAGCATGCCGTGGAACAGCAGGGTGTCGCTGCCCGGGCGCAGCGGCAGGAAGAGGTCGGCCATGCCGGCCGTGTCGGTGCGGCGCGGGTCGGCCACGATGATCTTCATCTGCGGCCGCGCGGCACGCGCCTGCTCGATGCGCCGCGTGAGCACGGGATGCGCCCAGGCCGCGTTGCTGCCCGCGATGAAAAGGCAGTCCGCATGGTCCACATCCTCGTAGCAGGCCGGTGGCGCGTCGGCGCCCAGCGTGAGCTTGTAGCCGGCCACGGCGCTGCTCATGCAAAGGCGCGAATTGGTGTCGATGTTGTTGGTGCCGATCAGGCCCTTGGCCAGCTTGTTGAAGACGTAGTAGTCCTCGGTCAGCAACTGGCCGCTCACATACAGGCCCACGGCGTCGGGGCCGTGCTCCTGCACGATGGAGGCCAGCCTGCCGGCGGCCAGGTCCAGTGCGGCATCCCAGCCCACATCCTGGGGCGCCGCGCCGCGCGTGGCACGCAGCGCGGGCTGCAGCAGCCGCGTCTGCTGTGCCAGGGCGGGCGAGGCCGTCAGGTGCAGGGTGCTGCCCTTGGTGCACAGGCGGCCGTGGTTGGCGGGGTGCGCCGGATCGCCGCGCACGCCCGTGATGCGCGCACCATCGCTTTCGATGAGGACGCCGCAGCCTACGCCGCAATAGGGGCAGGTGGATCGGGTTTCTTGCATGGTGGGCCTGGGGTGGATGAGGGAAGGGCAGGGCACGGGGGCGGGCGCCGTCACGGGCCGCTGGCCGGGTCGGCCTGGCTGGCCTGGCTGGCTTGACTTTCGCCGAACATGAGGCGGTCGCGCAGTTCCTGCACTGCCACGCCATCGCGCAACAGGCGGAAGTACCAGCCACCGTCCTCGGTGTCGCCATACAGGCAGGCGCCGACCAGCCTGTCACCGCGCAGCACAAGCTTGCGGTACACGCCCGCGCCGGGGTCGCTGAGCACGATTTCCTCCGTGCCCTCGTCGCCGCGGAAGTCGCCCGCGCTGAACAGATGGATGCCCGTGACCTTGAGCTTGGCCGAGGTCTGCGAGCCCGGATAGCGGCCGATGCCCATCTCCGCCAGGTGGTTGGCCAGCACCTTGCCCTGCTCGAACAGCGGCGCCACCAGCCCGTAGGCCACGCCCCGGTGCGCCGCGCACTCGCCCACGGCGTAGATGCGCGGGTCGGTCACGGTCTGCAGCGTGTCGCTGACCACGATGCCGCGCTGCACGTGCAGGTGCATCTGCTCGGCCAGCGTGGTCTCGGGCCGGATGCCCACGGCCATGACCACCAGCGAGGCCGGTGCCTCGCGCCCGTCCTGCAGGTGCACGCAGGCCACGCGGCCCTGGCCGTCGCCCGTCAGCGCCCGGGTCTGGGCCTGCATCAGAAAGCGCATGCCGCGCTCGGCCAGCGAGGCCTGCAGCAAGGCGGCGGCGGTCTCGTCCAGCTGGCGGTCCAGCAGGCGCTCGCCCGAATGCACCACGGTAACGTCCATGCCGCGCTTCATGAGTCCGTTGGCGGCCTCCAGGCCCAGCAGGCCGCCGCCGATGACCACGGCATGGCGGTGGCTGGCGGCCGCCGCGATCATGGCCTGGGTGTCGGCAATGTCGCGGTAGCCCAGCACGCCTTCCAGCTCGCGCCCGGGCACGGGCAGCATGAAGGGGCGCGAGCCCGTGGCCAGGATCAGCCGGTCGTACTCGGCGCTCACCGGCTGTCCGGCCGCGTCCACGGCGTGCACCACGCGGCGCGCGCGGTCGACTGCGTGCACGCGGCAGCCCGCATGCAGGGTGATGCCGTGCTGCGCATACCAGGACCAGTCGTTGAGGATGATCTCGTCCAGCTGCTGCTCGCCCGCCAGCACGGGCGACAGCATGATGCGGTTGTAGTTGGGGTGGGGCTCGGCCCCGAATACCGTGATCTCGTAGAGGTCGGGCGCGATCTTGAGCAGCTCCTCCAGCGTGCGCACGCCGGCCATGCCGTTGCCCACCATCACCAGCCTGGATTTTTTCATCGTGCCCCCGTTGCGGTTCGGAAAACAAAAAAGGCGTCCCCACGCTGCGCGGCCGATGGCTGCGCGCGGGGTGACGCCTTTGTCCCGGGCCGTGGCACGTCGTTGCGCCTGGCCCTGCGGCCCTGCATGGCCACGCCCTGGATTTAGCAAGCTGCGTGCCAGGCCTGCTGCCCTGTGGCGACTGATCGCCCGGGGACGCGAGTCCGCGCGGCCGTGCCAGGCTGGTGCGCCGCATGCATCAAAGCGGTGCGCGTGCTATCGATACGGTCCTATCAGATGTCTGAATCCAATGGAGGTTTTGTTTTTATTTGTTTCAAATGTGGCGATTCGGGGTAAAAACTGTGAACTCCGGCCAGCGGTTCGCTGGGCCGGATGGGGCACGCAGGATTTTTCTTCTTCAAGGGAGGATGCCTATGAGAGTGAATCTGCCGGTCAGTACGCGCGAGTACTCGTTTCCCAAGGGCCAGACCCTGGTCTCCACCACGGACCTGAAGGGCCGCATCCTCTACTGCAACCCGATGTTCATCGAGGTCAGCGGCTACGAGCGCGAAGACCTGCTGGGCCAGCCCCACAACATGATCCGCCACCCCGACATGCCGGAGGAAGCCTTCCGCGACATGTGGGAGACCATCTCGGCGGGCCTGCCCTGGTCCGCCCCCGTGAAGAACCGGCGCAAGAACGGCGACTTCTACTGGGTCATGGCCAATGTCACCCCGCTGATGGATGGCGACCGGCCCTCGGGCTACATGTCCGTGCGCACCGAGGCCACGCGCGAGCAGACCGATGCGGCCGAACGCCTCTACGCCACCATGCGCGCCGAGAAGGACGCCGGGCGCCGGGTCCACGTGCTGCGTGCCGGCCACCTGTTGCGCAACAATCTGCGCGGCCGCCTGGCCAACGCATTGAGCCTGGGCCTGGCCGGCAAGCTGGTGCTGATCTTCTTCATGGTGGTGGCGGCGGCCTTTGGCGCGGCGCTGGCCGGTGGGCATACGCTGGACGCATGGTCTGCGCTGGCCTGGCTGGCGGTCTGCATCTTCACGGGCCTGGCCGGGGCCTGGGCCTACCGGCTGACCGTGGCGCCGCTGGCGCAGATGGTGCTGCTGGCCAACCGCCTGGCGGCCGGCGACCTGACGCAGACCATACGCATCACGCGCAAGGACGTGGTGGGCGATCTGCAGAAGGCGCTGAGCCAGCTCAACGTGAACCTGCTGTCCATCGTGCGCGATGCGCGCGAGGAAAGCGACAAGATGCAGATCTCCAGCCGGGAAATCGCGCAGGGCAACCATGACCTGTCCGCGCGCACCGAAACCCAGGCGGGCAACCTGCAGCAGACGGCGGCCTCCATGGAGGAGATCACGGGCACCGTCAAACACACGGCCGACTCGGCCCGCCAGGCCACGGACCTGGCCGCCCAGGCCAGCGAGGTGGCCGAACGCAGCAGCGGCGCCGTCGATGGCGTGGCCGCCACCATGAAGCAGATCCAGGCCGCGTCGGGGCGCATCGGAGAGATCACGCAGCTCATCGACTCCATCGCCTTCCAGACCAATATCCTGGCGCTGAACGCTGCCGTGGAGGCCGCGCGCGCAGGCGACCAGGGCCGGGGCTTTGCGGTCGTGGCGGCCGAGGTGCGCAGCCTCTCGCAGCGCACGCTGGCGGCGGCCAAGGAGATCCGCGAGCTCATCGACGACTCCGCCGCCAAGGTGCTGGACGGCAACCAGAGGACCGAGGTGGCGCAGAAGACCATGATCGAATCGCTGGATCTGGTGCGGCGCGTGAGCCTGCTGATCGGCGAGATCCACAGCGCCTCCAGCGAGCAGCTCAGCGGCATCTCGCAGGTCAACGCGGCCGTGGCGCATCTGGACAGCATCACGCAGCAGAATGCGGCCCTGGTCGAGCAGAACGCGGCATCCGCCATGGCCTTGCAGGCCCAGGCGCAGACCGTGTCGGAAACCGTGCAGGTGTTCCGGCTGGACGCCACGGGCCGCTCGCCTGCCGCAGCGGGCGATGCCGTGGCCCTGCGCCGGTCCATGAAGGCCCAGGCACAGAGCCAGTCACGCAGCCAGGTGCAGAGCCCGCCACAGATGCGGCAGGCGCGCGCGCAGCCGCAGAGGGTGCTGACCACGACCTGATCCCTGCGGGTTCCTGCGGCCGCTGGAAAACATCGTTGACACTTGGACGTGGCACCGTCATGTGCGCTGCGCAGGCTTGCGCATACCATGTGGTTTTGTGTTGACCGGGCGACCGGATGAAGGAACGACCATGAACTCCAGCTCTTCCCTGGCCGCCGAACTGATGGCCCAACTGCAGGGCGCGCCCATGCAGCAGATGGCGGACCAGATCGGCGCCAGCCCCGCCCAGACCGAAAGCGCCGTGGGCGCGGCCCTACCCGTGCTGCTGGCCTCGCTGGGCCGCAATGCGGCCGATCCGCAGGGCGCGGCCAATCTCTTCGGCGCGCTGCAGCGCGACCATGGCGCGGCCAGCGGCGGCGGCGCCGGTGGCCTGGACCTCGGCGGCCTGCTGGGCTCGCTGCTGGGCGGCGGCGCAGGCGCGGGCGGCAATGCAGGTGGCGGGCTCGATGGCGCGGCCATCCTCGGCCACATCCTGGGTGGCAACCAGCAGCGCGCGCAGGACGGACTGGGCCAGGCCACGGGCCTGGGCAGCGGCGGCGCGGCCCAGCTGCTGCAGCTGCTGGCCCCCATCGTCATGTCCTTTCTTGCACAGCGCGTGAGCGCAGGCGGCATGGATGCCGGCGGCCTGGGCCAGGTGCTGGGCCGCGAGCATGCGCAGGCGCAGCAGCAGGGCGGCCTGGGTGATGGTTTGCTGGGCAGCCTGCTCGATCAGGATGGCGACGGCCAGGTAGGTCTCAGCGATCTGATGAAGATTGGTGGCAGCCTGCTGGGCGGCCGCCGCTGAAATGATGCAACACCCCCTGAGCCGCTTCGCGGCTTCCCCCTCTCTCGCTTCGCGGGAGGGGAACGACGCCGTCGGCTAGGCGCCCCCGCCGCGAGGCGGCTCTTGCTCGGCGTCCCTCGCTTAGTTAGCGCCAGTCGTATGCGCTGCAGGCGGCTCTATTGCAGGACCAACGGATAGGTTGGGATCAGGGGAACGGGCAGGGCCGGTGCGTGTGCATACACGCGCTGGCCCTGTTGCTTTTTGGGCGCAGTTCGGATGACACTAGAACCGAATTGGCGAACGACTGAAAGGCACCCATGACAGCAGTTGCAGACATTCTCAAGTCCAAGGCCAGCGGCGCGGTGTACAGCATCGCGCCTACCGATTCCGTGCTCGATGCGCTGCGGCTCATGGCCGACAAGGGCATTGGCGCCCTGCTCGTGATGGAGGGCAGCGAGATCGCCGGCATCGTCACCGAGCGCGACTACGCGCGCAAGATCGCGCTGCTGGGGCGCACCTCGGGCGCCACCCTGGTGCGCGACGTGATGACGCGCGACGTGCTCTTCGTCGGCCCCACCCAGACCACGCAGGAATGCATGGCGGTGATGACCGAGAACCGGCTGCGCCACCTGCCCGTGGTGGACGAGGGCGGCAAGCTGCTGGGCCTGATCTCCATCGGAGACCTGGTCAAGGACATCATCTCCGAGCAGAAGTTCATCATCGAGCAGCTGGAGCACTACATCTCGGGCCGGCACTGAACCGGGGCTCGGCCGGCCCGCTCTGTGCAGGCCCTGGAAGGCGGCAGGACCGGCGAAGGTTCAGGCCGCCTTTTCCACATGCCCCTGGCGTGTGTACAGGAAGTCGATCACCGCCTTGCGGCACTCGCGGTAGCGGTCGTCCTCGGCAAGTGCCACGCGGTTGCGCGGCCGGGCGATGCCGACTTCCAGCACCTCGCCGATGGTGGCTGCCGGGCCGTTGGTCATCATCACGATCTTGTCGGACAGCAGCACGGCCTCGTCCACATCGTGGGTGACCATGACCACGGTGCTTTGTGTGCGCGCCACGATCTCCAGCAGCTCGTCCTGCAGCTTGGCGCGCGTGAGCGCATCGAGCGCGCCGAAGGGCTCGTCCATCAGCAGCACCTGCGGCTCCATCGACAGCGCGCGCGCAATGCCCACGCGCTGCTTCATGCCGCCCGATATTTCGCCGGGCCGCTTGTGCGCGGCATGGGCCAGGCCCACCAGCTCCAGCGCGGCCAGGGTGCGTGCCTTGAGCTGGGCGCGGCTTTCCGTGCGGCCATAGACGCGCTCCACGGCCAGGTGGATGTTGCCCTCGCAGGTCAGCCAGGGCAGCAGAGAGTGGTTCTGGAAGACCACGGCGCGCTCGGGCCCGGGGCCCTTGATCTCCTTGTTGGCGCACAGCAGCACGCCCGTGGTGGGCGTGGTCAGGCCCGCGATCAGGTTCAGCAGGGTGGACTTGCCGCAGCCCGAGTGGCCGATCAGCGAGACGAACTCGCCCCGCGCAATGGTCAGGTCGATATTGCGCAGCGCCGGAAACAGGCCCTTGGCGGTCTTGAAGCTCTGCTCCACGCCCTGGACCTCGATGAACTTGGACGATGCATTCATGCCTTCACCTCTTCGAACGTAAATGCCGTTGCCAGCTTGACCAGGGCCATCTCCAGCAGCAGGCCCACGATGCCGATCACGAAGATCGCGATGATGATGTTCTTGACGTTGAGGTTGTTCCACTCGTCCCAGACCCAGAAACCGATGCCCACGCCGCCGGTGAGCATCTCGGCCGCGACGATGACCAGCCAGGCCGTGCCCACGGCCAGGCGCACGCCGGTCAGCATGTAGGGCAGCACGGCGGGGAACAGGATGGTGGTGGCGATCTTCCATTCGCTGAGGTTGAGCACGCGCGCCACGTTCATGTAGTCCTGGGGCACGCGCTGCACGCCCACGGCGGTGTTGATGAGCATGGGCCAGATCGAGCAGATGAAGATGGTCCAGATGGCCGCCGGGTTGGCGCCCTTGAAGACCAGCAGGCCGATGGGCAGCCAGGCCAGCGGCGACACCGGGCGCAGCAGGCTGATCAGCGGGTTGAACATGCGCGACAGAAAGTTGAAGCGCCCGATCACGAAGCCGGCCGGAATGCCGACCAGCGCCGCCAGGCCAAAGCCCACGGCCACGCGCTGCAGCGAGGCCAGCACGTTCCAGCCCACGCCCTGGTCATTGGGGCCGTTGCGGTAGAACGGGTCGCTGAAAATCTCCACCGCCTGCTGCCAGGTCGCCAGGGGCCCCGGAATGCTCTGGCCCGAGCCTGCAGCCACCAGGGACCACACGCCCACCAGCAAACCCAAGCCGCACAGCGGCGGCAGCACGGCCAGCCAGAAGGCACGCGAGAGCGCTGCCCAGTCGCGCGGGGCGGCGGGTGCCCGGGCCTGGGTGGCCGGCGCGGCTGGAGCGGCGGGCCCTGAGACCTGCGCGGAGATCGGTGTGGAAGCGGCTGCCGGCGCGGCAGCGGATTCGGCCGGGAAGTGGAAGACGGCGCTGACCATGGTGTGTTCCTCTGTGGGGTGGGGCTTCAAAGGGGATCTCTCAGGCCTTGATGGCAAAGCTGTCCGCGTACTTGCGCGGGTCCTTGCCGTCCCAGACCGTGCCATCCATGAGCTTGCTGCTGCGCATCTCCGCCTTGGGCAGCGGGGCCTTGGCGGCGGTGGCGGCCTGCTGGTAGATGTCCAGGCGGTTGATGGAGCGGGCCACGCCCAGGTAGTCGGGGTGGTCCTTGAGCAGGCCCCAGCGCTTGTGCTGGGTCAGGAACCACATGCCGTCGGACAGGTAGGGGTAGCCCACGCTGCCGTCGCCGTAGAACTTCATGTGGTTGGGATCGTCCCAGGTCTTGCCCATGCCGTCCTGGTAGCGGCCCAGGATGCGCTGGTTGATGGCGTCCACGCCCGTGTTCACATAGGCCTTGCCGGCGATGGTCTCGGCCATGCGGGTCTTGTTGGCCAGGCTCTCGTCGATCCAGCGGCTGGCCTCGATGATGGCCGCCGTCACGGCGCGTGCCGTGTTGGGGTTCTGGCGTGCGAACTCGGCCGTGGTGCCCAGCACCTTTTCGGGGTGGTCCTGCCAGATGGACTGGGTGGTGGCGGCCGTGACGCCGATGCCGTCCATGATGGCGCGGTGGTTCCAGGGCTCGCCCACGCAAAAGCCGTCCATGTTGCCCACGCGCATATTGGCCACCATCTGCGGCGGCGGCACGGTGATGACCTTGGCATCCTTGAGCGGGTGGATGCCGTTGGCCGCCAGCCAGTAGTACAGCCACATGGCATGCGTGCCCGTGGGAAAGGTCTGGGCAAAGGTGTATTCGCGCTTTTCGCTGGCCATCAGCTTGGCCAGGCCCGCGCCATTGACGGCACCCTTGTCGGCCAGTTTCTTCGACAGAGATATGGCCTGGCCGTTGTGGTTGAGCGTCATCAGCACGGCCATGTCCTTCTTGGCGCCGCCCACGCCCAGGTGCACGCCGTAGACCAGGCCGTAGAGCACGTGGGCAAAGTCCAGCTCGCCGTTGACCAGCTTGTCGCGCACGCTGGCCCAGCTCGCTTCCTTGGAGGGAATGATCTTGACGCCGTACTTCTGATCGATCCCCAGCACCGAGGCCATGACCACGCTGGCGCAGTCGGTCAGCGGGATGAAGCCGATGCGCACCTCTTTCTTCTCTGGCGCATCCGAGCCGGCCGCCCAGGCGCCATGGTGGCCCAGCTGGGTGTAGAGCGCCGCACCGCCTGCCAGCGTGCCGGCCTGGCGCAGAAAGTCGCGCCGGGGCAGGGCCGGGCCGGCGGTGAGAGGGCCTGTGGTGGGCTTGGGGCTTGACGCCATGGCGGAACTCCTTCGATCGTCGGGAATGGAACACTTGCAAACGGGCCCTGCTCCAAGCAAAACGGCGTCCTCTCCAGCCGCGCTGCGCGGGGAGAGTGACGCCGTTGTCCTGGGGCCTTGAATCAAGACCGGGGTCCCGGCCGCCTTTGGCCGGGAGTTGCCAGAGTCAATGCAGAAAGCGTGCCAGGCCGTGTTCACAGGGGGCCATGCCGTCCATCGGCCTTGCAATCCTCGCCGGGCCACCTTCTGGTGCGTTCCATGGCACCAAGTCGGTGCTGCACTGCAGCATGGCTCGCACCGGCCCGGCGTTCAAGGCGCAGGTGGCAGGAGATCGGCCATGGAAAGCACGGCCTGCGCCACATCGGCCAGGCGGCGGTTCTGGTTCATGGCGGTCTGGCGCAGCAGCTTGTGGGCCTCGCCTTCGCTGAGCTGGCGCCGCGCCATCAGCAGGCCCTTGGCGCGTTCCAGCAGCTTGCGCTCCGTGAGCGTGGCGCGCACGGTCTCCAGCTCGGCCTGCATGGCCTGCAGGCGCTGCGACTGGTCCTGCACCAGGTCCATCACGGAACGGTCCAATTGCGGCCCCAGCCGTGCGGCCGGCGGCTGCAGCTCGCCCGGCGCCAGCGTGGCCGAGACCGGCGTGGTCGCCAAGGCCTGCGGCGCCTGCAGCAGCGTCTGCAGGGCGGTGCGGGCATCGGCAATGCGGTGCTGGCATTGCTGCTGCAGCTCGGCCGTCAGGCGGGCCTCGACGGTCTGCAGCGCGTCCATGCGCTGCGAGCAGCTGTCGAACCAGGGCTCGGCCATCTCCACGGACAAAGGCGCGCCCGCCGTGGCCGTGCAGCCCACGCGGCGCAGCCGCTCGATCACGGCCAGCGTGGCGTCGGCCGCGCTGCTTTCTTGCCACAGGGCCAGGGAATGGGGCGGCGCGAACTCCGCAAAGACCTGAAAGCAGCGCTCCTGCGAGGCGATCAGGTGCAGCCAGTGCTGCTGGCGCGGCGCATCGCTCACGCCCGCGCCGAACGCAGCCACGCCCGTGGCGCGCTCCTGGCCCGCGAACTCCTTGCCCTGCATGAAGTTGAACAAGGCCACCAGCAGGCGCGAGATGCCGGGCTCGGGTGCGCTGTCCGCCGCCTCGAAGACCACGGCCAGCAGTCCGGCCACCAGATCGATATAGAGGGCCGTGGCCGCCTCCGGCGACAGCGTGCGGCTGGCGACGCGCTCGCGCAGCGCGGGCAAGGCGTCCAGGCACTGCAGCACATGGGCGATGCGGCTGAACAGCCGCGCGCCGTGGCCGGGGTGGCCGGTGAGTCCCGCACCACCGGGCTGCATGTCCACCCGCTCGAAGCCGTCGCGCGCCGCAGCGGCCATGCGGTCGCACTCGGCCATCTGCGCCAGCCTGGCCGGGCCGCCGCGCGCGCCTGCGCTGGCCAGAAACACGTTGGACAGGCCGCGCTCCTTTTGCAGCGCATGGATGAGGCGGCTGAGCAGATCCACCAGGGCGCTGGTGCGCTGCAGTTGCTCCAGCTCGCCGATTTCGCACTGCCGCGCGGCCACAAGAAAGTTGAGAGCGGTTTTCATGGGGGGCTTGGTCCTGTCTGCCTGCCTTGATGCAGTTTGCCTTCGTGCAAGGGGCCTGGATGCAATTCCCATGCCGGGGGCGTCGCGCGGTGCTTGCATGGGCACGGGATCGATGATTTGATAGAATTTTTTTAATGATTTGAAATTTTCGATACACAAACTGACGTGTAAGCGTGTCGAATGTTTGCAAAGCGAATGGGGCGGTTTTCCAAGAAAAGCCCCGTTCATCCGGCGCACATGGCAACGCAGACCACGGCATTGGGCTGCGCAATGCGGCAGTGAGGCTGAATCGGCATGAGTTTGAAATATCACGAGAAGATCGGTTTTTCCCCATGCATTCGCTGTTCATGACCGATGGGGTGTCCCGGCGGATACCTGCGCGCTGGCGCGGCCCGGCATTTGCGTGCTGGCTGGCTTCGCTGCTGCCCTGCATGGCGCAGGGTCAGGTGCTTGCGGCTGCCCCGGATGGCGTCGCGTCGGCGCAATTGGCCGATGAGGGCGTCTGGTTCGCTGGATGGCATGCCCTCGGCCCGTGGGGTGCCGGTGTGTTCGTGGCCTTCCTGCTGGTGTGCTCGGTGCTCTACATCCGCATGCGCTGCAAGGCGCAGCGCCTGACGCAGTCGCTCAAGCAGAGCAATGAGAAATTGCTGCGCGCCAATGTGAAGCTCAAGCGCATCGCCTTCCGGGACCCGTTGACCGGTACGGCCAACCGGGCGCTGTTCGAATACCGGCTGGGCCGCACGATTGCGCGCGCCGACAGCTCGGTGGAGCAGCCGGGGCCCTGCGGCCCGGTGCGCGTGGGCCTGCTGTACATCGACCTGGATGGATTCAAGCCCATCAACGATGTGGAAGGCCATGCCGCCGGTGATGCGCTGCTGTGCCAGGTGGCCGTGCGCCTGGGCCATATGACGCGCAAATCGGACACGCTGGCGCGCGTGGGTGGCGACGAGTTCGTGCTGCTGCTGGGCTGCCTGGCTTCGGTGGACGACGCCGTGGCCATGGCAGGCCGCGTGCAGAAGGCCTTGAGCCAGCCGTTCGACCTGCCAGGAAAGGCGGTCTCCATCAGTAGCTCCATCGGCGTGGCCATCTATCCCGACCATGGCAAGAAGGAAAAGCTCATGGCGGCGGCCGATGCCGCCATGTACACGGCCAAGCGTGCCGGCGGGAACACCTACGCCATCTTCAAGGAAAGCATGCGCCAGGGCGTGGCCGCGCAGTTCGACCTGCAGCAGGCCCTGCGCCGCGCCGTGGCCAGCCAGCAGCTGGTGCTGTTCTATCAGCCCAAGATCGATACCCGCACGGGCCGCATCCGCAGCGTGGAGGCGCTGGCGCGCTGGAACCACCCGCAGTTCGGCCTGATCAGTCCCCGCGTGTTCATCCCGCTGGCCGAGCGCTTCGGCCTGATCAGCGAGATCGGCGACTGGGTCATCGACGAGGCCTGCCGCCAGACCGCGCAATGGGCGCGCGAGCGGCGCTTCATGCGGGTGTCCATCAATATCTCGGGCTACCAGCTCTTTCAGACGCGGCTGGCGCAGTTCATCGCCGAGGCGATCGCAAGGCACCACATCCGGCCCGAGCAACTGGTCTTCGAGATCACCGAGTCCGTGGCCATGGAGGACGACAAGACCACCATGGCCGTGATTGCCGAACTCACGGGCATGGGCGTGCAGATCTCCATCGACGACTTCGGCACCGGTTACTCCAGCCTGGCCCTGCTGCGCCAGCTGTGCGCCGACGAGGTGAAGATCGACCGCAGCTTTGTGCGCGACGTGGCCCTCAAGAGCGATGCGCGGGCGGTGGTCGATGCCATCGTGCGCCTGGCCCATGCGCTGGAGCTGCGCGTGGTGGCCGAAGGCGTGACCAACCAGCAGCAGCGCGAAGTGCTGCAGGCGCTGGGCTGCGACGAGCTGCAGGGCTTTTACTTTGCCCGCCCCATGGATGCCCAGGCACTGATCGCCAGCGAAATCTGGACCTCCGACGGCTTCGAGCCCGTGCGGTTCTCGCGCTCTTCCTACATAGACAACCTGTAGCGGAGCGCCGGCCGTGCAACTGCCCGCCTGCCAGGGGCCATTGATGCCTGTGGCCGTGCGCCGCGCCCGCAGGTTCTACACTTCAGCCCCATGAGTTTGCTGATTCTGGGGATCGAATCCTCCTGCGATGAAACCGGCGTGGCCCTGGTCGAGGCCCCCGATGGCACGGGCGTGCCCACGCTGCTGTCCCATGCGCTGCACAGCCAGATCGACATGCACCGCGCCTACGGCGGCGTGGTGCCCGAGCTGGCCAGCCGCGACCACATCCGCCGCGTGCTGCCGCTGACCGAAAACGTGCTGGGCGAGTCCGGCCGCTCGCTGGACCAGGTCGATGTGATCGCCTTCACGCGCGGCCCCGGCCTGGCCGGCGCGCTGCTGGTGGGCGCGGGCGTGGCCTGCGCCATGGCTGCGGCATTGAACAAGCCCGTGCTGGGCGTGCACCACCTGGAAGGCCATCTGCTGTCGCCCTTCCTGAGCGCCGATCCCCCCGAATTCCCCTTCGTGGCCCTGCTGGTCTCGGGCGGCCACACGCAGCTGATGCGCGTGGACGGCGTGGGCAGCTACGCCATCCTGGGCGAGACCATCGATGACGCGGCCGGCGAGGCCTTCGACAAATCGGCCAAGCTCATGGGCCTGCCCTATCCGGGCGGTCCCGTGCTCTCGCGCCTGGCCGAAGGCGGCGATGCCCAGGCCTTCAAGCTGCCCCGGCCGCTGCTGCATTCGGGCGACCTGGACTTCTCCTTCGCCGGCCTGAAGACGGCCGTGCTGACCCAGGCGAAGAAGCTGGGCGATGACCTGGAGGCGCGCAAGGCCGACCTGGCCGCCAGCACGCAGGCCGCCATCGTCGAGGTGCTGGTCAAGAAGACCCTGGCCGCGCTGCAGCAGACCGGCATGAAGCGCGTGGTCGTGGCCGGCGGCGTGGGTGCCAACCGGCTGCTGCGCTCGCAGCTGGATGCGGCCTGCGCCCAGCGCAAGCTGCGCGTGCACTACCCCGAGCTGCACCTGTGCACCGACAACGGCGCCATGATCGCCATGGCCGCCGCCATGCGCCTGCAGGCGGGCCGGGAAGTGGCCAACAGGCACTACGCCTTCGACGTCAAGCCGCGCTGGCCGCTCGATTCGCTGGCCTGATTCTTCGGCCGCCTCTGCCTTCCCCATCGCCGCGCTGTGCGGCGGGGCACCTGTGATGCGCAGCCTGCGCACAAAAAAAGCCCGGCATGTGCCGGGCTTTGAAAACGGGCTGTCACCTTGCTAAGAGGAGGGAAGAAAGGATTGGTTGACAGCCCGGGTGCACAAACTCGATGACCGGATTTACTGGATGCTCAGCGTGGTGGCCTTGCTCTGCGGCTCCAGGCGGGCCAGGGACAGCGTGAGCACGCCGTTTTCCAGCTTTGCGCTGCTGGCGGCAGTGTCGATCTCATGGTCCAGCTCCCAGGCGCGCTGCACCTGGCGGGGCGCACCCTCGACGCTGGACAGACGGACCACGGCGCCTTCGATGCTCAGCTGCAGCTGCTCGCGGGACAGGCCGGGCACATCCAGCTGCAGCGTCGTGGCCTTTTCATCGCGCTGCACCTGCACCGACGAGGGGGAGGGGGCGGCGTTGCCCAGGGTGCCTTGCAGGAAGCGCTGCAGGGCCAGATCGGCGGCTTGGGGGTTGAAGGCGTTGCGGCGGAGAACAGGCGAGAAGATCATGGTGAAGTGGCTCCTATAAACTGCGCGGCTTCATCGAAGTTGTCGCCGCATGGAGCGTAGTTGAGCGGCGTTGAACGCATTTCAAGAGGGAAAAAGCCATGAATAAATTGCGCCGCAAGGTCTTGAAAAGCGGTGCCATGGCGCTATTTGCTGCGCCCGCGCTGGCGGCCCTGGCCGCAAACGAACGCGGACAGCCCGTGCCCCCGCCGCTTGGCGAGCCCATACGGCTGGCACTGATCGAAAGCCTGTCCGGCCCCTTTGCCAACACGGGCGAGGCCGTGTTCCGCAACCTGCTGTGGGCCACCGAGCGCGTGAATGCGCGCGGCGGTGTGCCACTGCCGGCCGCGCAGGGCGGCGCCCGGCCCCTGGCCATCGAACGCCATGACAGCAAGGGCCAGAACGAGGAGGCGCTGTCCGCGCTGCGCGCAGCCATCGACGGCGGTGCGCGCGTGGTCATGCAGGGCAATTCTTCGGCCGTGGCCGCCGTGCTGGTCGATGCCATTGCCAAGCACAACGAGCGTGATCC
This sequence comes from Delftia sp. S65, assembly GCF_016516495.1. Taxonomy (NCBI): domain Bacteria; kingdom Pseudomonadati; phylum Pseudomonadota; class Betaproteobacteria; order Burkholderiales; family Comamonadaceae; genus Delftia; species Delftia sp. S65. The sequence continues at coordinate 36,651 of NZ_JACVUR010000021.1, forward strand.
TGCTCGGCGCGTGCTGTACCTGAACTACTCGGCCGTCGATCCCGCGCTCACCAACGAGCGCTGCAGCTTCTGGCACTTTCGCTTCGACGCCCATGCCGACATGCGCATGGCCGCGCTGATGCAGGTGCTGCGCGAGGACGCGGCCGTGCGCAGCGCCTACCTGATCGGGCAGGACTACAGCTTTGGCCAGGCCGTGCTGCGCGAGGCACGGCGCCAGCTGGCCGCGCAGCGGCCCGATGTGGCCATCGTGGGCGACGAGCTGCACCCCGTGGGCCGCGTCAAGGACTTTGCGCCCTATGCCGCCAAGATCAAGGCCAGCGGCGCCCAGGCCGTGATCACGGGCAACTGGGGCAACGATCTGATGCTGCTGGTCAAGGCCGCGCGGGAGGCGGGTTTTGACGGCCGCTTCTACACCTTCTACGGCAATGCGCTGGGCGCGCCAGCCGCTTTAGGCGAGGCCGGCGTGGGCAAGGTGCTGGCCGTGGCCGACTGGCTGCCCAACGTGCCGGGCCCCGACAGCCAGGCCTTCTACAAGTCATTCCGCGAGCGCTTTCCCAGGCCTGCCGATGACTATGTGCACATGCGCATGCAGCTGATGATCGAGGCCCTGGCCCAGTCCATGGCGCGTGCGGGCAGCACCGACACGGTGGCCGTGGCGCAGGCGCTGGAAGGCGCCGAGGTGGTGCTGGCCGGGCGCAAGGGCCGCATGCGCGCGGCCGACCACCAGTTCCAGCAGGCGCTGGTGGTCGGCGTCATGGACAGGCAGGGCGCGCCCGGCGTGCCCTTCGATGTGGAGGGCTCGGGCTACGGCTTCCGCGTGGTGCGAGAGATCGAGGCGGCGCGTGCCGAGCAGCCTGCGATGTGCCGCATGCGCCGTCCCTGACCGCCTCGACGGTTTGGATGGCCCGGATCAGCGGCCCATGGCCGCAGCGACTTCCTGGCCCAGTTCGATCACGGACAGCGCGTAGTAGCTGGACCAGTTGTAGCGCGTGATGGCATAGAAGTTCTCCGTGCCCGCGATGTACAGCGGCTGGCCCTGCGCGCCGTTTTCCAGCTTGACCAGGGCCAGCGGCCCTTGATGCGCCGCGCCGCTGCCCGGCAGTTGCACGCCGCGCGCAGCCATCTCGTCGGCCGTGAACTGGGGCAGGATGTCGGGCGCCAGCAGGGCGGCCAGGTCGGCGCCCTGGGCCTGCATGATCACAGGGTAGTGGGTGGGCATGCCGCTTTTCCAGCCATGCGCGACAAAGTAGTTGGCCACCGAGCCGATGGCGTCGGCCGCGCTGCCGAACAGGTCGATGCGGTCGTCGCCGTCGAAGTCCACCGCCCACTTCACCCAGCTGCTGGGCATGAACTGGCCCATGCCCATGGCGCCCGCGTAGCTGCCGCGCAGCGAGAACGGGTCCGTTGCGGCGCGGTGCGTGAAGCGCAGGAACTGCTCCAGCTCGCCGCGGAAGTACTCGGTGCGTGCCTGCGCGCGGGGGTGGGCTGCGGGGAAGTCGAAGCTCAGCGTGGCCAGGGCGTCGATCACGCGGAAGTTGCCCATCTGCTGGCCGTAGATGGTCTCCACGCCGATGATGCCGACGATGATTTCGGCCGGCACGCCGTACTGCTTTTCGGCACGCGCCAGCGCGGCGGCATTGGCCTGCCAAAAGCGGGTTCCGGCGCGTATGCGCACGGGCTCGACAAAGCGGCTGCGGTAGACGCCCCAGTTCTTGGCCGTGCCCTGGGCAGCCGGCGTCATCAGGCGGGGAACCTGGGGCAGAAAGCGCGCCTGGGCGATGGTGTCGCGCACCCAGTCCACCGGCAGGTCGTGGCGCATCGCAATGTCGGCAGCCATCTGCATGGCATCAGGCCGTTCGCCGTAGGGCGTGCTGCCTTGCACGGTCCTGGCCACGGCGGCAGCAGCGGCCGTGCGCTTTTTCGTGGAAGGTTTGGCCGTGGACTTGGCGGCAGTCTTGGCTGCGCCGGTCTGGGCGGGCGCCGGCTTGCTGGCCAGCGCGCCGCAGGGCAGGGCGGCGGCCGCAAGCAGCAGCAGGGCGGAGGGGATCAGTCGTTGCTTGGTCATGGTGTGCTTGTCGTGGGGCCGGCAGCGGCGGCTTGTGGCCGTGGCTGCGGAGTGCGTGGCCAGTCCAGCGCCCGCCATTGGCGTCGCAGGGCGGGCAGGCCGGGGGTATCGGGTGCGGAATTGGGTGCGGACTGGGGTGCGGATCGGGGGACGGATTGGGGGGCGCGTGCGTAGCGCTGGCGCTCCATGTCCAAAAGCCAGTCGTGCAGGGCCTTGGCGGCCGTGGCGTCGTCCTGGCCCCAGCGGTCCATGACCTGGGCTGCCAGCGCGCGCGGGGGCAGGCTGGCATCGGCATCCAGGCCGATGCGGCGCAGCCGGGCGCGGGTCTTGTCCATCAGGCGCAGCCATTCATCGCGGCTGTTGCGCTGGGCGCGGGCCATCCAGGCCAGCCAGGCCAGAGCGGCCACGCCGGCCAGCGCGCCCAGCAGGCGCAGCATGTCCACCCACGATGGCGACTGCACGCCCAGGTTCTTGAGCAGGTCCAGTTGGCGGCTTTGCGTGTAGTTCAGCACCCACTGGTTCCAGCCGTTGTTGACGGCCTCCCACACGGCGCGCATCTGCTGCAGCATGCCCACGCCCACGAAGTTGCCCACGGCGCCCGCAATGGCACCCTGGGGCGCGCGCAGGCGCTGGAACTCGCCCACGCGCGACGGGGCCACGGCGCCGGTGGGGTCGATGCGCACCCAGCCCTCGTCCTCCAGCCAGACCTCGGTCCAGGCGTGGGCGTCGGCGTTGCGCACGGTCCAGTAGCCATCGACAGGGTTGCGCTCGCCGCCCTGGTAGCCGGTGACGATGCGGGCAGGCACGCCCATGCCGCGCATCAGCACGGCGAAGGCCGAGGCGATGTGCTCGCAGAATCCCTCTTTGCTGTCGAACCAGAAATCATCGGCCGTGTGCACGCTGTCCACCACGCCGGGCTCCAGCGTGTAGGTGTAGCCGCCCGTGCGCAGGCGCGCCAGCGCGGCCTGTACCCAGGCGCGGGGCGGGGCGTCGGCCAGTTGCGGGTCGGCGCGCATCTGGCGGGCCAGCTCCAGCGTGCGCGGGTTGCTGCCTTCGGGCAGCTGGGTGTAGCGGCGCAGGGCGCGCGTGGGCTGCCGCGGCCCGTAGCTGAACTGCACATGGCTTTGGGCGCTGATGCGCACCACGTCGGTGATGGGGCGCCAGGTCAGCCATTGCAGCTGGGGCGTCATGCGGGCGCTGCCCATGCCCGGGGGCAACTCGGGAGCCCTGGCCGCGGCGTCCAGCAGGGGCAGCCAGGGGCGGCGGCTGGGCTCGATGGTCATCTGGTAGCTCACGCCCTCGCCGGAGACGCGCAACTGCGCGTCCTCCAGAACGGCCTCCGTGTCCATCTGCCATTCCTGCCCGTCAAAGCGCGACAGAACGGGCCCCCGGAAATACAGGGTGTTGGCAGGCGGAGGAGCACCATCGGGCGTATCGAAACGCAGGCGCAGGGCCACGTTTTCGTCCAGCACCAGCGAGGCCATGGAGCCCACGCGCATGTTTTCCGACAGGCCGCTGCGGCCGGCCAGGTCGTTGCTAGGCACACCCCACAGCGGCGCCATGCGCGGGAAGAACAGGAACAGCGCCACCATGACCGGCGTACCCCACAGCGCCAGCAGGGCTGCCGTGCGCAGCGCCTGCGTCAGCGGCGGGCGGCCGGCGGTCATGTGGGCATTGACCAGGGCCGTGAGCAGGCCCAGCAGGCCCAGCACCATGGCCAGGGCCAGCAGCAGGGATTGCGAGTAGAAGAAGTTGGCCAGCAGCGCGAAGAAGCCCAGGAAGAACACCACCATGGCATCGCGCCGGGCGCGCAGCTCCAGCGTCTTGAGCGCCAGCAGCAGCACGATCAGGGTCACGCCCGCATCGCGCCCGATAAAGGTGCCGTGCGAGACCCAGGTGGCGCCCACGGCCAGCAGCAGCAGTCCACCCAGCACCCAGCGGCCGGGCAGGGGCTGGCCGCGCCAGGCCAGCAGGCCGCGCCACAGCAGCAGGCCGGCCACGAAGACCATGGTCCACCAGGGCGTGTGGGCGGCCTGGGGCATCAGCACCCAGGCGACCACGGCCAGCAGGAACAGGGTGTCGCGCGCATCGCGCGGCAGGGCGGCCAGGCGCTGGCGCCAGGGGGCCGCGGGCTGCGCAATGGCTTGGAAGGAGGAGGGCATGGACGTGCGATTCATGGGCAGGCCGCCAGGGCTTCCAGGCAGAGCGTGGCGTGGGCCGCGCCCTGGTCGGGTGCGATCTCGCGGCCGTCGGGCAGGCGCAGGCCCCAGGTCAGGTCCTGCTGGCGCGCGACCAGCACCCAGGCGGTCAGGCGGCTGAGGCGGGCCTCGGGGTCGGCCAGGCCGGTGGCCTTGGCGTCCAGCCACAGGCGGTGCTGCTGGGACAGCGGGCGGTCGCGGCTCACCAGCTGGTCACTGCCCGTGGCAAAGGCCTGGGCAGCCTTTTTCCAGACCACCAGCTTGAGCGCATCACCGCGCCGGTAGGCACGCACACCATCGAACTCGTCGCCGTGGCGCGTGGAGGCCGCGCTGCGTCCGCCGGCATCGGCACTGGCCGCAGGCAGGGGCGGGGGATTGTGTTCGGGCGCCGGGTAGATCCAGGCCTGGGTCTGCGCGCGCCACAGCGCCCAGACGCGGAAGGTGCCCAGCGGGTAGCGTGTGGCCGCCGTGATCGTGGGCAGCGATTGCAGGCCCCGGCGCAGTGGCGTGAAAGCCAGTTGCGCCGTGGTGCTGCCCTGTGCCGGGACATCGATCCAGGTCCAGTCGGTGGCCGCTGCATCGCCCTGCACGGCCAGGCCTATGCCCCAACGCGTGCTGCGGCGCGTGTTGTGCAGCACCACGTCGAAGCGGCAGGGCCGGCCGGCAAAGCTGCCGGCCGGCGGCTGCAGGTGCAGCGCCAGGCCGCGCAGATTGCCGTGGCCGACCACCATGCCCGCTGCCGCGCTGCCGGCCAGCAGGAACGTCAGCAGATAACCCAGGTTGAGCTGGTAGTTGATGGCGGCCACCAGCAGCACGCACAGCGTCAGCGCCAGGGCCCAGCCTGCACGCGACGGCATGATGTAGACATTGCGCTGTGTCAGCTTCAGGCTGTCCGTGCGTGGCAGGCGGGCATGCCACCACTGGCGCACGCGCCGCGCGGGAGACCAGCGCTGGCGCAGCGATGCCCCCGGCTGGGGGGCGCCGGGCGAAGACGCGGGGGCGGCCGGCATCAGCGCAGCGCCACGGCGTCCAGCATGGCGCGCACCTGCTCCACGGCGCCCCGGCCGGAGGAGCCTATGGGCACCAGGCGGTGGGCCGCCGTCTGCGGCAGGATGGCCTGCACATCGTCGGGCGCCACGTAGTCGCGCCCTTCCATCAGAGCCACGGCCCGGGCCGCGCGCAGCAGCGCAATGCCCGCGCGAGGCGACAGGCCCTGCACGAACCACTGGCCCGAGCGCGTGGCTTCCAGCAGGTCCTGCACATAGTCGAGCAGGGCATCGCTGGCATGCACCTGGAGCACGGCAGCCTGCAGGTCCTGCAGCTCCTGCGTGGTCAGCAGCGGTGCCAGCGCGTCGGCCTGGGCGCGCCGGCCATTGCCGGACAGCAGGGATCGCTCGGCCGCGCGGTCGGGATAGCCCAGGCTGATGCGCATCAGAAAGCGGTCCAGCTGGCTTTCGGGCAGCGGGAAGGTGCCCAGCTGTTCCTGCGGGTTCTGGGTAGCGATCACGAAGAAGGGCTCGGGCAGGCGGTGCGTGCGGCCCTCGGCCGAGACCTGTCGTTCCTCCATGGCTTCGAGCAGTGCGCTCTGCGTCTTGGGGCTGGCGCGGTTGATCTCGTCGGCCAGCAGCACCTGGGCGAAAACGGGGCCCGGGTGGAAGACAAAGGTCTCGCTGGCGCGCTCGTAGATGGACACGCCGGTGAGGTCGCTGGGCATGAGGTCGGCCGTGAACTGCACGCGCGAGAACTGCAGCCCGAAGCTGTGTGCCAGCGCATGCGCCAGCGTGGTCTTGCCCACGCCGGGAACGTCTTCCAGCAGCAGGTGTCCCCCGGCCAGCAGGCAGGCCACACTGTCGCGGACCTGAGCCGGTTTCCCTACAACCACCGTGTTAAGCTGATCCAGAAGCGCCTTGATCTTGTGTGTTGCTTGCATGGCGCGACGTTATCCTAAAAAAAACATCGCGGAGACATCACTGTGGGCAAGACGGGTTATTTCACCCATAGGGAGTGCTGGCGGCATGAGATGGGGCCGGGGCACCCGGAATGCCCGGCCCGGCTCGACGCCATCGAGGACCGGCTGCTGGTGACCGGCGTGGCCGATGCGCTGGAGCGGCACGAGGCCCCCCAGGCCTCGCTGGCCGACATCGAACTGGCCCATGACCGCATGCATGTGGCCGCGCTGCAGGGCCTGACACAGCGCCTGGTCGAGGAGCAGCAGGCCGGCGGCCCCGCGTACTCCCAGATCGACACCGACACCTCCATCAACAGCCATACCTTCTCGGCCGCCCTGCATGCGGCCGGCGCCGCGCTGGCGGCCACCGATGCGGTGATGGCCGGCGAGCTGGAGAACGCCTTCTGCGCCGTGCGCCCTCCGGGCCACCACGCCACGCGCCACCAGGCCATGGGCTTTTGCTTCTTCAACAACGTGGCCGTGGGCGTGAAGTACGCGCTCAGCCGCCACCACCTCAAGCGCGTGGCCGTGATCGATTTCGACGTGCACCACGGTAACGGCACGGAGGACATCCTCTCCGGCGACGACCGCGTGCTCATGTGCGGCATCTTCCAGCATCCGTTCTACCCCTTCAGCGGCGACCAGCATCCAGCCGCCAACATGGTCAACGTGCCGGTGGCCGCCTATACCAAGGGCATGGACATCCGCGAGATCGTCGAGATGATGTGGATTCCGCGCCTGGAGGCCTTCAAGCCCGAGCTGATCTTCATCAGCGCCGGCTTCGACGCCCACCGCGAGGACGACATGGGCCAGCTGGGCATGACTGAGCAGGACTTCACCTGGATCACCTCGCGCATCAAGGACATCGCGCGGCGCTTTTCCAAGGGGCGCATCGTCTCCTGCCTGGAAGGCGGCTATGTGATGGGGCCGCTTGCGCGCAGCGTGGAAGCGCACGTGCGCGTGCTGGCCGACCTCTGAACCGGATCTGGAGCACCATGAACGCGAGCACCCCTCCTTCTGAAGCCAGCCCCCTGCTCGACGTGCAGCGCGACGCGCGCGGCGTCGTGCGCCTCACGCTCAACGACCCGCAGCGCTTCAATGCCCTGGGCGAGCAGATGCTCACGCAGCTGCAGCAGGCGCTGGACGACGTGGCGCGCGACGAGTCCGTGCGCGTGGTCGTGCTGGCTGCGGCCGGCAAGGCCTTTTGCGCGGGGCACAACCTCAAGGACATGGCGGCCCATCCGCAGCTGGACTACTACCAGAAGCTGTTCGCCCAGTGCAGCCGCATGATGCTGTCCATCCACCGGCTGCCCGTTCCCGTGATCGCGCGCGTGCACGGCATTGCCACGGCGGCAGGCTGCCAGCTCGTGGCCCAGTGCGATCTGGCCGTTGCTGCGCAGGCGGCACGCTTTGCCACCAGCGGCATCCACTATGGCCTGTTCTGCGCCACCCCCAGCGTGCCGCTGGTGCGCAACGTGCCGGCCAAGCAGGCCATGGAGATGCTGCTCACGGGCGACTTCATCGACGCCCAGCAGGCGCTGGAGCAGGGCCTGGTCAACCGCGTGGTGGCCGAGGAGGCGCTGGACGATGCCGTCGAGCACTTCGTGCAGTCCATCGTCAGCAAGCCCCGTGCGGCCGTGGCCATGGGCAAGGCCCTGGTCTACCGGCAGCGCGAGATGGGCATCGAGGCGGCCTACCAATTGGCCGGCCAGACCATGGCCGCCAACATGATGGATGCCGACGCCCAGGAGGGCGCCCAGGCCTTCGCCGCCAAGCGCGAACCGGCCTGGAAGACGGGTCGCTGACCGACCTGCAAGTAGGTCCCGGTCCGGTCGGCCTGTCCTGGATCTGCGCGATGATGGCGGCCTGCGCCCTTGCGGCGGAACGGCCCTGACCCATGGACATCTTCGACAAGCTCATCAACGACTTCCAAAGCTCCAGCGCCTGGCTGGAGTTCTCCGTGCTCATCGCCTGCCTGCTGCTGGCCTACGGCGCCATGCGCGGCCTGCATGCGCGCTACGGCCATCTGAACGATGGAAAGCCCTCCGTATGGATAGGCCGCCATGCGCTCGATGGCGCCCTGTTCCCGCTGCTGGCGCTGGTGCTGGTCTTCACCAGCCAGGAGATCCTGGCGCGGTTTTCCACGGTGTTCTGGTTGCGCGTGGCCGTGTCGCTGCTGGTGTCCCTGTCGGTGATCCGCTTCGTGGCGCGGGTGCTCAGCCGGACCTTCCCCCACTCCACCGTGGTGCGCCTGATCGAGCGCATCTTCTCCTGGCTGGCCTGGGGCGCGGCCGTGCTGCACAGCATCGGCCTGCTGCCGCAGGTCATGGAGGAGCTGGAGGCCCTGCAGTTCAACATCGGCAAGACGCCGGTCAGCCTGCTCAACCTGATCGAGGGCACGCTGTCGGCGGGCCTGATGATGGTGGCCGTGCTGTGGGTGGCAACGCTGTTCGAGCAGAAGGTCATCAACCAGTGGGTCAGCGACCTGTCCATGCGAAAGGTGGCCATGAACATCACGCGCAGCGTGCTGATCCTGGTGGGCCTGCTGGTGTCGCTGTCCATGGTGGGCGTGGACCTGACGGCGCTGTCCGTCATGGGTGGCGCCATCGGCGTGGGCCTGGGTTTCGGCATGCAGAAGATCGCCTCCAACTACGTCAGCGGCTTTCTGGTGCTGATCGAGCGCGCGCTGCGCATCGGCGACAACGTGCGCGTGGATGGCTTCGAGGGCCGCATCACCGACATCCGCACGCGCTACACCATCATCCGCGCGCTCAACGGCCGCGAATCCATCGTGCCCAACGAGACGCTGATCACCCAGCGTGTGGAGAACCTCACCGGATTCGACGTCAAGTTCGGCCTGTCCACCAACATCGTCGTGGGCATGGACAGCGATGTGGAGCAGGTGCGCGGCATCCTGCTCGATGCCGCAGCCGCGCAGCCGCGCGTGCTCAAGACGCCCGCGCCTTCGGTGGCACTGGTCGACTTTGTCGAGCAGGGTCTGCAGTTCAGTCTCAGCTACTACATCAACGACCCGCAAAATGGCCAGGGCAATGTGCGCTCCGAGGTGAACCTCGCCGTGCTGCGCGGCCTGCGTGCCGCGGGCGTGAGCCTGCCGGTCCCCAAGCAGGTGGTGCAGATCACCGAACGCGGGGGCGTGGTGGCTCAGGCAGCAGAGAAAAGCAGCTAGGATTATTCCTAGGTGCATACCCTGAGTTCAGGCTGTTCCCCCGCAGGAAATCTCAAGGGTCGTGCTTAAAATGGCACGATCGTTCTTTTTTGTGAGCGCGCATGCGGCCCTCGGCCGTCAGGGAAACCTGCCGCAGCTGCTGCAGCGCCGCATACAATGATTTCGGTTTACGTAAACGTCAATCTATCAATCAATCAGGAGCCGCTGCAATGAAGGTTTTGGTCCCGGTCAAGCGCGTGGTGGACTACAACGTGAAGGTCCGCGTGAAGTCGGACGGCACGGGCGTGGACATCGCCAACGTCAAGATGAGCATGAACCCCTTTGACGAAATCGCCGTCGAAGAAGCCGTTCGCCTCAAGGAAAAGGGCGTGGCCACCGAAGTCATCGCCGTCTCCTGCGGCGTGGCCCAGTGCCAGGAAACCCTGCGCACGGCCATGGCCATCGGTGCCGACCGCGGCATCCTGGTGGAGACCACCGAGGAGCTGCAGCCCCTGGCCGTCGCCAAGCTGCTCAAGGCCCTGGTGGACAAGGAGCAGCCCGGCCTCATCATCCTGGGCAAGCAGGCCATCGACGACGATGCCAACCAGACCGGCCAGATGCTGGCGGCCCTGGCCGACCTGCCGCAAGCCACCTTCGCCTCCAAGGTCGAAGTCGCTGGCGACAAGGTCAACGTGACCCGTGAAGTGGACGGCGGCCTGGAAACCCTGGCCCTGAGCCTGCCGGCCGTCATCACCACCGACCTGCGCCTGAACGAGCCGCGCTACGTCACGCTGCCCAACATCATGAAGGCCAAGAAAAAGCAGCTGGACACGGTCAAGCCTGAAGAGCTGGGCGTGGATGTGGCCCCGCGCCTGAAGACGCTCAAGGTGGCCGAGCCCGCCAAGCGCGGTGCTGGCGTGAAGGTGCCCGATGTGGCGACCCTGGTCAGCAAGCTCAAGAACGAAGCCAAAGTGATCTAAGGAAGACAGCGACATGACATCCCTCGTTATTGCAGAACACGACAACGCTTCCATCAAGAGCGCCACGCTCAACACCGTCACTGCGGCCCTGGCCTGCGGCGGCGACGTGCATGTGCTGGTGGCGGGCGAGAATGCCGGCGCCGCTGCGCAGGCTGCGGCCCAGATCGCTGGCGTGTCCAAGGTCATCCACGCCGATGGCGCCAGCCTCAAGGACGGCCTGGCCGAGAACATCGCAGCGCAAGTGCTGGCGATTGCTTCGAACTACAGCCACATCCTGTTCCCCGCCACCGCCAGCGGCAAGAACGCCGCGCCGCGCGTGGCAGCCAAGCTGGACGTGGCCCAGATCAGCGACATCACCAAGGTGGACAGCGCCGACACCTTCGAGCGTCCTATCTACGCCGGCAACGCCATTGCCACGGTGCAAAGCGGCGACAAGATCAAGGTCATCACCGTGCGCGGCACGGGCTTTGACGCAGCGGCCACTACGGGCGGCAGCGCCCAGGTGGAGCAGCTGGCAGCCGCTGGCGACAACGGCAAGAGCAGCTTCGTGGGCCGCGAGGTCACCAAGAACGACCGCCCGGAACTGACGGCCGCCAAGATCATCGTCTCCGGCGGCCGCGCGCTGGGCAGCAGCGAGAAGTTCCAGGAAGTCATCACACCCCTGGCCGACAAGCTGGGCGCCGCCATCGGCGCTTCGCGCGCAGCGGTGGACGCAGGCTATGCGCCCAATGACCTGCAGGTCGGCCAGACCGGCAAGATCGTGGCGCCGCAGCTGTACATCGCCCTGGGCATCTCGGGCGCCATCCAGCATTTGGCCGGCATGAAGGACTCCAAGGTGATCGTGGCGATCAACAAGGACCCTGAGGCACCGATCTTCTCGGTGGCCGACTACGGCCTGGAGGCCGACCTGTTCCAGGCCGTGCCGGAACTGGTGCAGGCGCTGTAAGCGGCTGAAGCTGAAAAATGAGGGGCACAGGCCCCTCTTTTTCCGTCATGGATTCCGGGATGGTCCGCTGGTCACGGCGCGCACCACCGACTACAACAACGGACTTGGCCGCCAGCCGGTGCTGGCGATGGCATGAACCGAGAGGGAGATTGAAATGAAGATGATGCGCTTGCGCCTGGCCCGCACGGCCGTGGCCTTTGTCTGTGGCGCCATGGCGCTGGCCGCCGAGGCCAATGCCTGGGTGGTGGGGCAGGTGGCACCCATGTCGGGAGCCGGTGCGACGCAGGGCCGTGCCTATGCCCAGGGCATGCGCCTGTACTTCGACCAGATCAACAAGGCCGGCGGCGTGCAGGGGCAGCCCGTGCAACTGGTCACGGTGGACGATGTGGGCCACCCCGAGGAAACCGTGGACAAGACCCGCAAGCTGCTGGACGAGTCCAAGCCCGTGGTGCTGGCCGGCTACTTCGGCAACCGCAACATGGCGGCGCTGCTGGACAGCAAGCTGCTCGACCAGTCGCAGATCTCCCTCGTGGGTTACCAGAGCACGGACACGCGGGTGCTGAGCAATCCCCAGATCTTCAGCACGCGCGCCAACCTGCCCGAGGAAATGGCCAAGATCGCCTCGCACCTGGCCACCGTGGGCATCACGCGCCTGGCCCTGCTGCATGACGAACGCCCGGATGCCAAGGCCGTGGCGGAACTCGTGGACAAGGCGATTGCGCCTTCCAAGGCCAAGCTGGTGGTCAGCGCCTCGCTGAGCACGGGCAAGGGTGCCATGGACAAGGCCGTTTCCCAGTTGCAAAAGGCCCAGCCTTCGGCGCAGGCCGTGATGGTGGTGGCCTCCAGCCCCGTGACCTCGGCCTTCGTCGAGGCGTACCGCATGGCGGGTGGCACGGCCCAGATCTACGCGACGTCCGAAGCCGATATCGAGCAACTGGCCAAGCGCCTGCCCGTGGAGTTCATGAGCGGCCTGTCCATTGCCCAGGTCGTGCCCAGTCCCTACAAGGTGACCATGCGCCTGAACAAGGAGTTCAGGGACGCGGCCACCGCTGCCGGCAAGTCGCTGACCGTGCCGGTCAGCTACGCCATGATGGAAGGCTATGTGAACGCCCGCGTCATCGTGGAGGCCATGCGCCGCACCCAGCCGCTGACGCGCGACAAGCTGGCCGCTTCGCTGCGCGGCCTGGACGCCTTCGATCTGGGCGGCTACTGGGTTACCTATCGTCCGGGCTCGCAGGCGGGCTCGAAATTCGTGGATTTGTCCATCGTCAACGCATCGGGCCGCGTCACGCAATAACGCTGCAATGCAGTAGTGCCGTGGCGGCGTGCCCGCTGTCCCAGGTCGCCGCGCGCTGCGCGCCGGCGGTCCAGGCTCTGTTCAGGAAGGTTCAACAATGACTTACTCGGCTCCCCTCAAAGACATGCTGTTCGCCATGGAGCATCTGGCGCAGATCGACCAGGTGGCGCAGTTGCCCGGTTTCGAGGAGGCTGGCCTGGAGACGGCCCAGGCCGTGCTGGAGGAATGCGCCAAGCTGTGCGAAGGCGTGGTGGCACCGCTGAACCTGCCGGGCGACGTGGCGCCTTCCAGCCTCAAGGACGGCGTGGTCACCACCACGGCGGGCTTCAAGCAGGCCTTTCGCCAGTACGCCGAAGGCGGCTGGCAGGGCCTGCAGCATCCGCAGGATTTTGGTGGCCAGGGCCTGCCCAAGACGATTGGCGCGGCCTGTGTGGAAATGCTCAACAGCGCCAACCTGAGCTTTGCTTTGTGCCCGCTGCTGACCGATGGCGCCATCGAGGCCCTGCTGACGGCGGGCAGCGATGAGCTCAAGGCCACCTATCTCGAAAAGCTGGTGACCGGCGAGTGGACCGGCACCATGAACCTGACCGAGCCCCAGGCCGGCTCCGACCTGGCCCTGGTGCGCACCAAGGCCGATCCGCAGCCCGATGGCAGCTACAAGGTCTTCGGCACCAAGATCTTCATCACCTATGGCGAGCACGACATGGCCGAGAACATCGTCCATCTGGTGCTGGCCCGCGTGGCCGGGGCGCCCGAGGGCGTCAAGGGCATCAGCCTGTTCGTGGTGCCCAAGTTCCTGGTCAACAAGGATGGCTCGCTGGGCGCGCGCAACGATGTGCACTGCGTGAGCATCGAGCACAAGATGGGGATCAAGGCCTCGCCCACGGCCGTGCTGCAGTACGGCGACAACGGGGGCGCCATCGGCTATCTGGTTGGCGAGGAAAACCGCGGCCTCGAATATATGTTCATCATGATGAACGCGGCCCGCTACGCCGTGGGCGTGCAGGGCATTGCCGTGGCCGAGCGCGCCTACCAGCATGCCGTGGCCTATGCCCGCGAGCGCGTGCAAAGCCGTCCCGTGGACGGCAGCGTCAAGGCCAGCGCCACCATCATCCACCACCCCGATGTGCGCCGCATGCTCATGACCATGCGCGCCTACACCGAGGGCTGCCGCGCCATGGCGGCCACGGCCGCCGCGGCCTACGACGCATCCCATCACCATGCCGACGCCCAGGTGCGCGAGGCCAATGCGGCCTTCTATGAATTCATGGTGCCCCTGGTCAAGGGCTACAGCACCGAGATGAGTCTGGAAGTCACCAGCCTGGGCGTGCAGGTGCACGGCGGCATGGGCTTCATCGAGGAGACGGGCGCCGCCCAGTACTACCGCGACGCCAAGATCCTGACCATCTACGAAGGCACGACCGCCATCCAGGCCAATGACCTGGTGGGCCGCAAGACGGCGCGCGATGGCGGCCAGACCGCGCTGGCCATTGCGGGCCAGATCGAGAAGACCGAGGCCGAGCTGGCCGCCAGCGGCACGCCCGAGGCACTGGCCGTGGCCCGCCAACTGGCCGCTGCGCGCCAGGCCTTCGTGGAGGCGGTGCACTTCGTCTCGGGCCAGGCCAAGGCCGAGCCCAATGCCGTGTACGCCGGCAGCGTTCCCTACCTGATGCTGGCGGGCAACCTCGTCGCAGGCTGGCAGATGGGCCGCGCCCTGCTGGTGGCCGAGCAGCTGTTGCACAAGGGACAGGACGAGGCCTTCATGCGCGCGAAGATTGCGACGGCGCGCTTTTATGCCGAGCACATCCTCGTCAAGGCGGCGGGCCTGCGCGATGCCATCGTGCACGGCGGCGACAGCGTGATGGCACTGCCCATGGACGCCTTCTGACCCGGCGCTTGCGCACGGCACAACGCAGACAAAGATACCGAGAACCAACGGAGACAACGCATGTCCAAGCTTCCCCCGGCGCTGAAGAAACTGGCCCTGCCAGTGATCGGCTCGCCGCTGTTCATCATCAGCAACCCCAAGCTCGTGATCGCCCAGTGCCAGGCCGGCATCGTGGGTTCCATGCCCGCGCTCAACGCGCGCCCGGCCGAGCAGCTCGAAGACTGGCTGGCCGAGATCACCGAGACCCTGGCCGCCTGGGACAAGGCCCATCCGGACCGGCCCTCGGCGCCGTTCGCCATCAACCAGATCGTGCACAAGAGCAATGACCGGCTCGAGCACGACATGCAGATGTGCGCCAAGTACAAGGTGCCCATCGTCATCACCAGCCTGGGTGCGCGCGAGGACGTGAACCAGGCCGTGCACAGCTGGGGCGGCGTGGTGCTGCACGACATCATCAACAACAAGTTCGCGCACAAGGCCATCGAAAAGGGGGCCGACGGCCTGATCGCCGTGGCGGCGGGCGCGGGCGGCCATGCGGGCGTCAAGAGCCCGTTCGCGCTGATCCAGGAGATCCGCGAATGGTTCGACGGCCCCGTGGCGCTGTCGGGCTCCATCGCCTCGGGCGGTGCCATCCTCGCGGCCCAGGCCATGGGAGCGGACTTCGCCTATATCGGCTCGGCCTTCATTGCCACGCATGAAGCGCGTGCGCACGACGCCTACAAGCAGGCCATCGTGGACGGCACCTCCGACGACATCGTCTACAGCAACCTGTTCACGGGCGTGCACGGCAACTACCTGGCGCCGTCCATCCGTGCGGCAGGCCTGGACCCCGACAACCTGCCCGAGTCGGACCCCAGCAAGATGAACTTCGGCGGCGACGCCAAGAAGGCCTGGAAGGACATCTGGGGCTGCGGCCAGGGCATTGGCGCCATCCGCGAAGTCACGGGTGCGGGCGAGCTGGTCGAGCGTCTCAAGCGCGAATACAACCAGGCGCGCGACCGCCTGCTGTCCACCCCCTAAGGTAGGGGAGCCCAGGACGGGCTCTTCTCCTACCCTGCCAGACGGCGCCTTCGGGCGCCGTTTTCTTTGGGTATTACCCACGCTGTGCGGGTCCGGTTCTCGAAGTTGTTTGCGCAAAACCCCTTGCGCACGCTTGACTGCTTCACTCGGCTTCCCCCTACGAGCGACTTGCCTGGAGCAAGTTTGTTTAGAATTCTTTGCGTAATTTCAGTAAATACTGAAATTACAGAATAAATGAACAAACCTTGTACCCCGTCATTGCCTGAGTTCCACCAGCTGGCGCGTCGTCCGATGGCGGGTACGGGGCGCCTGGTGCTGGCCTCGCTGCTGTGGCTGCCCCAGGCGCTGCTGCTGGCGCTGGCCGTGCAGTCCATGGCCGATGGCGCAGGCAGGGAGCCGCTGTGGCCACAGTGGCAGCTTGCGGCCGGCGTGGCACTGCTGGGCGGGTTGCGCGCCTGGTGCGATGCCAGCGGCACACGCCGCGCCAATCTGCAGGCGCGCAGCCTGGTGAGTGCGCTGCGAATGCAGGTGCTGCGCACGCTGGCGGGCACCTCTCCGCTGGACCGCCAGCGCGCGGCCTCGGGCCAGGCGGCCAGCGCCATGGCCGAGCAGGCCGAGGCCATCGTGCCCTGGCTGTCGCGCTACCAGACCGCCATGTGGCGCGTGCGCACCGTGCCGCTGGTGATTGCGCTGGCCGTGGCCAGCCAGAGCTGGGTGGTGGCGCTGATCCTGGTGGTGGCCGCGCCGCTGATCCCGCTGTTCATGGCCATCGTCGGCTGGCGCGCCAAGGCGGCCAGCCAGGCGCAGATGGTGGAGCTGGGCGGCATGAACGCCTTCCTGCTCGACCGGCTGCGCGGCCTGTCCACCCTGCGCGCCCTGGGCGCGGTGGATGCCACGGCGCAGCGGCTGCGCGCCAATGCCGAATCCCTGCGCGAACGCAGCATGCGCGTGCTGCGCATCGCCTTTCTGTCCTCTGCGGTGCTGGAACTGTTCTCGGCCCTGGGCGTGGCCATGGTGGCCGTCTACGTGGGCTTTCACCTGCTGGGCCATCTGCCCTTTGGCAGCTGGGGCCAGACACTGAGCCTGGGCCAGGCGCTGTTCGTGCTGCTGCTGGCGCCCAGCTTCTTCGATCCCCTGCGTGAGCTGTCTGCCGTCTGGCACGACCGTGCCAGCGGCGAGGCCGCCCTGCAGGCCCTGGGCGAGCTGGGCCGCGATGCGCAGCCGCTGCCCGGCGCACTGGCTGCGCCCGGCAGGGCGGCCGGCCAGGCCTGCGCCCTGCACCTGGAGCAGGTGCGGCCCCAGGCGCCAGGCGGCGTGGTCACGCTGCCGGCGCTCACGGTGGACGTGCGGCCTGGCGAGCATGTGGCGCTGTGGAGCCCCAGCGGCAGCGGCAAGTCGCTGCTGCTGGCGCAGATTGCAGGCCTGCTGCCGGTGGCCGAGCCTGGGCGCATCCATATCGATGGCCAGCTGCTCAACGGCGAATCGGCCGGCCGGCTGCGCGCGCGCATGGCCTGGATGGGGCAGAGCCCGCATGTGTTCGCCGGCTCGGTGGCCGAAAACCTCCGGCTGGGCCGCGCGGGATTCACCTTCGGCGAACTGCGCCAGGCCCTGCGGCTGGCCGGGCTGGGCAAGCTGGCCGAGACCCGGGCCGGCGCCACGCTGGGCGAGGGCGGAGCCGGCCTGTCGGGCGGCGAAATCGTGCGCCTGGCACTGGCGCGCCTGGCCTTGTCGCGCGATGCAGGCCTGCTGCTGGTCGATGAACCCACGGCCCACCTGGACCCGGCCACGGCCGCCCAGGTCACCGATGCCCTGCTGCAGCTGGCACGCGGGCGCACGCTGATCGTCGCCACCCACGATGCCGAACTGGCCGCCGCCATGCACCGCGTGGTGGAGCTGGCGGGCCATGCCGCCCCACAGGAGCTGGCCGCATGAAGCCCCGCTCCACCCTCTGGCCCATGCTTGCCGCCCTGGCGCGCATGGCGCCCCGGCGCCTGTGGCTGGGTGGCGCGCTGCTGGCCCTGCTCACGGTGCTCATGGGCATGGCGCTGCTGGGCCTGTCGGGCTGGTTCATCACGGCCACGGCGCTGGCCGGGCTGCTGCCGGCCACGGCCATCGTCTTCGATGTGTTCATGCCCTCGGCCGGCATCCGCCTGCTGGCCCTGGGCCGCACGGGCACGCGCTATGCCGAACGGCTGGTCACCCATGACGCCACCCTGGCCGTGCTGGCCGCCCTGCGCGAGCGGCTGCTGCGCAGCTGGGCCACGCCCGCCGCCGCCCTGAGCCTGCGCCTGCGGCCCGCGCGCCTGCTGCAGCGGCTGACGGCCGACGTGGATGCGCTGGACAGCCTGTACCTGCGCCTGTTCGTGCCCTTGCTGGCCGCCACGGGTGCCACGCTGATGGCCGCCCTGGCGCTGGGCCTGATGCGCTGGTGGCTGGGCATGGCCTTGGCTGCGTGGCTGCTGGCCACCGGCCTGGGCAGTGCCCTGTGGCTGGCGCGCAGTGCGCGCCGGCCCGCCGTGCGCCGCGCGCTGGCGCTGGAGTCCCTGCGCGCCCGCACGGCCGACTTGGTGGCCGGGCAGGCGGAGCTGGCCATGGCCGGCACCCTGGCCGCGCATTGCGAACGCATTGCCGCCCTGGACGCCCGCGTGGCCGAGGCCGACGCCGAGCTCCACGGCTTGGAGGCCCGAACCTCCTTCGTGCAAGGCCTGTGCGGCGCCCTGGCCCTGGCCGGTGTGCTGCTGGGCGTAGGCTGGCTGGCCGAGGCCGGCCTGCTGGGCGCGCCCGTGGCCGCGCTGGCCCTGTTGCTGGCGCTGACGGCCATGGAGCCCTTTGCCGCGTTGCGCCGTGGCGCGCTGGAGGCCGGCCGCAGCTGGCTGGCCGCGCGCCGGCTGGCGCCTGCCCTGCGCGGCGGCGCTGCGCAAGGCGCCTGCGAACCGGCTGCGCCCGGGCAGGGCTTGGCGGTTGAGCTGGAGCAGGTCGTGGCACCCCGTGCCGCCGTGCTGGCCCAGGACATCCGTATCGCCGAAGGCGAACGTGTCGCCCTGCTGGGCGCCAGCGGCGCGGGCAAGACCACGCTGCTGTCCCTGATGGCCGGCGAGCTCCAGCCGCTGGCCGGCGCCGTGCGTGCCCGGCGCTGCACCTGGATGACGCAGCGCACCGAACTGTTCGAGGACAGCCTGCGCGACAACCTTTTGCTGGCTTGCCCCGAGGCCGCCGAGGACACGCTGTGGGCGGCGCTGGAAGTCGCCGGGCTGGCCGGCGATGTGCGCGCCATGGCGCAGGGTCTGGACACGCGGCTGGGCGAGGGCGGGCTGGGCCTGTCCGGCGGCCAGGCACGGCGCCTGGCGCTGGCGCGGCTGCTGCTGAGCCCCGCGCGCTGCTGGCTGCTGGACGAAGTGACCGAGGGCCTGGATGCACGCACGGCCGCCGACCTGCTGGTGCGGCTGGACAGTGCAGCCCGGGGCCGCACCCTGGTGCTGGCCACCCACAAGCTGCGGGAGGCGCAACTGGCCGACCGGCTGCTGTGGGTGGAGCAGGGCCGCGTGGTGTCCGAGGCGCTGCGCGGCACACCGCCGTTCGAGGCGGCCCTGGCGCGCCTGCGGCAGGACGGCTGATCAAGGATTTCACCAAGTACCCCGAGAGAAAGGATCTCACCATGGACCTCGACATCGTCGATCTATCGCGGCTGCAGTTCGCGGTAACGGCGCTCTACCACTTCCTGTTCGTGCCGCTGACCATCGGCCTGGCCGTGATCATCGCCATCATGGAGACCGTCTACGTGATGACGGGCCGCACCATCTGGCGCGACATGACGAAGTTCTGGGGCACGTTGTTCGGCATCAACTTCGCCATGGGCGTGGCCACGGGCATCGTGATGGAGTTCCAGTTCGGCATGAACTGGAGCTACTACAGCCACTACGTGGGCGACATCTTCGGCGCACCGCTGGCCATCGAGGGGCTGATGGCCTTCTTCCTGGAGGCCACCTTCGTGGGCCTGTTCTTCTTCGGCTGGGATCGCCTGAGCAAGGTCGGCCATCTGGTGACCACCTGGTGCGTGGCCCTGGGCTCGAACTTCTCGGCGCTGTGGATCCTGATCGCCAACGGCTGGATGCAAAACCCCGTGGGCGCGGCGTTCAACCCGCAGACCATGCGCATGGAGGTCACCGACTTCTTTGCCGTGCTGACCAACCCCGTGGCCCAGGCCAAGTTCGTGCACACGGTCTCGGCCGGCTACGTGACGGCGGCCATCTTCGTGCTGGGCGTCTCGGCCTGGTATTTGCTCAAGGGCCGGCACATCCAGCTGGCGCGCCGCTCCATGACGGTGGCCACCTCGTTCGGCCTGGCCGCCGCGCTGTCGGTGGTGGTGCTGGGCGATGAAAGCGGCTATCTATCCTCGGAGCACCAGAAGATGAAGCTGGCCGCCATCGAGGCCATGTGGGACACCGAGCCCGCACCGGCCGCCTTCACGGCCTTCGGCTTCCCCGACAAGGCCGCACGGGAGACGCACTACGCCGTGCACATTCCCTGGGTCATGGGCCTGATCGGCACGCGCTCGCTGACCACCGAGATCCCCGGCATCAACGACCTGGTCCAGCGCACCGAGCAGTACATCCGCAACGGCATCGAGGCCTATGGCGCGCTGGAGGCCATCCGCGCCGCCGGCCCCACGAGCCAGGTGCCGGCCGACGCCAAGGCCGTCTTCGAGGACAAGGGCGGGCAACTGGGCTACGCGCTGCTGCTCAAGCGCTACGTGGACGACCCGCGCCAGGCCACGGACGCGCAGATCGCCCAGGCCGCCTGGGACACCGTGCCGGCCGTGGGGCCGCTGTTCTGGGCCTTCCGCATCATGGTGGGGCTGGGCATGTTCTTCATCGCGCTCACGGCCGCCTTCTTCTGGCTGTCGGTGCGGCGCAGGCTGGACGCCCATCCGTGGATGCTCAAGCTGGCCGTGATCGCCATTCCCTTGCCCTGGATCGCGGCCGAGTGCGGCTGGATCGTGGCCGAGGTGGGCCGCCAGCCCTGGATCATCGAAGGCGTGCTGCCCACGGCGCTGGCCGTCTCCAACCTGGGCGCAGGCACGCTGCTGCTGACGATTGCAGGCTTCATCGCCATCTACTCCGTGCTCTTCGTCATCGAGATGAAGCTCATGGTGAAGGCCATCCGCAAGGGACCTCAGGAGGAAAGCGCGCCGCACCTGACCACCTACTTCCCTCTGATGCAAAAACTCGCCCGCGGGCAATGACCAAGGGAGATTGTCACCATGATTCTTCACGAACTGATCAGCTACGACATCCTGCGCCTGCTGTGGTGGGGCCTGCTGGGCGTGCTGCTCATCGCCTTTGCCGTCACCGATGGCTTTGACCTGGGCGCTGCCGCGCTGCTGCCGCTGGCGGCCAGGACCGACGTGGAGCGCCGCGTCGTCATCAACTCTCTGGGCCCGGTCTGGGAAGGCAACCAGGTCTGGCTCATCCTGGGCGGCGGTGCCATCTTTGCGGCCTGGCCGCAGCTGTACGCGGTCTCGTTCTCGGGCTTTTACCTGGCCATGTTCGCGGCCCTGGTGGCGCTGATCCTGCGGCCCGTGGCCTTCAAGTTCCGCAGCAAGCGCGAGGAGCCGGCCTGGCGCGCGCGCTGGGATGCCGTGCTGTGCATGGCCGGCGTGGTGCCTGCGCTGATCTTCGGCGTGGCCCTTGGCAATGTGCTGCAGGGCGTGCCCTTCCGCCTGGCACCCGACATGCGCATCTATTACGAGGGCACGTTCTTCGGCCTGCTCAACCCGTTTGCGCTGCTGGCCGGCCTGGTCTCGCTGTGCATGCTGCTCATGCATGGTGCGTCCTGGCTGGTGTTCAAGACCGAGGGCGATGTGGCCGCGCGCGCGCGCCGCTTCGGCATGGTGGCTGCCGTCGCCACCACGGTGCTGTTCGCGGCGGCCGGCGTGTGGCTGGCCGCGCTCAATGGCTACCGCATCACCAGCGAGATCAACACCACCGGACCGTCCAATCCGCTGTTCAAGACGGCTGCGCTGCAGGCGGGCGCCTGGTTCGCCAACTACCAGGCCCGGCCCGTGCTCTGGGCCGTGCCGGCCATCGGCCTGCTGATGCCGCTGCTGGCGGCGCTGGGCCTGTGGCTGCGCCGCGAGTGGCTGGCCCTGCTGTCCAGCGGCCTGGGCATTGCCGGCATCATCGCCAGCGTGGGGGCATCCATGTTCCCGTTCATCCTGCCCTCGTCGCTGAACCCGCAGCACAGCCTCACGGTCTGGGACTCTTCGTCCAGCCATGTGACGCTGTTCATCATGCTGGTGTGCGCGCTGATCTTCGTGCCCCTCATCGTGGCCTACACCAGCTGGGTCTACAGCGTGCTGCGCGGCAAGGTCGACCCGATGGCCATCATCGAGGGCCGCGGCCACTCGTACTGATCCACCGAATCAAGAAACGACAGTCAACGTCTAGAAAGGACACAACACCATGTGGTACTTCGCCTGGTTGCTCGGCCTGCCGCTGGCGGCCGCCTTCGCGGTGCTCAACGCGATGTGGTACGAACTGATGGACGACGAGGCCACCCGCCGCGAACTCCTGGCCCGGGAGAAATAAAGCTCCCCCTGAGGCGCTTCGCGCCTTCCCCCTCTCTCTTCGGGAGGGGGACGACACCCTCGCTGCGGGGGCGGCCCTTGCTCGGTGTCCCTCGCTTTGGGCTACGCCAGTTTTTGCACGCGCTTACCGCCAATGAAGCATTGCTGTAAACACAATGAGCTCCCTCGGGAGCTCATTTTTGTACGCAGGCTTGCCAGGTTCAATCGTCGGTGTCATCCGCCTTGGCGCGGCCCTTGCCGCCCGTGATGCGGTCCTTCAGATCCAGCAGCCGCGTCACGGCCGTGCCCATGCCCATGAGCTGCATGGCGGTCTCGGGCGACAGGCGCTGCACGTCGTCGAACCAGTTCATGAGCCGGTCGATCAGCTCGTACATGTCGCGCATGCGCTGCTGGGCGTAGCGTTCCTCTTCGGTGGTGACTTCCTCCAGCATGGCGGCGCGCAGCATGGACTGGGTCGGCTCGATCTCGCGGCGGCGGCGTTCCTCGGCCAGGCGGCGGAAGATTTCCCAGACATCCTGCGGCGCCTCGAAATACTCGCGCCGGTCCCCGGGCTGGTGGCGCAATTGCACCAGGCGCCAGGCCTGCAATTCCTTGAGCCCCATGCTCACGTTGGAGCGCGAGAACTCCAGCGTCTCGGCGATCTGGTCGGCATTGAGCGGCTCGGGCGAAAGAAACAGCAGTGCGTAGATCTGGCCTACCGTGCGGTTGATGCCCCAGCGGCTGCCCATCTCGCCGAAGTGCGAGACGAACTGCCGGTTCAACGCCGGAAGAGGTTTGGATTGCGTCATGGCATGCATTGTGCCTGCGCGTGCGCGGCACGCTCCGGGCGGCTTGGGAAGCGATGTGTCAGCTTTCTGCAAGTAGCGTCCAAAAGGCGCACAATGGCGCCTTTGCGGGCTTGCGGCCAGGCGGCCCGGGCCCTGCGCCTTCCCGCCCCGTACCGACTACAGATTGCCCCATGTCCCACGCTAGCCGCAGTGCGCTGATCGACTGCACCAAGGGCCTGGCCTGTGCCGCCATCATCTGGCACCACCTGGCCTTCTACGGCCCCATGTCCGATATCGCCCATCCGGCCGCGCCGGAACTCATCGACTGGCTCTATGAATATGCGCGCATGGCCGTGCAGATCTTCCTGGTGCTGGGCGGCTACCTGGCGGCAGCCAGCATGGCGCCGCAAGGCCACGGCCAGCACAGCGATCCGTGGTCGCGCATCGGGCGCCGCTTCGTGCGTCTGGTCGTGCCCTATGCGGTGGCGCTGGTCGTGGCCATCGTGGTCTCGGCCGCCGTGCGGCCCTGGTTCGACCATGCCTCGGTGTCGGGCGAGCCCGATCTCTGGCAACTGGTGGCGCATGCGCTGCTGCTGCAGAACATCGTGGGCGAGGAGTCGCTGTCTGCGGGCGTCTGGTATGTGTCCATCGACTTCCAGCTTTTTGCGCTGACTGCGCTGCTGCTGGCCGGCACGCGCTGGGGCGGTGCCTTGCTGCGCCGCCGCTTTGGCGGCGACGCCCTGTCACGCTGCTGGCCCTGGGCGCTGAGCGTGGCGCAGGCGCTGGTGGTGATCGGCGTGGCGGCTTCGCTGCTGGGCTTCAATCTGGATGCGCAATGGGATGTGTGGGCGCCGTACTTCTTTGGCGCCTACGGCCTGGGCATGCTGGCCTACTGGGCCGCGCATGCGGACAAGTCCTCGACGGCCTGGAGCTGGTCCCTGCTGATCGTGGCCCTGGTGGTGGCGGCACTGGCACTGGAGTGGCGCGACCGCATCGCGCTGGCCGGTGCTACGGCGCTGGCCCTGGTCGTGGCCATGCGCAGCCCCGCGTTTGCCCAGGCGCAAGGCTGGGCGCCGCTGCGTCGGCTGGGCAAGATTTCGTACTCGGTGTTTCTCGTGCACTTCTCGGTCTGCCTGCTGGTCAATGCCGTGGAAAGCCATTTCTGGCCACATTCCATTCCCGCCGCCCTGCTGGGCATGTGCACGGCCTTCGTGCTGTCGATTGCGGCCGGCCATCTGCTGTACGAGCGCGTGGAGCGCCACGTTCCCAGCTGGCACATGGCGCTGCGCTGGCAGGCGGGCCTGGTGGGCACCGGCCTGATCGCGGCGTTTCTGGCAGGCCTGCGCTGAGGCGCCGTGCGTCAGTCCACAAACAACAAAGGCAGCCGGTTGGCTGCCTTTTTCGCTTCACGCCGGTCGGCGTTCAACGGTGCAGCTCGCCTGCGCTTTCCGGCTGGAACTCGATGGCATCCACGCGCACGGTGACCTGGCCCGAGGGACCGGCCATGCGCGACTGGTCGCCCACGCTCAGGCCCAGCAGGGCAATGCCCACGGGCGCGAAGACCGACACCTTGTCGGAGCTGCCATCCATCTCCTTGGGATAGACCAGGGTCAGCGTATTGGACTTGCCCGACTCCAGCAGCGTGAAGCGCACGGTGGAGTTCATGGTCACCACATTGGGCGGCATTTCCTTGGGTTCGAGCACGTCGGCGCGGTCCAGCTCGGCCTCGAGCGCGTCGCGGCCGGGGAAGGCGGGTTGCTTGTCCAGCAGGGCCTCGATGCGCTCCAGGTCCAGGGACGAAAGAATGATGTGGGGCTTGCGCTCCATGGTGTTGGCTCCCTTGTGTGCTTGCGCCGTGGCTGCAGTGAAGGGCAGCGGCGCCCAAACGGACAAAAGCCCGGGCAACGCGGTTGTCCGGGCCAAGGCATCTTCAGAAAAGAGAAAAGCACCAAGTTGGTGCGATAGACCCATTGTGCAGGCCCGTGTGGGTTCTGCCAAGCGAACCCGCACGGTGCGGTGCGGATTGGCGTGGGCTTGACGCGGCCTGCTGCGAGCGCTACTGCGCGCGCGTGCTGCCCAGGGCCTTGAAAAAGATCAGCTCGGGGTCGCCGGGGTCCAGGTTGTCCACGCGCCCGCTGGGCACAAAGCCCGCCTGGGCGAACAGCGCCTGCGCGGCCAGGTTCGATGCATTGGTCGAGGTAAAGAGCTTGTCCGTGGTGCAGCGCTGCCGGGCCGCCGCCAGCAGTGCAAGCGCCACGCCGCTGCGCCGCGCTGCATCTGCCACGGCGATGAGGGAGATGAACCCATGGCCGAAGAATCCGGGCTCCAGCACGACAAAACCCGGCACGGAGCCATCCCGCTCGGCCAGCAATACCGCGCCAGCGGCCGTTTTCTCCCGCAGAAAGGCCTGGCGTTCAGCATGGCTGCGGGCATATGGATCGCAGGCCAGCAAGGACGGGAAGTCGCTGTCGATGGCAGGGCGGATGTGGTGCATGGGTCTGGATGGCATGGATCAGGGGCATTGTCATCGTTCTGGATAACGGGCTGCTGCGCAGCTATGATCTGTATGTTTGTACAGTATTCATCGTTGCGGGAGCGAACCCCATGCGCGCCAACCCAGACCTCTCTCCGGAGCCGGCCTTCATTCCCCTGCACGCCATCAAGGGCCGGGGCGCAGCCAGCCAACTGGCCCACCGTTTCACCACCGACCCGCGCGAGGCCTTCGATGACGGTTGGGGCAGCCTTGAGGCGCCGGCCGAAGACGAGGAAGCCGCGCCCCTGCGCACCGAACTGCGCTGGGAGCAGGCCCGCTCGGCGCTGAGCCGCCACCAGTCGCCCGACCTGCCGTTTCACATGGGGCTCAATCCCTACCGGGGGTGCGAGCACGGCTGCATCTATTGCTATGCCCGGCCCACGCACAGCTACCTGGGCTGGTCGCCGGGGCTGGACTTCGAGACCCGGCTCATCGCCAAGCAGAACCTGCCCGAGCTGCTGCGCGCCGAGCTGTCGCGCGCCAGCCATGTGGCCGCGCCCGTGATGCTGGGCTCGGTCACCGACTGCTACCAGCCCATAGAGCGCGAACTGGGGCTGACGCGCCGCCTGATCGAAGTGCTGGCCGAGGCGCGCCACCCGTTTTCCATCGTCACCAAGGGCAGCGGGGTGGAGCGTGACCTGGACCTGCTGGCCCCGCTGGCGCGCCAGGGCCTGGCCTCGGTGCACATCACGTTGACCACGCTGGATGCCGACCTGGCACGCCACCTGGAGCCGCGCGCCGCCGCGCCCCACCGCCGGCTGCGCAGCATCCGCGCGCTGACCGAGGCGGGCGTGCCCGTGGGCGTGAGCCTGGCACCGCAGATTCCCTTCATCAACGAAGACCTGGAGAAGGTGCTGGAGGCGGCCGCCGACGCAGGCGCGCGCCATGCCTTCTATGCCGTGCTGCGCCTGCCCTGGGAAGTGGCGCCGCTGTTCGAGCAATGGCTGCAGGTGCACTACCCCGACCGCGCCCGCCGCGTGATGGAGCGCGTGCGCGACCTGCACGGCATCCAGGGCGAGCAGCGCGAGGCCGGCCGCGTGTACAACGCCGAGTTCGGCCAGCGCATGAAAGGTACCGGCCACTGGGCCGAGCTGCTGCGCCAGCGCTTCGCCCTGGCCTGCCGTCGGTACGGGTTCAACCGCGAGCCGCTGCGGCTCGATTGCAGCCTCTACCACCCGTCGCTTTTGCTGCCGCAACGCAGCCTGTTCTGAGAGCCTGCGTGCCAGGCACAGGTCAGGGCATGGTCCGCTAGCGGGAATCGATCAGTTCGGACAAGGCGGCTGCCAGTGGGGAGCGCACCGAAGAGCGCAGCCACACCATGCCCACTTCGCGGGACGGGCTCGGAGGGGGCAGCGGCCATCGGCGCGTTCTGGCATCCGGCGGTCCCAGCACGGGCCAGTCCGGCAGGATGGAGACACCAAATCCTTCCGCAACCAGCTGTGCGATCTGCTCGATGCCGTCCAGCTCGAAGCGGACCTTCGGCTTGATGCCGTGGCCCCGCAGGTATTCATCCGCCATTTTTCCTGCCACCACCTTTCGGTCGTACTGGATGAAGGGTTCGCGTGCGGCCGTGAGCAGCGGATCGCGCACCTTCATGTCCCGGGGCGCGAGAAGAATCAGCGCCTCGCTGCGCATCAGCCGCCATTCGCAGGTCTTGGGCATGGCGAAGGCCGGGTGCACAAGGATGGCCGCATCCAGATGGCCGGCCTGCACCTGGTCCAGCAGCAGTGAGGAAGTGCCGGGTTCGATGTAGACGCGCACGGCCGGATGGGCGCTCATCCACCGGCGCAGCAGCGGGGGCACCAGGCCCATCAGCGCCGTGGGCGTTGCCCCCAGCCTCAATGGGCCTGCGGGAAGCTCGGTGGCCGAGGCGGCCGACCTCAGGTTCTCCACGGATTTGAGCACCTCCCGCGCATGCTCCACGATCCGGGCACCCACAACGGTGGGCCGCACCGTCCGGCCCACCCGCGTGAGCAGTGCGCAGCCCACGTCGGCCTCCAGCGCACGCATCTGCTGGGCCACGGTGGTGGGCGGCAGGTCCAGCCTGCGCGCGGCGTCGGCCATCGAGCCGCAGTCCACGACGGCAATGAAGCTCTGGAGAAAGCGCGAATCCATGCGACGCATTTTGCGTCATCTGAACCATGGGACACCATCTTTGTTGCAGATCTCCTGAAGCGCAAAGTTCGCTCGTTCCCGCTTCCAAACCATGTCAGGAGAGCTCATGCCCCTCATCGAATCCATTGAAGTCTGCGTTGCCCGCGTGCCGCTGGACAAGGTCACCTATCTGTCGAACCGCACCGTGGTCGACCGCCACTACGGACTGGTCAAGGTCCGCAGCAGCGACGGCGTCGAAGGCATCGGCTTTTGCTATGTCGGCAATGCGGCGGGCGAGCTGTTCCGTGTCGCGGTCGAGCAGCTGCTCGGTCCTGTGCTGCTGGGCCGCGAGTCCCTGGCCGTCGAAGGGCTGTGGAAGGAGATGTACCAGGAGGCGCTGCTGCAAGGCCGCATGGGCACCGTGATGCGCGCACTCAGCGCTCTCGACATTGCGCTGTGGGACCTCAATGCCCGCACCGCCCAGTTGCCTTTGCACAAGTACCTGGGCGCGGTGGAGCTGGACACGGTGCCGGCCTATGCCAGCGGCGGCTACTACGTGGACGGCAAGACCGCCGGCCATGTCGGCGAGGAGATGGCCGGCTATGTCGAGCTGGGTTTCAAGGCGGTCAAGATGAAGACCGGCCGCTGGTCGCCCCAGGGCGAGGAGTCGCGCGTGAAGGCGGCGCGCGAAGCCATCGGCCCGGACGTGGAGCTCATGCTGGACTGCAACAACGGCTGGGTGGACACCGTGCAGGCCATGCAGTACCTGCGCCGCATGGAGGCGTACGACCCCTATTTCATCGAGGAGCCGTTCAGCCCCGACGATGTCGAAAGCCACGCCCGCCTGGCAAAGCTCACCCGCATTCCCGTGGCCACCGCGGAAATCGGCTATGGCCGCTGGTACCACAAGCATCTGCTCGACATGGGCGCCGCATCCATCCTGCAGACCGACGCCGCAGTCTGCGGGGGCATTACCGAGTGGAAGCGCATTGCCGCCATGGCGGCGGGCTATGGGCTGCAGATGTGTCCGCACTGGTTCCACGATGTGCACGCGCCGCTGGTGGCCGCGACCCCCAATGCGCGCTATGTCGAGTTCTTCTGGGATGACCAGGTGCTGAACTTCCGCCGCCTGCTGGACCGCCAGCTGGCGCAGGAAAAGGGCCGTGTCGTGCTGCACCAGACGCCGGGGCTCGGCTTCAATTTCGACGAGGCGCAGGTGCCCCGGTTCGGCCGCTGGACCTCGGTGGCGTAAGACCGCCGCCAGCCCATCATCCAAGGAGACAAGCCATGCAACGCAGACAGTTCCTGACCTCGGCCGCCGCAGCCGCCGCCCTGCATGCCCATCCGGGCTTTGCACAGGCCAGGCCGCCAGCGGGCCCGGTCAAAATCCTCGTCGGCTTCTCGGCAGGCGGCGGCACGGACATCCTGGCGCGGATCATCGCCAACCGGCTCAACCAGCTGTGGGCCATTCCCGTCATCGTCGAGAACCGGCCAGGGGCGGCGGGGCTGATCGCCGCTGCCGAGGCCGCCAGGGCCGCGCCCGATGGGCAGACGCTCATGATGGGCCACATCAACGCGCTGGGCATTGCCCCTGCGCTCAACCCCAGGCTCGGCTTCTCGCCGGAGCGGGACTTCTCCGCCATCGCCCTGGTGGGCCAGACCCCGCAGGTCCTGGTTGCCAGCCCCAAGGCTTCCGCCACCATGCAGGGCCTGCTGGCCGCATTGAAGCAAAAGCCGGGGGAGGTCAGCTTCGGCTCCTCGGGCACGGGGTCGGCCCAGCACCTTGCGCTAGCGCTGTTCGAGCAGACTGCGGCGGTGTCCGCGCTCCATATCCCGTACAAGGGCGCGTCGAACGTGATGACGGATCTGCTGGGCGGCCAGATCGACTACGCGTTCGAGGGGATGACCACGGCGGCGCCCTTCATCAAGGGCGGAAAAGTCCATGCCGTGGCCCAGACGGGCGTGAAGCGCGCCAAGGCCTTCGCGGAGATTCCCACGGTGGCGGAGCAGGGCTATTCCGGGTTCAACGCGAGCATCTGGTTCGGCCTGGTGGGCCCCGCAAGAATGCCCGCCGATCTGGTGGCCCGCATCAATGCGGACGTCAACCGCATCCTGGCCATGCCCGATGTGGTGGCCAAGCTCGAAGAGTTCGGAGCAGAGGATGGAGGGGGGGCGCCGCAGCGCTTTGACGCCTTCATGCGCGATGAACGGGCGAAGTGGGCCCGGCTGATCCAGGCGCGCGGAATCAGGGTGGAGGGCTGAGGCGGGGGCCGAGGTGGCCCGGCGCGGCCCTCAAACCGCCTCCAGAAAAGACCTCACCAGCAGGCTGTCGCTGCGCTCGCGCATGCAATAGACATAGGTGGTGGTGGTGGCCGGGTCGCCCGCGATGCGAAGCGGGCGAAAGCGCGGGTCGGGGATGAATTCGGCTTCGGACACGGCGCCCAGTCCCAGGCCGCGCGCCACGGCTTCGCGTATGGCTTCGCGGCTGCCGATCTCCAGCTCGGTGCGCGGCTGCACCCCGGCGGCCTGCAGCACCGATTCCAGCGCGGTGCGCGTGGTCGAGCCGTGCTCGCGCAGCAGCAAAGGCTGGCCCTGCAGTTCGGACAGCGCGATTTCGCTGCGCCGCGCGAAGGGATGGGCCACATGGGCGAACAGCACGATGGCGTGGCGCGCGTACTCGCGTGCCAGCAGCTCCGGGCGGTCGTAGAGGCCGGCGAGCACGGCCACGTCGGTGTGGTAGCGTTCCAGGTCGGCCAGCACCTGCTGCGAGTTGCCCATGCGGATGGACAGCTGCATGCCCGGGTGCCGTGCGCGGTAGGCGGCCACCATCTCGATCACATGGAAGGGCCCCACGGCGCCGATCTTGAGCTCGCCCTGGTGCAACTGCCCCGAGTCGCGCAGGAAGAACTCGGCCTCGGCCTCCAGCGCCATGATTTTCTGCGCCATGGGCAGCAGTCTGGCGCCTGCGCCCGTGAGCGTCATGCGGTAGCCGCGGCGGTGGAACAGCTCGATCTGGCTTTGGCGCTCCAGCGTGGCGATCTGGGTGGAGATGGTGGGCTGGCTCACGCCCAGTGCGCGGGCGGCGGCGCTGAGGCTGCCGTGGTGGGCGACGGCGATGAAGGCGCGGTAGCGGGCGTTGCTCACGAAAGTCGGTATCTCAAGGTTTTGTCTATGGATGCTGTCAAAACCGATTCTGAAACTTTCACATGGCAGAAATATGTCGCTCCTAGCATTCAGCCATCCCCACCCGCCTGGCGATTTGGCCGGCGATTCACGGATCCACCGATCTGCCGATGTGCCTGACCTGATGCAAAGGAACGCTCCCATGAAGATGAACCGCAAGACCTGGCTGCGCCATGCCGGCGCCGTGCTGGCCCTGGCCGCCACCGCCGCCACCGCTACCACTGCCGCCTTTGCCCAGAGCGCCGAGCTGCGCGTGGGCCTGATCCCTTCGGAGGACGCGCAGGCCATGATCCGCGCCAGCCAGCAGGTCATGGACCAGCTGGCCACCCGCACCGGCATGAAGGTGCGGCCCTTCGTGGCCAATGACTACAACGGCGTGATCGAGGCGCTGCGCTCCAACAAGATCGACATCGCCTTCCTCGGCCCGTTCTCGTACGTGCTGGCCAGCCAGGTGGCAGGCGCCGAGGCCTTTGCCGTGGCCGTGACCAAGAAGACGGGCAAGAGCGCGTACCACAGCATGGTGATCTCCCGCAAGGACAAGGGTCCGGCCAGCGTGGCCGATCTCAAGGGCCGCAGCTTTGCCTTTGTGGACCCGACCTCGGCGTCGGGCCACCTGTTTCCCAAGGCCGGGTTGATGGCCGAGGGCTTCGATGCGGACAAGGGCTTTTCGCGCGTGATCTTCTCGGGCTCGCACGACGCCAGCATCATGGCCGTGGCCAACGGCAAGGTGGATGCGGCGGCCGTGGCCGACCGCATCTTCGACTCGGCCGTGAGCAAGGGCCTGGTCAAGCGCGAGGACTTCCAGATCGTCTGGCGCTCCCAGCCCATTCCCGAGTCGCCCATGACCTGGCGCAAGAACCTGGACGCCGGCACCAAGCAGAAGGTGGCTGCGGCCCTGGCCGAGGTCAAGGACCTGCCCTGGGGCGACCAGGGCGTGCTCGACGGCTTCGCGGCCACGGATGACAAGGCCTATGACGTGGTCCGCCAGACGGCCAAGGCCCTCAAGCTCGACCTGGGGAGCATGAAATGATCCGCATCCGCCAATTGCGCAAGAGCTATGGCAGCAACCATGTGCTGCATGGCATCGACCTGGATGTGCAGCCCGGCGAGTTCGTCGTCATGCTGGGCCTGTCGGGGGCCGGCAAGTCCACGCTGCTGCGCTGCATGAACGGCCTGGCCCGCGCCGACAGCGGCACGCTGGAGGTGGGCGGCATGGACCTGATGCTGGGCGGCGGCAGGCACAGCCGGCGCGAGCTGGCTCGCCACGTGGCCATGGTCTTTCAGCACCACAACCTGGTGCCGCGCCTGTCGGTGCGCAAGAACGTGCTGACCGGGCGCCTGGGCCAGACCGGCACCCTGGCCTCGGTGCTGCAGCTGTTCCGCGAAAGCGATATCCGCCTGGCCGACCAG
Source organism: Delftia sp. S65 (assembly GCF_016516495.1). Classification (NCBI taxonomy): domain Bacteria; kingdom Pseudomonadati; phylum Pseudomonadota; class Betaproteobacteria; order Burkholderiales; family Comamonadaceae; genus Delftia; species Delftia sp. S65. The sequence continues at coordinate 68,732 of NZ_JACVUR010000021.1, forward strand.
TGCCTGGAGCGCGTGGGCCTGGCCCACAAGGCGCTGGAGCGCACCGAGGCGCTGTCGGGCGGGCAGATGCAGCGCGTGGGCATTGCCCGCGCGCTGGCCCAGCAGCCCCAGGTCATCCTGGCCGACGAGCCCGTGGCCAGCCTGGACCCCAAGACCGCGCGCAGCGTGCTGCAGTACCTGCGTGATGCCACGCGCGAGCTGGGCATTGCCGTGGTCTGCAACCTGCACCAGGTGGACTACGCGCGGGAGTTCGGCGACCGTGTGCTGGGCCTGGCCCAGGGCCGCATGGTCTTTGACGGATCGCCGCAGGCGCTGGACGAGGCCGCGCTGCAGGCCATCTACCATGCGCAGCCCACTGCAGGGCAAGGCGCAGGGCAAGGAGCAGGGCAGGGCGCAGAACCGGACACACCACCGGGCACGGCGGCCATAGGGCCTGCCGGCCTGCATGCGCAGGCGCCGGTGCCTGCCTCGTGGATGCGGGCCAGCGCGCCCGCAGGAGGAGTGTGATGACCAGCGCCAACTCCTGGAGCCCCGAGCCGCGCGACCGCTGGCAATGGACCGCGCCGCGCCCCCACGGCGCCCTGGGCTGGACCGGCTATGCGGCTGCGGCCCTGGCCATCGCCTGGGTGCTGCATTGGAGCGCGGGCGGCGCGCAGATGAGCTGGGGCGAACTGGCGGCAGGCATGCCCCAGATCGCAGACTTCGTGGCGCGCTCCGTGCCGCCGGACTGGAGCATGCTGCCGCGCCTGATGGCGCCCGCGCTGGAGACGGTGCAGATCGCCATCTGGGGCACGCTGCTGTCCGTGGTGCTTGCGCTGCCGCTGTCCTTCATCGCGGCCAGCAACCTGCATGGCTGGCACTGGCTGCGGCGCATCACGCGGCAGTTCCTGAACGTGGTGCGCAGCATCAACGAGCTGATCCTGGCGCTGGTCTTTGTCTCGGCCGTGGGCCTGGGGCCGTTTCCCGGCGTGCTGGCCCTGGCCCTGCATGGCATGGGCATGCTGGGCAAGTTCTTCGCCGAGAGCATCGAAGAGATCGACGACGGCCCGCTGCAGGCCCTGCGCAGCGCAGGCGCCACGCAATTGCAGCTCATCGTCTTCGGCGTGATACCGCAGGCCATCACGGCCTGGATCGCGGTCGTGCTCTACCGCTTCGAGGTCAACCTGCGCTCGGCCACGGTGCTGGGCATGGTGGGCGCGGGCGGGCTGGGTTTCGAGCTGGTCGGCAGCCTCAAGCTGTTCCGCTACCAGGAGACGGCCACCTGCATCGTGGTCATCACCGTGATGGTGATCGCCGCCGATCTCGTCTCCCACTGGCTGCGCCGCCGCATCCAGCAGGGCACCCGCCATTGAGGGCTGTGCTTTTCCCGGCGCCCCCGTTTCATTCAAAGGACCGATTTGTGTGGACCTATCACAACCCCGTTTCCATCCATGCCGGCCCCGGCCGCCTGGACCGCCTGCCCGAGCTGCTGGCCGGGCGCGACTGCCTGCTGGTGACGTTTCCCGAGGCCGAATCCCTGGGCCTGGTGCAGCAGCTGCGCCAACGGCTGGGCAGCCAGCTGCGCGGCGTGGTGGACGGCATTGCGCCCAACCCCGATGTGCAGTGGCTGGCCCCGCTGTATGACCGCGTGCACCGCGAATACGCCGAGGTCCCGTGCATCGTGGCCCTGGGTGGAGGCAGCGCCATCGACTCGGCCAAGGCGCTGATGTGCGCCACGCCCACGCGGCGTTTCGGCGAACTGCTGCAGGCCCTGGAGCAGGGGCTGGCCCTGCCGGCCGCAGGCCACAAGGCGCTGATCGCCATTCCCACCACTGCCGGCACGGGCAGCGAGGTCACGCCCTGGGCCACGATCTGGGACCAGGCCGCTGGCCGCAAGCACTCGCTGCACCAGCACTGGACCTGGCCCGAGGCCGCCATCATCGACGCGCAGCTCATGCAAAGCCTGCCAGCCGGCGCCACGCTGGCATCGGGGCTGGATGCGCTGTCGCATGCGCTGGAGTCCATCTGGAACCGGCACCGCAATCCCGTCTCCACCACCTTGGCCGTGGGCGCCGCGCGCCGCACCCTGGCCACGCTGCCCGCGCTGATGCAGGACCTGGGCAGCCTGCCGCTGCGAAGCCGCATGGCCGAGGCCGCCCTGATGGCCGGCCTGGCCTTCTCCAACACCCGCACGGCGCTGGCGCATTCGCTGTCCTACGACATCACGCTGCGCCATGGCGTGGCCCACGGCATTGCCTGCTCGTTCAGCCTGCCGCTGGTGCTGGAGATGGCCCTGGGCGCCGACGACCAGGCCGACGCGGCCCTGCTGTCCATCTTCGATGCCGCCACGGGCGAGCTGGCCGTGCAGCGCCTGCGCAACTTCCTCGAAGGCCTGGGCGTGGCCACCGATCCCGCCCACTACGGCGTGCCTGGGGATGAGTGGCAGCAGCTGCTGCAGTCGGCCGCATCCGGCCCGCGCGGGCGCAATTTCATCCGCACGCTGGAATGAACAGGCGCGTGCGGCCCTCTTCTGTTTGAACCTCTTTCCTAGTCAAAAAGCACCATGAACCACACCACCGTCTCCACCGCCACCGCCGCCGATCTGTCGCCGCTGCAGGCCGTCATCTTCGACTGGGCCGGCACCCTGGTCGATTTCGGCTCGCTGGCGCCCACGCAGATCTTTGTCGAGGCCTTTGCCAGCTTCGGCATCACCATCACCCTGGCCCAGGCGCGCGGTCCCATGGGACTGTCCAAGTGGCAGCACATCCACGAGCTGCTGCAGGACGAAGGCATCCGCGCGCAATGGCACAAGGCCTTCGGCCAGCAGCCTGGCGACGCCGACGTGGACGCCATCTACGCCCGCTTCATGCCCATGCAGATCGCCAAGGTCGGCGAGTTCTCGGCACCCATCGAAGGCGCGCCTGAGCTGCTGGGCTGGCTGCGCGCGCAGGGCCTGAAGGTGGGCTCGTGCTCGGGCTATCCGCGTGAAGTCCTGAACCAGCTGCTGCCCCAGGCAGCGGCCAACGGCCTGGCTCCCGACCATGTGGTGGCCGGCGATGAAATGGCCGCAGGCGGCCGCCCCGGCCCCTTCATGGCGCTGGCCAATGTGCTGGCGCTGGGCATCGGCGACGTGCGCGCCTGCGTGAAGGTGGACGACACCGTGCCCGGCATCGAGGAAGGCCGCAACGCCGGCATGTGGACCGTGGGCCTGACCCTGTCCGGCAACGAAGTCGGCTACTCCCCCACCGAACTGGCCGCCGCCCCCGCCGAAGAAGTGCGCGAGCGCGTGGCCCGCGCCGAGGCCAAGCTGCGCGCAGCCGGCGCCCACCACGTGATCGCCAGCGTGAAGGACCTGCCGCAGGTACTGGAGCGTATTGCGCAGGACATGCGCGCTGGCCATAGGCCAGGTTGAGGCAAGCTGCCCTGCACCTGTTGGGCGCATCACCCTTTGAAACTGGCGCGGCCAAAAAAACAGGGACGCCGAGCAAGAGCCGCCTCGCGGCGATGGCGTCGTCCCCCTCCCGCGAAGCGAGAGAGGGGGAAGGCGCGAAGCGCCTCAGGGGGTACTCAACTGCTCTGCATGATGGCGCAGATGGTCATCAATGAAGCTCTGGATGAAGTAGTAGCCGTGGTCGTAGCCGCCGTGGCGGCGCAGCGTCAGCGGCTGGCCGGCCTGGGCGCAGGCGGCCTCGAAGGCTTCGGGCAGCAGCTGCTTTTCGATCAGGAACTTGTCGGCCAGGCCCTGGTCCACGAGGATGCCGTCCGGGTAGGGCGCCTGGGTCTGGGCGGCCATCAGGCAGCTGGCGTCATGGGCTTCCCAGGTCTTGCGGTCATCGCCCAGATAGCCTGAGAAGGCTTTCTGGCCCCAGGGGCAGTTGACGGGGTTGGCGATGGGCGCGAACGCCGACAGGCTCTTGAAGCGGCCCGGATGGCGCAGCGCCAGCGTGAGCGCGCCGTGGCCACCCATGGAGTGGCCGAAGATGCCCAGCCGCTGCGCGTCGATGGGCAGGCGTGCGGCGATCAGCGGCAGCAGCTCGCCCAGCAGATAGCTTTCCATGCGCCAGTGCAGCGCCCAGGGCTTGGTGGTGGCGTCCAGGTAGAAGCCCGCGCCCACGCCGAAGTCCCAGGCATCGGCCTCGCCGGGCAGGCCTGCGCCGCGCGGGCTGGTGTCGGGCGCGATCAGCGCAATGCCCAGCTCGGCGGCCAGGCGCTGGGCGCCGGCCTTGGTCATGAAGGTCTCTTCGGTGCAGGTCAGCCCGGCCAGGTAGAGCACGGCGGGCACCTTCTCGCCGGCCACGGCCTTGGGCGGCAGGAAGACCGAGAACTTCATGCTCAGGCCGATCTCGGCGGAGAAATGCTCGTAGAAACGCTGTGCGCCGCCGAAGCAGGCATGGGCGTTCTTGAGTTCCAGGGGCGGCAGTGCGGACATGGTGTTCCTCAAAAAGAAAAATGCTACGGGCACCTTGGCAAGCGGTGCGTGCAGCATTCAAAGATGGGAGTTGATACGCTATACACGGTCAACGGCCCATGAAACTGGCGCTGCCCAGGCGCGCAGCGCCTCAGGGGGAGCTTCAGTACACGACGACGGAGCGGATGGACTTGCCTTCGTGCATCAGGTCAAAAGCCTCGTTGATCTCCGGCAGGCCCATGGTATGCGTGACGAAGGGGGCCAGCTGGATCTCGCCGCTCATGGCCTGCTCGACCATGCCGGGCAGTTCGCTGCGGCCCTTGACGCCGCCGAAGGCCGTGCCCAGCCACTTGCGGCCCGTCACCAGCTGGAAGGGGCGTGTGGAGATTTCCTGGCCCGCGCCGGCCACGCCGATGATGACCGACTGGCCCCAGCCGCGGTGCGCGCATTCCAGGGCGGCACGCATCACGTTGACGTTGCCGATGCACTCGAAGCTGTGGTCCACGCCCCAGCCCGTCATCTCGACGATGACCTGCTGGATGGGCTTGTCGAAATCCTTGGGATTCACGCAGTCGGTGGCGCCGAAGGTGCGGGCCAGGTCGAACTTGGAGGGGTTGGTGTCCACGGCGATGATGCGGCCGGCCTTGGCCAGCTTGGCGCCCTGGATCACGGCCAGGCCGATGCCGCCCAGGCCGAACACGGCCACGGTGTCGCCTTCCTGGACCTTGGCGGTGTTCTTGACGGCACCCAGGCCCGTGGTCACGCCGCAGCCCAGCAGGCAGACCTGCTCGGGGTTGGCATCGGGGTGGATCTTGGCCAGCGAGACTTCGGCGACCACGGTGTACTCGCTGAAGGTGGAGCAGCCCATGTAGTGGTAGATGGGCTCGCCGTTGTACGAAAAGCGCGTGGTGCCGTCGGGCATCACGCCCTTGCCCTGGGTGGCGCGCACGGAAACGCACAGGTTGGTCTTGCCGCTCTTGCAGAACAGGCATTCGCCGCATTCGGCGGTGTACAGCGGGATGACGTGGTCGCCGGGCTTGACGCTGGTCACGCCTTCGCCGACCTCGACGACGATGCCCGCGCCTTCATGGCCGAGCACGGCGGGGAAGATGCCTTCCGGGTCGTCGCCCGACAGCGTGAACGCGTCGGTGTGGCAGACGCCGGTGTGGGTGATCTTGATCAGGACCTCGCCCTTCTTCGGGGGGGCCACGTCGATCTCGACGATCTGCAGGGGTTCTCCAGCCTTGAAGGCGACGGCGGCTTTGGATTTCATGGGCGTGTCTTTCTGTCGGGGTGGCTCAGGAACGGCAGTGCGCGCGCTCCGCGAAGCCTTGAATGTAGGCCATGGCCGGGCGGCCCGGCCGCATCATGGCCGCAGCCCCAGGTGATATGTCCGAATCTGAGGGGTGTGGCCGGCGTCGGCCGGGCCTGCTGACCGTGGGTGCTTGCGTCTTTTCGTATAGTCCGCCCCATTCTTTCCACCCTGACCGCCTCCGAGCCCGCCGTTTCCCATGGACCACCGCCACGCCAGCGCCCACCGCATCGATCTTGTCGTCTACCCCGGCTTCAAGGCGCTGGAGGCCATAGGGCCCATGTCGGTGTTCGACTATGCCAACGTGCACCTGCGCGCGCGCGGCCAGAGCGACGGCTACGAGGTGCGCGTGGTCTCGCAGCGGCAAGGGCCCGTGCGCTCGGACACGCTGATGTCGCTGGAGGCCACGCATACGCTGGCCGGGCTGGAGGCTGCAGGCATGGGCTGCACCGTGGTCGTCGTGGGCTCGCGCCATATCGAGCAGGTGCTGGGCGGCTCGGCCGAGCTGGTCGCCTGGCTGGGCCGCGTGGCGCCGCGCGTGCAGCGGCTGATTGCGCTGTGCTCGGGCAGCTTCTTCCTGGCCGAGGCGGGCTTGCTGGACGGCCGGCGCGCGGCCACGCACTGGAGCGTGACGGCGCAACTGGCCCAGCGCCATCCGCGCGTGCAGGTCGATGCCGATGCCATCTACCTGCGCGAGGAAATCCGCGATGGCGCAGGCAGCCGCCAGCTGTGGACCTCGGCCGGCGTGACGGCCGGCATCGACCTGGCGCTGGCCGTGGTGGAGGAGGATTTCGGCCACGCGCTGGCGCTGGAGGTGGCGCGTGACCTGGTCATGTATCTCAAGCGCCCCGGCGGGCAGTCGCAGTTCAGCGTGCCGCTGGCGGCCCAGGCCGCGCAGCACGGCGGCGTGCAGGCCGTGCAGCAGTGGGTGATGGCCCATCTGGCCGAGCCCCTGACCCTCACGCAGATGGCCGAGCAGGCCCATATGAGCGAGCGCCACCTGCGCCGCGTGTTCCAGCAGGAAACCGGGCAAAGCCCCACGGCCTTTGTCGAAAGCGCGCGGCTGGAAGCAGCCAAGCAACTGTTGGAAAGCCAGGCCCATCTGCCACTCAAGACCGTGGCCGCGCGCGTGGGCCTGGGCTCGGAGCAGGCGCTGCGCCACCTGTTCGTGCGCCACTTGGGCATTACCCCGGTGGCGTACCGGGATCGCTTTGGCGGGCGAGGCGGCGCGGGCTGAACCGGAAACGCTCAGTTCTTTTTTGCGGTCTCGGCTGCTTCGGCGGCCGCGGCGCGCAGCTTGTCTTTTTTGCTTGGGCGGCGGCCCTTGATGCCGCCGTTGCCGTCCTGGGCCACCGGAGGCGGCGGCACGGGCTCGGTGGGCTCGAAGCCCGGCAACTGCTCCAGTTCAAGGTCCAGCTGGTTGCGCTTGCAGATCAGCGCCCAGTGCGCCTGGTCGGCCGGCGTCACGAAGCTGATGGCCGTGCCGTCCTCGCCCGCGCGGCCCGTGCGGCCGATGCGGTGCACATAGTCGGTGGCCGAGCGCGGCAGGTCGTAGTTGACGACCAGGGGCAGCTGGGTGATGTCGATGCCGCGCGCCGCCAGGTCGGTGGTGATCATCACCTGCCAGCGCTTGGCCTTGAAGTCGGCCAGCGCTTCCTTGCGTGCGCCCTGGCTCAGGTCGCCATGGAAGGCCGTGGCAAAGATGCCGGCCTTGTAGAGCTTTTCCGCCACCAGTTCGGCCGTGTGCCGCGTGGCCACGAAGACCAGGGCACGTTCGAGCGTGACAGGGTCGGTGCCCGCAGCGGTGTCGCCCTGCACCAGCTGGCGCAGCAATTGCGTGCGGCGCGCGCGGTCCACGGCAATGGCGCGCTGGGTGATGCTTTGCGGGCTGGCGGCATCCTGGCCTTCGGCGGCATCGACGCGTGCCTGAACGGGATCGTGCAGCAGGCCCGTGGCCAGCGATTGCACGGCGTCGGGATAGGTGGCCGAGAACAGCAGGGTCTGGCGTTGCTTCGGCAGCAGGGCCAGCACGCGCTGCAGCTCTTCCTGAAAGCCCAGGTCCAGCAGGCGGTCGGCCTCGTCCAGCACCAGGTGGCGCACGGCGGACAGGCGCACGGCGTTGTGCTCCACCAGGTCCAGCAGGCGGCCCGGCGTGGCCACCAGGAAGTCGGCACTGCCGCGCAGCATCATCATCTGCGGATTGATGGACACGCCGCCATAGACCACGCCGATGCGCGGCGGCTGCTTGAGCGCGCGGCCCAGGTCGGACAGCGTCTCGCCCACCTGCTGGGCCAGCTCGCGCGTGGGCACCACGATCAGCGTGGTCAGGGTTCGCACAAAGCCGCCCTGGGCACCCTGGGCCTTGCCGCCATCCATCCAGCGCTGCAGCAGCGGCAGCAGGTAGGCGGCCGTCTTGCCCGAGCCCGTGGGCGCACAGGCCCAGAGGTCGCGGCCCGCAAGCACGGGGGCGATGGACTGGGTCTGTATGGGCGTGGGATCGACCAGGCCCAGGTCTTGGAGGCTGGAGACCAGCGCCGGGCTCAGGCCGAGGGAGGCAAAGTTCATGGTGTGCAGGGAGTGGCTGGGGCCGGAACCCCGGCGCAAGAAAGGGCCGGCCACGAGGGCCGGGGGGGCATTGTCGGCGAAACCGCGCCGCTGCGTGAAGCAGGGGGCTTGGCCCCGGCGCTCAGGCCAGGCGGCGCAGCCGGCCAGCGGGTCGTTCACCAGGCCGCCAGCCGTTGCAGCCGGGTCGGTGGAGCGTGCCTGAGCGGCAATCTGGCATCGGCCGCACGAAGCGTTGAGTAAAGCGTCAGAGCCATTGCCAAAACCGGCGCGCAAGAGAAGACCAGACCGTGACTCAAGGCGGGAGCCGGCCCAGCCTCTTCAGCTCCTTGAGCCGCCTTTCCGTGGCGCGGTCCAAGGCGTCTTGCAGCAGGTGCATCTTGCGTTTGTTGCAAGGAGCGCAGTCGTAGTAGCGTGAGGGCACTCCAAGGGGTTCAAGCTTCCTGTTCGCCTCGAAGATTCTGATTCGCCCTGTTGGCTCGATATCCATGACGATGATCTTTCCGCTCTTGAACGTGACGGACGCACCTCCGGAGCATCCGGATCTATCCATGTTTTCTTCGCTGAAATAGGCTTTTTCCGAAATTCGGCGTATATGCTGCAATGCATATCGCACATCCTCCTCGGTCAGGAACACATCGTCGCAATCGAGCCATTTTTTATCCTCCCAAGCGGGGTTGCTTGATGAGGGGGCGAAGATATTGATTTTCTGGATGTTCTTTGCAGAATACCGGGCGTCAGCAGCATGAATCGGCGAGGCCATGACCATCGCTGAAGTTATTGCCCAAAAAAATTGGTGGTACTTCATGGTGTGTTCGTAGGAAGGTTCCAGTTTGCACCTTCTGCTTCGGTCAGATTTTTCCAACTTACCTCGGGATGTTTGAAGACTTCACCGGGCGACAGTTGCATGGAGTCCTGCAGTGCTTCAACAAGCCATGTCAGTGACCGGTTCTGAGCTTGGGTAGGGGCGGGATAGAGGCCGCGCTCTCCTCGCAATCTCTCGGGGGGCAAATCCGCTTCGTTGGAGGAAGGTTTGAACCCCTTCGGCAACTCCGCTCGGCCGACCATCTCGATACCTATGGCCTCCATATTGCTCGGATAGCGTTCACCAGGAGCCTTCATCATCTCGATGCGGTGTACCCCCTTTGCCTTCAGTCCTTCATAGTCCCTGGCCTTGCATTTCCCCACAAGCAGGCATCTCGCCTTCAGCGGGCCCACATGGTTGGCACGCTGATAGATGGCAGCAGTCTGGTAGATGGTGCCGTCCTTGTCGATCAGGAAATGCGCCCCATTGGCCTTCGGGTTCCTGTAGCTGTTGAGCGAAGACTGGGCCGTGTTGGCATCGGTCTGGTGCACGACGATGCCGGTGATGGCGGCGGTCCGCTTTCCTCTCTCGATGGCGGGGCTGCGCGCATTCCTGACGCGCGCATGGATGAGCATTCCGTCCTTGTTGATTTCGACAAGCATGTGAGTCCCGGGGTTGCGTTGAATGGCAGCGGGCATTGCGCTGCGGCTCCATCCCGTTTGAGGGAGGGTCAACGGTCACCTTAAGGTGGATAGGCTCAATCAATGGGCATGCCACGATAGGGAAAATGGTGTTCCTAGGACTGGTGCGGCCTTCTGGTGCGGTGAGCTCGCAAATGAAAAAAGCCCCATGCAAAGGCATGGGGCTTTTGGGTGCCGGGCCGCTGAGGCTCGGACCTGCGATCAGCGCTGGCCGATCGGCTTGACGTCGCGGGACACGGAGCCCGTGAACAGCTGGCGGGGACGGCCGATCTTGTACTCGGGGTCGGCCATCTGCTCGTTGAGCTGGGCGATCCAGCCCACGGTGCGGGCCAGGGCGAAGATGCCGGTGAACAGGTTCACGGGCACGCCGATGGCGCGCTGCACGATGCCGGAGTAGAAGTCCACGTTCGGGTAGAGCTTGCGCTGCACGAAGTAGTCGTCTTCCAGGGCGATCTTCTCGACTTCCTTGGCCAGGGCGAACAGGGGGTCCTTTTCCAGGCCCAGTTCGGCCAGCACTTCATTGCAGGTTTCCTGCATGAGCTTGGCGCGGGGGTCGTAGTTCTTGTAGACGCGGTGGCCGAAGCCCATCAGCTTGACGCCGCTGTTCTTGTCCTTGACCTGTTCCATGAACTCGCCGACCTTGGCAACGCCGCCGTTGGCCTGCAGGTATTCCAGCATGTTCAGGCAGGCTTCGTTGGCGCCGCCGTGGGCAGGGCCCCACAGGCAGGCCACGCCGGCCGAGATGGCGGCGAAGGGGTTGGTGCCCGACGAGCCGCACAGGCGCACGGTGGAGGTGGAGGCGTTTTGCTCGTGGTCTGCGTGCAGGATGAAGATGCGGTCCAGCGCGCGCTCGACCACGGGGTTCACCTTGAACTCCTCGCAGGGGTTGCCGAACATCATGCGCATGAAGTTGCCGGCGTAGCTCAGGTCGTTCTTGGGGTACATGTACGGCGCACCGATGCCGTACTTGTAGGCCATGGAGACCAGCGTGGGCATCTTGGCGATCAGGCGGATCGCGGCGATGTCGCGGTGCTCAGCGTTGTTGATGTCCATGTTGTCGTGGTAGAAGGCCGACATGCCGCCGACCAGACCCGTCAGGACGGCCATGGGGTGGGCGTCACGGCGGAAACCACGCAGGAAGAACTGCATCTGCTCGTTGACCATGGTGTGCTTGGTCACGCGCTCGACGAAGTCGGCCTTCTCGGACTCGTTGGGCAGCTCGCCGTACAGCAGCAGGTAACAGGTCTCGAGGTAGTCGCAGTTCTTGGCCAGCTGCTCGATGGGGTAGCCGCGGTACAGCAGCTCGCCCTTGTCGCCATCGATGTAGGTGATGGCGGACTGGCACGAGGCGGTAGAGAGGAAGCCCGGGTCATAGGTGAACATGCCGGTCTGCGCGTACAGCTTGCGGATGTCCACCACGTCGGGACCGACGTTGCCCTGGTAGACGGGCAGCTCGACGCTGGGAGCGCCGTTGCTGAATGACAGCGTTGCTTTGTTGTCTGCGAGTTTCATTTCCAAACTTCCTTCTCTAGATTGCCTAGCCTACTAGCGGGAGAGAACCGGGCTTGCGCTTGCGCACCAGTTCCAGAACTTCCCTGATTTCTTGGGTATCGAGTTCACCTTCAGGCTCCTTGCGGCGCAAGAAGAGGTCCATCAGGTCGTTGTCTGCCAGGTCCATCAAGGCAGACAGACCGCTCGCGTGTCTCCGCGTGAGCTGGTCTCCGTAGGTGGCGAAGAACTGCGCGATGAACAGGTCGTTCTCGACCAGGCCACGCCGGCAGCGCCAGCGCAGCAGGTCTCGCTCGCGTTCGTCGAGCAGAGTATTCGTCATGGTCATCAGATGGCCCGGCGGACCATCAGTTCCTTGATCTTGCCAATGGCCTGCGTGGGGTTCAGGTGCTTGGGGCACACGTCCACGCAGTTCATGATGGTGTGGCAACGGAAGAGGCGGTACGGATCTTCCAGGTTGTCAAGGCGGTCACCCGTGGCCTCGTCGCGGCTGTCCGCGATGAAGCGGTAGGCCTGCAGCAGGCCGGCCGGGCCCACGAACTTGTCGGGGTTCCACCAGAAGCTGGGGCAGCTGGTGGAGCAACTGGCGCACAGAATGCACTCGTACAAGCCGTTGAGCTCTTCGCGCTCTTCAGGCGACTGCAGGCGTTCCTTGGTGGGAGACGCGAAGCTGTCGTTCTGCAGGTACGGCTTGATCGAGTGGTACTGCTTGAAGAACTGCGTCATGTCCACGATCAGGTCGCGGATCACGGGCAGGCCGGGCAGGGGCTTGAGAACGATGTCGCCCTGCAGGGTCTTCATGTTCGTCAGGCAGGCCAGGCCGTTCTTGCCATTGATGTTCATCGCGTCCGAGCCGCACACGCCTTCGCGGCAGGAGCGGCGGAACGAGATGGAGGGGTCCATCTCCTTGAGCTTGACCAGGGCGTCCAGCAGCATGCGCTCGTGGCCGTCCAGCTCGACCTCGACGGTCTGCATGTAGGGCTTGGCATCCTTGTCCGGGTCGTAGCGGTAGATCTTGAAAGTGCGCTTCATTTGTCTGTTCTCTCGTGGGCTGCTGGATTAGAACGTGCGGACCTTGGGCGGCACGCTGTCCACCGTGAGGGGCTTCAGGTTCACGGGCTTGTAGTCCAGGCTGTTGGTGGCGCTGTACCACAGGGTGTGCTTGAGCCATTCCTTGTCATTGCGGCCCAGCGGGAACTCGGCGTGGTCGGCAGGATGCTCGTAGTCGTACACGGTGTGGGCGCCGCGGCATTCGTGGCGGGCAGCGGCCGAGATCATGGTGGCCTGGGCCACTTCGATCAGGTTGTCCACTTCCAGCGCTTCCATGCGGGCGGTGTTCCAGACCTTGGACTTGTCCTTGAGGGTCACGGAGCCCACGCGTTCGCGGATGGCGTTGATCTTGACTTCGCCTTCGTCCATGCTCTTTTGCGTACGGAACACGCCGGCATGCTGCTGCATGGTGGCGCGGATGTCGCCAGCCAGGTCCTGGGCGTAGGTGCCTTCCTTGGAGTCGTCGAGCTGGTTCAGGCGCGTGAGCGTGCGCTCGGAGCCATCGGCCGGCACGGCCTTGTGGTCGCCGAAGCCGTTGACGAACTGCACGATGTGCTTGCCGGCCGACTTGCCGAAGACCAGCAGGTCCAGCAGCGAGTTCGTGCCCAGGCGGTTGGCGCCGTGCACCGACACGCACGAGCATTCGCCCACGGCATAGAGGCCATTGACCACGTTGTTCTGCTGGCCGTCCCACACCACGACCTGGCCGTTGATGTTGGTGGGAATGCCGCCCATCTGGTAGTGGATGGTGGGCACCACGGGAATCGGTTCCTTGGTGATGTCCACGTTGGCGAAGTTGTGGCCGATCTCCTCCACCGAAGGCAGGCGCTTGCGGATGGTGTCTGCGCCCAGGTGGTCCAGCTTCATCAGGATGTAGTCCTTGTTGGGACCACAGCCACGGCCTTCCTTGATTTCCTGGTCCATGGAGCGGGACACGAAGTCACGCGGTGCCAGATCCTTCAGCGTGGGAGCGTAGCGCTCCATGAAGCGTTCGCCTTCGCTGTTGAGCAGGATGGCGCCTTCGCCACGGCAGCCTTCGGTCAGCAGCACGCCCGCGCCGGCCACGCCGGTGGGGTGGAACTGCCAGAACTCCATGTCCTGCAGCGGGATGCCTGCGCGTGCAGCCATGCCCAGGCCGTCGCCGGTGTTGATGAAGGCATTGGTCGAAGCCTGGAAGATGCGGCCTGCGCCACCCGTGGCCAGCAGCACGGCCTTGGCGTGCAGCTCGTACAGGTCGCCGGTTTCCAGTTCGATGGCGGTCACGCCGACCACGTCGCCCTGGGTGTTGCGGATCAGGTCCAGCGCCATCCACTCCACGAAGAAGTTGGTCTTGGACTTGACGTTCTGCTGGTACAGCGTGTGCAGCATGGCGTGGCCGGTACGGTCGGCCGCGGCGCAGGCGCGCTGCACGGGCTTTTCACCGTAGTTGGCCGTGTGGCCGCCGAAGGGACGCTGGTAGATGGTGCCGTCGGGGTTGCGGTCGAACGGCATGCCGAAGTGTTCCAGCTCGATCACGACGTTGGGCGCTTCGCGGCACATGAACTCGATGGCATCCTGGTCGCCGAGCCAGTCGGAGCCCTTGATGGTGTCGTAGAAGTGGTAGTGCCAGTTGTCCTCGCTCATGTTGCCCAGCGAAGCGGACACGCCGCCCTGCGCAGCCACGGTGTGCGAGCGCGTGGGGAAGACCTTGGACAGCGAGGCCACGGACAGGCCGGCGCGCGACAGTTCCAGCGCGGCACGCAGGCCGGAGCCGCCAGCGCCGACGATGACGACGTCAAACTTGCGCTTGGTGATGTTTGCTTTGGAGTAGCTCATTCTTAACCTTCAATCGTGGAGACCGCGTCTCTATCAGATACGCCACAGGATCTGGATGCCCCAGCCGGCGCAGCCGACGAGCCAGACCAGGGTGAAAACGTTCAGCACCAGGCGCAGGCCCACGGGCTTGACGTAGTCCATCCAGATGTCGCGCACGCCGACCCAGACGTGCCAGGCCAGCGAGACGATCACGGCGAAGGTCAGGAACTTCATCCACTGCGGGGCAAAGATGCCGGCCCACAGGTCATAGCCGACGGAGCCGGTGCTGAAGATCAGCTTGGCCAGCAGCACGATGGTGAACAGTGCCATCAGCACGCCGGTGACGCGCTGCACCATCCAGTCGCGGATGCCGTAGTGCGCACCGACCACGGTGCGCTTGGAGCCGTAATTCACGGACATGGTTCTTTTTCCTTATCGTGAGGGAGAGATCGTGAATCAGTACAGGCCGAACAGCTTGGCACCCAGGATCAGGGTCAGGCCAACGCTCAGGACCAGCACCACCAGGGCCGAGGACTTGCCGAACTGCTTGTTGACGGCGTGGTGGTTCACATCCATGAACAGGTGGCGGACGCCGGCGCAAAAGTGGTGCAGGTAGGCCCAGATCAATGCCAGGCACACGAGCTTGAGGAACCATCCGAAGGGACCCGCGAAAACCGAGGTGAAGCCGTCGAAGGAGATCTCCGAAGTCAGCGACATGTCCATCATCCACAGGATGAAAGGCAGCAGGATGAACATCAGCAGGCCGCTGATGCGGTGCAGGATGGACACGATGCCGGCCGGCGGCAACCGGTAGGTGGGGAGGTCCTTGAAGAAGTTGATGTTGCGGAACTCTGGCCGCTTTTTGGCTTGCTCAGTCATGGCAGGGTACTTTCGTGGATGTAACTGCTTCGTAATCGCTCAGGGGCGGCGATGCAAAATTCTATTGCAATGCAATAAAAACAGCTTTGCTGGGAATTGCGTATTTTCGCCCGCTTCTCTGGGGAACGGATCGTTCAGCTCAGCGCGTTGCGGTAGTGATGGGTGTCGGTGCGGTACAGGCCACGGCGTAACTCCATGGGAACATCGTTGTATGTGTAAGCGGTGCGCTCCACGCTCAGCAGGGGCGTGGTGCTGGGGACATCCAGCAGCAGGGCCTGTTCTGCCTCGGGCAGGACGGCGCGGATCTTTTCGTCGGCGCGCACCATGCGCACGCCGTAGTCCAGCTCGAACATGGCGTAGGTGGGGCCCTGGTAGGCGGACATCTGCTCGGCGGTCAGGCCCTTGAAGGCGTGGCCCGGCAGCCAGATGTCTTCCAAAATGGTCGGGATTGCGGAGAACGACAGCACGCGGCGCACATGCATCACGGCGTCGCCGCTGCGCAGCGCCAGGCCGCGCGCCACGTCCGCCGATGCGCGCAGGCGCCGGCAGTCGATGATGCGGCGCTCGGCACGGCCCTCGCCCTGCTGGTCGCCGCCGTCGGGCTGCAGCTTGAGGAAGCGGTACTGCACATGCTGGGCCGCGTGGGTGGCCACGAAGGTGCCCTTGCCCTGGCGGCGCATCACCAGGTTCTCCGCAGCCAGCTCGTCGATGGCCTTGCGCACCGTGCCCTGGCTCACGCGAAAGCGCGAGGCCAGCTCCATTTCGCTGGGAATCAGTTCGCCGGGCCGCCATTCGCCTGCTTCCAGGCTTTGCAGTATCAGTCCCTTGATCTGCTGATACAAAGGGCTGAAGGCCGGGGTCGATGCGCCCGCGCCGATGGTGGGAGCGGCGTTGTCTGAGGCGAGGGGAGGCAGGACTGGCATGGAAAAGTTCGGGGTGGGGAGGCTCCCGGCGACGCAGATGAAAGACTTGGAAACAGACGTCGATCATATCTTATATAAGACATAAGACAAATTGACCGGGCTTCGAAATCGGGAGTACACTTTCGCGTTGTTTGCGGAGCACGGGCTGCTGGTTTCTGACGCTGGTGCGACCTGGCGCCGATAACACCTGATTTTTTCCCCATCCCTGGAGTTTCATCATGAGCAAGAAGCCCGTTCGTGTCGCCGTCACCGGTGCCGCCGGTCAAATTGGTTACGCCCTGCTGTTCCGCATCGCCTCCGGCGAAATGCTGGGTAAGGACCAGCCCGTCATTCTGCAACTGCTGGAGATTCCCGACGAGAAGGCCCAGAACGCGCTCAAGGGCGTGATCATGGAACTCGAAGACTGCGCCTTCCCCCTGCTGGCCGGCATCGAAGCCCACTCCGACCCCCTGCAAGCCTTCAAGGACACCGACTACGCCCTGCTGGTCGGCGCGCGTCCCCGCGGCCCCGGCATGGAACGTGCCGACCTGCTGGCTGCCAACGCACAGATCTTCACGGCCCAGGGCAAGGCGCTGAACGCCGCTGCCTCGCGCAACGTGAAGGTGCTGGTCGTCGGCAACCCCGCCAACACCAACGCCTACATCGCCATGAAGTCGGCTCCGGACCTGCCGGCCAAGAACTTCACCGCCATGCTGCGCCTGGACCACAACCGCGCTGCCTCGCAGCTGGCTGCCAAGGCCGGCTTCAAGGTGGGCGACATCCGCAAGCTGACCGTCTGGGGCAACCACTCGCCCACGATGTACGCCGACTACCGCTTCGCCACCGTCAACGGTGAAAGCGTCAAGGCCAAGATCAACGACCAGGCCTGGAACAAGGACGTGTTCCTGCCCACCGTCGGCAAGCGTGGCGCCGCCATCATTGCCGCTCGTGGCCTGTCCTCGGCTGCCTCGGCTGCCAACGCTGCCATCGACCACATGCGCGACTGGGCCCTGGGCTCGGGCGGCGAATGGGTCACCATGGGCGTGCCCTCCAACGGCGAATACGGCATCCCCGCCGGCATCGTCTTCGGCTTCCCGGTCACCACCGAGAACGGCGAGTACAAGATCGTCGAAGGCCTGGAAATCGACGCCTTCTCGCAAGAGTGCATCGACAAGACCCTGGCCGAGCTGCAAGGCGAACAGGACGGCGTCAAGCACCTGCTGTAAGCCGCCGGCAAGCCATGCTCGACTGGAATCCCGCGCTTTACCTGCGTTTCGCCAATGAGCGTACGCGCCCCGCAGCCGAGCTGCTGGCGCGTGTGCCCTTGGCCCAGGCCCGCCATGTGGTGGACCTGGGATGCGGGCCGGGCAATTCCACCGAGCTGCTTGCACAGCGCTATGCCGGTGCCACGATCACCGGCATAGACAACTCCCAGGCGATGCTGGCCACCGCGCGCCAGCATCTGCCTGAGGCCCGCTTCGCGCTGGCCGACATTGCTTCCTGGACGCCCGCCCCCGGCGAGAGCGCTCCCGACCTGATTTATGCCAATGCCTCCCTCCAGTGGGTGGGGGAGCATGAAACGCTGATACCCCGCCTGTTCGCCCAACTGGCGCCAGGGGGCGTGCTGGCGATACAGATGCCTGACAACCGGCAGGAAGCCACGCACCGCGTGATGCGCGAGATCGCCAGCCTGCCCAAATTTGCCGCCTACATTGGCGATGCCGCCAAGGTGCGGGCCGACATCCTGCCCATCCGCAGCTACTACGACCTGCTGGCCGGCCCGCAGGAGCAGGCCGGCGTCGAGGCCGGCGCCGTCGATGTCTGGCACACCGTCTACCAGCATCCGATGGACTCGGCCGGCGCCATCGTCCAGTGGCTGCGCGGCACCGGCCTCAAGCCCTTCGTCGAAGGGCTGCCCGAAGCCCTGCAGGCCGACTTCCTCACCGAATACGAAAACCGCGTGGACGCCGCCTACGGCGTGCGCGCCGACGGCCGGCGCCTGCTGGCCTTCCCCCGCCTGTTCATCGTCGCCCAGCGCAAGCCATGACCGCCGCCACGTCCACACCCTCTCGCGCACACCCGGCCCAGGTGCTGCTCGATGCGCAGGGCGGTGCCCTGCACCTGCCCGTCTGCGACCACTACAGCGGCGTGGAAGTGCGCATGCGCAAGAGCCTGCAGCTGCAGGCCGAGATGATGGCCGAGTTCGGCACCTGCGTCTTTGACGTCACGCTGGACTGTGAAGATGGCGCCCCCGTGGGCCAGGAGGCGGCCCATGCGCGCCTGGTGGCCTCGCTGGCGCGCGATGCCGCGCCCGGTGCCCGAGTGGCTGCGCGCGTGCATGCCGTGGACCACGCCAGCTTCGCGCAGGACCTGGACATCATCGTCGGCGAGGCCGGCGACCGCCTGTGCCATCTCATGCTGCCCAAGGTGGAAAGCGTGGACGACGTGCTGCTGGCCGAGCGGCATCTGGGCCGACTGGGCTGCCGCGAATTGCCGCTGCATGTGCTCATCGAGTCGCCCGCCGCCGTGCACCGCGCCTTCGACATTGCCGCACACCCGCGCGTGCAGAGCATTTCCTTCGGCCTGATGGACTTCGTCTCGGCCCATGGCGGCGCGATTCCCGCCTCGGCCATGGGCTCGGCCGGCCAGTTCGACCATCCGCTGGTCGTGCGTGCCAAGCTGGAGATCGCGGCCGCCTGCCACGCGCACGGCAAGGTGCCTTCGCACTGCGTGGTCACCGAGTTCAGGAATCCACAGGCGCTGCAGGCCGCTGCCACACAGGCGTCACGGCGGCTCGGCTATACCCGCATGTGGAGCATCCACCCGGACCAGATCCGTCCCATCCTCGCCGCCTTCGCGCCCCAGGCCGACGAAGTGGCGCAGGCCGCACAAATACTTACCGCCGCCGAGGCCGCCGATTGGGCGCCCGTCAGCGTGGATGGTGTATTACATGACCGGGCGAGCTACCGCTATTTCTGGCAGTTGCTCACACGTGCCCACCAGACCGGCCAGGCGCTGCCCCCACAGGTGCAGCCCTGGTTTGCATCAGAATCACTTGCTTAGCCCACACCGGGAATTTGCAGGAGCCCAACGTATGAAGACAGCTATCGCCTCCATCCTGATCGCAGCCCCCTTGCTGGCCATGGGCCTGGGTGCCAGCGCCGCCGAGCCCGCCACCGCAAAGAAGGCACCGGCCAAGGCCGCTGCCAAGCCTGCGGCCAAGAAGGCCCCCGCCAAGAAGGCCACCACGGCCAAGGCCGCTGCCGGCGCTGCCGCCGTCGGCGGTGCGGCCGCCGTCGCAACTGCAGCCCAACAGCCGCTGTCCGCCGAAGACCTGGCCATTTCCGAGCGCGTGCACACCGGCCGCATCCCCTGCGAGCTGGGCGCCTTCGTCAATGTGACGGCCGACCAGGCCAACCCGGGTTACTTCAACATCGACGGCAAGGGCTTCAAGTACCACATGTCGCCCGTCAAGACCTCGACCGGCACCGTGCGCCTGGAAGACAAGCATGCCGGCGCCGTCTGGCTGCAGATCGCCAACAAATCGATGCTCATGAACCAGAAGGTCGGCCAGCGCCTGGCCGACGAATGCATGAGCCCCGATCAGCTTCAGGTGGCCGAGGCCATCAAGAAGAACCCGCCTCCCAGCCTGCTGGAAGCACCCAAGCCCGCCGGCCAGTAATCCAGGCCCGGACCTGAGCGTCCCGCAAGCAGCCCCACTTTAGAAAACCATGGAGAGAGAATCATGTTGAAAGCCTACCGTGACCACGTGGCCGAACGCGCCGCGCTCGGTATCCCCCCGCTGCCGCTGGAAGCCAAGCAGGTTGCCGAACTGATCGAGCTGATCAAGAACCCGCCCGCTGGCGAGGACGCCTTCCTGCTCGACCTGCTCACGCACCGCGTTCCTCCGGGCGTGGACGATGCCGCCAAGGTCAAGGCCAGCTTCCTGGCAGCCGTGGCCCACGGTGACATCCAGGTGGCTCTCATCTCCAAGGCCAAGGCCACCGAGCTGCTGGGCACCATGGTGGGCGGCTACAACGTGCATCCCCTGATCGAGCTGCTGGACGACGCCGAAGTCGCCGGCGTGGCCGCCGATGCGCTGAAGAAGACGCTGCTGATGTTCGACTTCTTCAACGACGTGGCCACCAAGGCCAAGGCCGGCAACGCCAAGGCCCAGGAAGTCATGAAGAGCTGGGCTGACGCCGAGTGGTTCACCTCGCGCCCCGAAGTGGACAAGAAGATCACCGTCACCGTCTTCAAGGTGCCCGGCGAGACCAACACCGACGACCTGTCGCCCGCGCCCGATGCCTGGAGCCGTCCGGACATCCCGCTGCACTACCTGGCCATGCTCAAGAACACCCGTCCCGACGCGGCCTTCAAGCCCGAGGAAGACGGCAAGCGCGGCCCGATGCAGTTCATCGACGACCTCAAGAAGAAGGGCCACCTGGTCGCCTACGTGGGCGACGTGGTCGGCACCGGCTCCTCGCGCAAGTCGGCCACCAACTCCATCGTCTGGGCCACGGGCCAGGACATCCCCTTCGTGCCCAACAAGCGCTTCGGCGGCGTGACCCTGGGCGGCAAGATCGCTCCCATCTTCTTCAACACGCAGGAAGATTCGGGCTCGCTGCCCATCGAAGTCGATGTCACCAAGCTGGAAATGGGCGACGTCATCGACGTGCTGCCCTATGACGGCAAGCTGGTCAAGAACGGCGAAACCGTCGCCGAGTTCCAGCTCAAGAGCGACGTGCTGTTCGACGAAGTGCGCGCCGGCGGCCGCATCAACCTGATCATCGGCCGTTCGCTGACCGCCAAGGCCCGCGAATTCCTGGGCCTGTCTGCCTCCACCGTGTTCCGCCTGCCCCAGGCGCCCGCTGCTTCGAACGCCGGCTTCACGCTGGCCCAGAAGATGGTCGGCCGCGCCGTCGGCCTGCCGGAAGGCCAGGGCGTGCGCCCCGGTACCTACTGCGAGCCGCGCATGACCACCGTGGGTTCGCAGGACACCACCGGCCCCATGACCCGCGACGAGCTCAAGGACCTGGCCTGCCTGGGCTTCTCGGCCGACATGGTCATGCAGTCCTTCTGCCACACGGCCGCCTACCCCAAGCCCGTGGACGTCAAGACCCACCGCGAGCTGCCTGCCTTCATCAGCAACCGCGGCGGCGTGGCCCTGCGTCCCGGTGACGGCGTGATCCACTCCTGGCTCAACCGCCTGCTGCTGCCCGACACCGTGGGCACGGGCGGTGACTCGCACACGCGCTTCCCCATCGGCATCTCCTTCCCCGCAGGTTCCGGCCTGGTGGCCTTCGGCGCCGCCACGGGCGTGATGCCCCTGGACATGCCCGAGTCCGTGCTCGTGCGCTTCAAGGGCGAAATGCAGCCCGGCGTCACCCTGCGTGACCTCGTGCATGCCATTCCCCTGTACGCCATCAAGGCAGGCGCACTGACCGTGGCCAAGGCCGGCAAGAAGAACATCTTCTCGGGCCGCATCCTGGAAATCGAAGGCCTGCCCGACCTGAAGGTGGAACAGGCCTTCGAGCTGTCCGACGCCTCGGCCGAGCGCTCGGCTGCCGGCTGCACGATCAAGCTCAACCCCGAGCCGATCAAGGAGTACCTGACCTCGAACATCGTTCTGATGAAGAACATGATCGCCGACGGCTACGCCGACGCCAAGACGCTGCAGCGCCGCATCGAGAAGGTCGAAGCCTGGCTGGCCAAGCCCGACCTGCTCGAAGCCGACAAGGACGCCGAATACGCTGCCGTGTTCGAGATCGACCTGGCCGACATCAAGGAACCCATCGTCTGCTGCCCCAACGATCCCGATGACGCCAAGTTCCTGTCCGAAGTGGCCGGCACCAAGATCGATGAAGCCTTCATCGGTTCGTGCATGACCAACATCGGCCACTTCCGCGCAGCAGCCAAGCTGCTGGGCGGCCAGCGCGACATCCCCGTCAAGCTGTGGGTGGCTCCGCCCACCAAGATGGACCAGAACGAGCTGATCAAGGAAGGCCACTACGCCGCCTTCGGCACGGCCGGTGCCCGCACCGAAATGCCGGGCTGCTCGCTGTGCATGGGCAACCAGGCCCAGGTCCGCGAAGGCGCGACGGTGATCTCCACCTCGACCCGCAACTTCCCCAACCGCCTGGGCAAGAACACCAACGTGTTCCTGGGCTCGGCCGAGCTGGCCGCCATCGCATCGCGCCTGGGCAAGCTGCCCACCAAGGAGGAGTACCTCAAGGAAATGGGCGTGATCGATGCCGACAAGTCCAGCGTCTACCGCTACATGAACTTCGACCAGATCGAAGAGTACGCGGACGTGGCCAAGGGCGTGAGCGCCTGAGTCCGGCCTGATCCGGCTCCATGAGCAAAGCCCGCTTCGGCGGGCTTTGCTGCTTTCTGGCTCTGTACTTTTCGGTTTACGCAGCCTGCTTCAACCGCCCCAGCACCTCCTGCGTCTGCGCATCCGCTGGAAAGAACGACTCCACGGCCAGCTCCTGCAGCGTCACATCCACCGGCGTGCCGAAGATGGTGATGGTGCTGATGAAGTTCAGCCGGCCATGGTCGGTGTCCAGCGCGAAGGGCACGGCGATGTGGCTGGCAGGTGCTGCGCCATGCGAGTCCGCTTCATCTTCCTTGAACGGGTAGGCGGCAATCTCGTCGTGCAGCGCCTGCAGCTGAGCATCCGACGTGGCGGCAATCTGCTGCTGCAGGCGGTGCAGCAGATGCGCGCGCCAATGGGCTGCATTGGCCAGGCGCGGGCCCAGGCCTTCGGGGTGCAGGCTCAGGCGCAGCACATTGACGGGCGGCTCCAGCAGCCAGGGCGCCACGCCGGCCAGCAGCAGCGGCACGATGGCGTTGGCGGCCACCAGGTTCCAGTGCCGGTCCACGGCCAGGGCGGGATTGGGTTCGTGGCCCTTGAGCACCAGGTCCACGGCCTGGCGCGCGGCGGCCAGGTCCGGGTGGTCCAGCGGCCGGGCCTGGTACATGGGCGCATAGCCTGCGGCCACCAGCAGCGCGTTGCGCTCGCGCAGCGGCACGCCCAGGCGCTCCACCAGGCGCAGCACCATCTCGCGGCTGGGCTGGGCGCGGCCGGTTTCCACATAGCTCAGGTGGCGCGTGGAGATCTCGGCCTCCAGCGCCAGGCCCTGCTGGCTCAGGCGGCGGTGCTGGCGCCAGTGGCGCAGATGGTCGCCGAAGGGCGAGCGCGCGGACGGTGGATGGGCGGTGGAGGTC
This sequence comes from Delftia sp. S65, assembly GCF_016516495.1. NCBI lineage: Bacteria > Pseudomonadati > Pseudomonadota > Betaproteobacteria > Burkholderiales > Comamonadaceae > Delftia > Delftia sp. S65. The sequence goes on from NZ_JACVUR010000021.1 coordinate 91,863, forward strand.
ATGGTCCGCATCGTAGCGGCGGGGCCGGCGTGGCGGCCATGACCTGCGAGGTTATCGACCCTGTGCAGCCTGCGGCGGACCATGCAGTCCATGGCATGCACGGTGTGTGCCTGTTGCTCTCAAGGAGTTCGCCATGTCGATGTTTGCTTCCCCCCGTTTCCTGCCCCGCGTGATGTGGGCCGATGCTGCTTCCTGCGCCGCCTCGGGCGCCTTGCAACTGGTGGCGGGGCAGCCGCTGTCGGATGTGACGGGGTTGCCTCTGGCGCTGCTGCAGTCCACAGGCTGGTTTTTGCTGGGCTATGCGTTGCTGGCTGCGTGGATGGCGGCGCGCTCGCCTGTGCCGCGGCGGTTGATCGGGCTGGTGGTTGTGGGGAATTTGGGGTGGGCTGCGGGCTGTGTTGCGCTGCTGGCGTTTGGTGGGTTGGGGTTGTCTGCCTGGGGGGTGGCGTGGGTGTTGGCTCAGGCACTGGTGGTTGTGGTGTTGGCTGAGTTGCAGTGGACTGGGTTGAGGCGCACGCGGGATGTGGTTGGCGGTGCGCGTGTTGCCATGTCATGACTACAGCGGGCTTGTTTTGGCCCTGCCGGGCCGTTGTTTTTCGAGGCCGGGTCTCGGCCCGGCAGCCGACTGCCCTTTCTTGCCAAGAAAGGTCAGGCTAAAGAAGGCGGCCCGACGCAGGCGCTGGCATACGGGGAGCTGGTGCGGGCCTTTGCTGCGCTGGGCCCGGTTCAGGGGGCTGTGCTGCTTTTGACGTGGTGGGAGCAGCCCACGGCGACGACTTCGCCGCTGGTTTCGCTGGCCAGCATGTCGGCGCTGTTGCGGATGGTGCGCAGGGCGCTGGCGAGTACGTCCAGGCGGTTGCTGGTCTCGGGCGTTTCCAGCCACAGCAGGGCCATGCGGGAGAGTGCCGAGATCTCGGCACAGCCTTGCTGCACCAGGCGGTCCACCTCGGTCACGACCTGGGTGAAATGCTCGGCGCTGGGTGGGGGTCTGGGTGTCATGGCTCGGCTCTCCGTGCAAAGGTGAGGCGGGCCGTCGAGATGGATGCGATGTACATGGTTCCGTGCTCCTATTCGAGACTGAACCACCAGGCCGGGTTTTCAAGCACAGCAATGGTGGACGGGATGTTGAAAACACGAGAATAGTCGTGCGGGCAGCCTTACGGTGAGCCCCATCCCGTCCCAAACCGTTCGGATGCAGGCAAGCGCCCACGATCCAAGCAAATCAGACGTGACAAGGCCTCGCTATCGGGGAGGCCGCTCCGCTATTCTTCAAAGGTGTTTTCAAGCACCGGCCCCGTGACAGGGGGCTGGTGCGGATTGTGGCATAGCGACTGGAGTTGCTCCAGCGGGGCTGGCATGACCTGGCAGGTCATGGACTCGGGGGGCGGTGGCGGCGGAGCATCGGTGGGGCCGGCTTGCGAGGTGCATGCCCGGCGATCCACAAGGAGTGCTGATGCCGATGTTTTCCCATGCCCGTTTCCTGCCCCGCACCCTGTGGGCCGACGCCATCTGCTGCGCCGCGGCCGGCGCGGTGCAGCTGGCTTTTTCGCAGCCCTTGGCCGTTTCAACGGGCTTGCCGCAGGCGCTGCTGCTGGGCACGGGGTGCTTCTTGCTGGCCTGGGCCTGCGTGGCTGGCTGGGGCGCGCGCCGCATGCCGCGCAGCAGGGGGCTGGTGGCCATTGCCGTGTTCGGCAACTTCGGCTGGGCCCTGGCGTGCGGCGTGGTGCTGTACAGCGGCTTGCTGGAGCCTGCGCCCGCAGGCTGGGCATGGGTGCTGGGCCAGACGGCCATCGGCGTGGCGCTGGGCGATCTGCAGTGCGCGGGGTTGTGGCGCAGCAGGGCTTCGCTGGCCGGTTCGATGACAGCCCCGTGAAAGCCTGCCGCTTTTGCCGCGCGGACAGCGTTGTCCGCGTGTGACTATCGCCAATGGACCACAGCATCCGCGGGCACTTCTGGGCACAATGGAAATCAGAGTCTTGGTGCATGCCCAGCAGCCCGGAAAAGGCGGCGCGCATGTGCCTTCCCAGAGTTTCATCCAGGAGTCTCACGATGCGCCACGAATATGAAAACACCCTCAAGTCCTTTGCTGCGGCGGGGGGCAAGAAGGGCAAGTTCTTCTCCCTGCCTGAACTGGCAAGGCAATATCCACAGGTCCGGCGATTGCCCGTGTCGCTGCGCATCGTGCTGGAGTCCGTGCTGCGCAACTGCGATGGCAACAAGGTGACGCGCGAGCATGTGGAGCAGCTGGCGAACTGGAAGCCCCAGGCCGAGCGCGTGGACGAGATCCCCTTCGTGGTATCGCGCGTGGTGCTGCAGGATTTCACGGGCGTGCCGTTGCTGGCCGACCTGGCCGCGATGCGCAGCACGGCCGCCAGGCTGGGCAAGAAGCCCAAGTCCATCGAGCCGCTGGTGCCCGTGGACCTGGTGGTGGACCACTCCATCATGGTGGACTACTTCGGCACCAAGAAGGCGCTGGACCTGAACATGAAGCTGGAGTTCCAGCGCAACAAGGAGCGCTACCAGTTCATGAAGTGGGGCATGCAGGCCTTCGACACCTTCGGCGTGGTGCCGCCGGGCTTCGGCATCGTCCACCAGGTGAACCTGGAGTACCTGGCGCGCGGCGTGCACAAGACCAAGGACGGCGTGCACTACCCCGACACCCTGGTGGGCACGGACAGCCACACGACCATGATCAACGGCATCGGCGTGGTGGGCTGGGGCGTGGGCGGCATCGAGGCCGAGGCGGCCATGCTGGGCCAGCCCGTGTACTTCCTCACGCCCGATGTGGTGGGCTTCGAGCTGTCGGGCCAGCTGCGCGAGGGCGTGACGGCCACCGACCTGGTGCTGTCGGTGACCGAGATCCTGCGCCGCGAGAAGGTGGTGGGCAAGTTCGTGGAGTTCTTCGGCGAAGGCACGCGCACCCTGGCGCTGCCCGACCGCGCCACCATCGGCAACATGGCGCCCGAGTACGGCGCCACCATGGGCTTTTTCCCCGTCGATGAAAAAACCATCGACTACTTCAGGGGCACGGGCCGCAGCAAGGCCGAGATCGAGGCCTTCGAGGGCTATTTCCGTGCACAGGAACTGTTCGGCGTGCCGGCCGCCGGCGAGATCGACTACTCGCATGTGGTGCGCCTGGACCTGGGCACGGTGGCGCCCAGCCTGGCCGGACCCAAGCGCCCGCAGGACCGCATCGAGCTGGGCAATGTGTCGTCCAAGTTCGATGAGCTGTTCAGCGCCCCTGCGGCGCACAACGGGTTCAACCAGCCGATCGAACGGCTGGGCCGGAGCTTTCGCGTAGGGGGTGGCGGCGAGGGCGAGGTGGCGCCCGAGACGCCGGCCCATCCGCCCGGCGCGCAGCGCTCGCTGGCCGAGATGGAGGCCAACAAGCCCAAGCTGGAGGCCGCCCACAGCGAGGCGCCGGTCGATGCCCCCACGCCGCCCAAGCGCCTGAGCATCGCCAACGGCGACGTGCTGATTGCCGCCATCACCAGCTGCACCAACACCTCCAACCCCAGCGTGATGCTGGCCGCCGGCCTGCTGGCCAAGAAGGCGGTGAAGGCCGGGCTCACGGTGCAGCCGCACATCAAGACCTCTCTGGCGCCGGGCTCGCGCGTGGTGACCGAGTATTTGACCGAAGCCGGCCTGCTGCCCTACCTGGAAAAGCTGGGCTTTGCGCTGGCCGGCTACGGCTGCACCACCTGCATCGGCAACGCGGGCGACCTCACGCCGGAGCTCAACGAGGCCATCACCAGCAACGACCTGGTCTGCGCGGCCGTGCTGTCGGGCAACCGCAACTTCGAGGCGCGCATCCACCCCAACATCAAGGCCAACTTCCTGGCCAGCCCGCCCCTGGTCGTGGCCTATGCCATTGCCGGCACGGTGCGCCGCGACCTGATGACCGAGCCCGTGGGCCAGGGCAAGAACGGCCGTGACATCTACCTGGGCGACATCTGGCCGACCAGCGAAGAGATCCATGCGCTGATGAAGTACGCCATGAACGGCAAGGCCTTCCGCGAGAACTACGAGAAGGTGCGCTCCGAGCCCGGCAAGCTCTGGGAAAAGATCCACGGCGTGACGGGCGCCACCTATACCTGGCCCGAGAGCACCTACATTGCCGAGCCGCCGTTCTTCGATGATTTCCGGCTCCAGCTGGACGCGCCCGCCGCCGGTGCTGCCGGCGCCGAAGGCTCCAACCCCTACGTGGTGCACGGCGCGCGCGTGATGGCGCTGTTCGGCGACTCCATCACCACCGACCACATCTCGCCGGCCGGCTCCATCAAGGAAAGCTCGCCCGCAGGCCAGTGGCTGCTGGCCCACGGCGTGCAAAAGGCCGACTTCAACAGCTACGGCTCGCGGCGCGGCAACCATGAGGTGATGATGCGCGGCACCTTTGCCAACGTGCGCATCAAGAACCTGATGATTCCGGCGCAGGCCGATGGCTCGCGCGAGGAGGGCGGCCTGACGCTGTACCGCGACGGCACGGGCCAGGTCACCAAGATGCCCATCTACGACGCGGCCATGAAGTACCAGGCCGAGGGCCGTGCCACCGTGATCTTCGCGGGCGAGGAATACGGCACGGGATCGAGCCGCGACTGGGCCGCCAAGGGCACGCAGCTGCTGGGCATCAAGGCCGTGGTGGCGCGCAGCTTCGAGCGCATCCACCGTTCCAACCTGGTGGGCATGGGCGTGCTGCCGCTGCAGTTCCTGGGCACGGACAGCTGGCAGACCCTGGGCCTGACGGGCGAGGAGTTCGTGGAAGTGATTCCCGCCGCCGACCTGGCGCCGCAAAGCGAGGCCCAGCTGGTGATCACGCGTGCCGATGGCAGCAAGCAGACCGTGGTGGTCAAGCTGCGCATCGACACGCCCATCGAGGTGGACTACTACCGGCACGGCGGCATCCTGCCGTACGTTCTCAGGCAGCTCCTTGAATGAAGTTGGAAACCACCTGAGCCGCTATGCGGCTTCCCCCTGGAAGGGGGACGACACCCTGGCGGCGGGGCGGCCCTTGCTCGGTGTCCCTCGCTTTTGGGCCACGCCAGTTTTGGACATGGTGAACTGAGCAAGGGTGTGGCGTTTATGGCTGCTGTCCCAGCCTGCCCACGCTGTCGCGCAGGTGGGCCAGCAGCGATTCGACCAGGGGCTGCACATGGCCCGGGTGCCACATGGCCTGCATCTGCGACTGCGGGTGCCGGCCCTGGATGGGCACGAAGGCCAGCCCCGGAAAGCCCACGCGCTGCAGGCAGGACGGAACCAGGGACACGCCCTGGCCCAGCGACACCATGGACAGCACCGACAGCCAGTGCCGCACCTCGTGGTGCAGGTCGGGCGTGAAGCCCTCGCTCTGGCAGATCTGCCAGATCTGCTGGTGGTAGTCGGGCGAGACCTGGCGCGAGAACAGCACCATGCGCTCGCCCGCCAGCTGGCGCACCTGCAGCGTGGGCGGGGCGGCCCCCCCCAGGGCGGGGGGCGGGCCGGGCCGGAAGGGCGGGCGCCCCACCGG
>NZ_JACVUR010000022.1:0-96489 GCF_016516495.1 Delftia sp. S65
CCCCCCCCGCCCCCCGGCGCCGTTGGGGGGCGCCCCCCCCCCGGCCTCACTCTTACAGGAGAAAACGCCATGAATACATCCGTACAGACGCAAGCCGAAGCCGCTGAAGAGGCGGTCCAGAGCGCCGTGGAAGTCCAGCGATTCCCCGAGAAGTTCGAAGCCACGGTCACCGGCAATGTGCAGCACCGGGTAGGCGACGGCCCCCTGGAAGACATTCCGCGCGGCACCCGTGTGCAGGTGGCCACGGCCATCGGAAGCTATGTGCTGTCCTGGACCCAGGACGAGCAGCCGATCACCGTGTCGCTGGCCAAGCGCGAGTTCGAGCTCTATGTCGATACCGGGGAGATCGAGGTCAGCCAAGCCTGACGCCGGCCATGTCCCATCCACTCCCAAAAGCCCTGCGGCCTGACAGCTGCAGGGCTTTTTGCATGGTGGCCCGGCCCGCGCTCAGGCCGGCAGCTGCAGCGCGGTCTGGATGTGCACCTCGCCGGCCAGCAGCTTGTGCACGGGGCAGGCCTCGGCCACCTGCAGCAGGCGCTGGCGCTGCTCGTCGTCCAGCGCGCCTTGCAGCGTGATCTGGCGCTCGATCAGGTTGCCGCTGGCCGGCGTGCCTTCGGGGTTCAGGCGCAGTTGCACGTCCACCTGCTCCAGCTTCCACTGCTTGCGCGCCGCGTACATCTGCAGCGTGACCGTGGTGCAGGCGCCCAGGGCCGACAGCAGCAGCTGCAGCGGGTTGGGCGCCGTGTCGCCGCCGCCCTTGTCCGCAGGTTCGTCCACATGCCAGCTGTGGCCTTGGGGGTCGCCGAGCGTGACGCGATAGGGGGTGTCCGTGCTGGTGGCGTGGGCGCTGTGGATCATGGAAGGTCCTTTGTCCTGGGGTGTCGCAAGAGGGGTGGGAGAGGCAACGGACGACTCTACGCCTGCTTCGCGTCCGCTGCCTGGGGCCGGTGCTTCATGCGCAGCGGGATTTTGAGGTAGTGCACGCCATTGGCCTCGGCCGCAGGCCAATGGCCTGCGTGCATGTTGACCTGGATGGCGGGCAGCAGCAGGGCGGGCGCGGACAGCGTGGCGTCTCGCTGGTTGCGCATGGCCACGAAGCTTGCCTCGTCCACGCCCGTGTGCACATGCACATTGCCGGCGCGTTGCGCGTCCACCGTGGTTTCCCAGGCATGGCGGTCGCGGCCCGGCGCCTTGTAGTCATGGCACATGAACAATCGCGTTGCGGGCGGCAGGGCCAGCAGGCGCTGGATGGAGCGGAACAGCGTGCCCGCATCGCCGCCGGGGAAGTCGGCGCGCGCCGTGCCGTAGTCGGGCATGAACAGCGTATCGCCCACGAAGACCGCGTCCGCGATGCGGTAGGACACGCAGGCCGGCGTATGGCCGGGCGTGTGCATCACCTCGATGCGCAGCCCGCCCAGCGGCAGGCTGTCGCCGTCGGCCAGCAGCCGGTCGAAGGGCTGGTCGCCGCCGGACGCGGGCAGGTTGAAGACGGGGCGGAAGATGCGCTGCACCTCGCGGATGTGCTCGCCCACGGCAATCGGGGCGCCCGTGCGCTCGCGCAGGTACGGGGCTGCGCTGAGGTGATCGGCATGGGCATGGGTTTCCAGAATCCAGCGCACTCGCAGGCCCTGGGCCTGCGCGGCCTCCAGCACGGCATCGGCCGAGCCGGTGTGGGCCTGGCCGCTGGCGTGGTCGTAGTCGAGCACGGGGTCGATGACGGCGGCATCGGCCGTGTCCGCGTCCCAAGCCAGGTAGGTCACGGTGTGGGTGTTGGCGTCGAAGAACGGTGCAATGCGCAGCGGTGATGTCATGAGGGCACTCCTGGTTCGATGGCTCATGTGCAGCCTGTCGGCAATTATATTAGAATTTGCTAAATTAGATTGTTCTTGATCAACCATGACCGAACCGACGCTCTCTCCCGAACAGGCCTTTTTGCAGCAGGGTGCTGCACGTGCCGCCGCGCTGCTGCGCGCCGTGGGCAACGAGAGGCGCCTGCTGGTGCTGTGCCTGCTGATCGAGCATGGCGAGCTGTCCGTGGGCGAATTGCTGCAGCAGATCCCGCTGAGCCAGTCGGCCCTGTCCCAGCACCTGGCCCGCATGCGCGAAGAGGGTCTGGTCGCCTACCGCCGCGAGTCGCAGACGCTGTACTACCGCATCGCCAATCCCGATGTGCAAAAGCTGGTGGCCACGCTCAAGAGCATCTTCTGCGCCTGAAATCCTCTGTTCCCAAGGAGCTGATCCATGTCTCTTTCCTCCGTCTCCTCCCAAGCCGCCCGCCAGATGCAGGAGCAGGGCGCCTGGCTCATCGACATCCGCGCGCCGGACGAACATGCGCGCGAACGCATAGGCGGCGCACGCAGCATGCCCATGGACCGCCTGGCGGCGGGAGCCCTGGCCGGCGCGCCCGCCGCCGTGGTCTTTCACTGCCGCTCCGGCCACCGCACGCGTCTCAACGCCCAGGCCCTGGCGGCAGCCTTGCCGCCCGGCTGTGCCGGCCATGTGCTCGACGGCGGCCTGGACGCCTGGAAGGCACAAGGCCTGCCCGTGCTGCGCGACAGCCGCCAGCCGCTGGAGCTGCAGCGCCAGGTGCAACTGGGCGCGGGCGGGCTGGCACTGCTGGGCGCCGTGCTCGGCGCCACGGTGTCCCCGTGGTGGCACCTGCTGTCGGCCTTCGTGGGCTGCGGCCTGATCGTGGCCGGTGCCACGGGCTTTTGCGGATTGGCGCGCGTTCTGATGAAGGCGTCCTGGAACCGGCGCGCCCTGGGGCAGTGACGGCGCCTGCACTGAATCCAGCCTGACGCCTGATGTCCGACCCCCAAGTTCCCCTGTTCAGGGGACTGTGGAGAACCCCGGACGGCAGTACGATAGCTGTATGACATCTGTTTACGCTCAACGCCGCGCACGCTTGGCCGCCCAGTTGGGCGCTGGCGGCATCGCCATCATTCCCACCGCTCCCGAGCGCCAGCGCAACCGGGATACCGACTACCTGTACCGCCACGACAGCTACTTCTACTACCTGACCGGCTTTGCCGAGCCCAATGCCTGCCTGGTGCTGGCCGCCGACGGCACCAGCGTGCTGTTCTGCCAGCCCAAGGACCTGGAGCGCGAAATCTGGGACGGCATCCGCCTGGGCCCCGAGGCCGCCGTGGCCACGCTGGGCGTGAGCCAGGCGTTCTCCAGCGCCGAGATCGATACGCGCCTGCCCCGCCTGCTGGAGAACCGGGGCCGCCTCTGGTATCCGTTCGCCACGCATGAAGGCCTGGCCGTGCGCGTGGAAGGCTGGCTGGGCCAGGTGCGCGCGCGCGTGCGCTTCGGCGCGCTGTGCCCGGCCGAGCAGGGCGACCTGTGCACGCTGCTGGACGAGATGCGCCTGGTCAAGGACGCGCATGAGCAGGACATCATGCGCCGCGCCGCCGCCATCAGCGCCCAGGCCCATATCCGCGCCATGCAGCGCTCGGCACGCATGCTGCGCGCAGGCCAGGAGGTGCGCGAATACCACCTCGACGCCGAGTTGCTGCATGAATTCCGCCAGCAGGGCTCGCAGTACGTGGCCTACGGCTCCATCGTGGCGGCCGGCGCCAACGCCTGCGTGCTGCACTACCAGGCCGACAAGGCGCCCGTGCATGCGGGCGAGCTGGTGCTGATCGACGCGGGCTGCGAGCTCGACGGCTATGCCAGCGACATCACGCGCACCTTCCCTGCCGATGGCCGCTTCACCGGCCCGCAGCGCGCGCTCTACGAGCTGGTGCTGGACAGCCAGAAGGCCGCCGTGGCGGCCACGCGCGCCGGCGCGCGCTTCAACGATCCGCACGACGCCACCGTGGCCGTGCTGGCGCAGGGCATGCTGGACCTGGGCCTGCTGGACAGAAAGGTCTATGGCAACGCCCAGGACGTGATCGAGCAGCGCGCCTTCTTCCAGTTCTACATGCACCGCACGGGCCACTGGCTGGGCATGGACGTGCACGACTGCGGCAGCTATGTGGAGCCCTCGGAGCTGGGCCAGTCGCACGAGCGCAAGGACCCGCTGTCGGGCGAGACCATCACCAACCGCCCCAGCCGCATCCTGCGCCCGGGAATGTGCACCACCATCGAGCCGGGCATCTACGTGCGCCCTGCGGCCGGCGTGCCCGAGCAGTTCCACAACATCGGCATCCGCATCGAGGACGATGCCATCGTCACCGAGACGGGCTGCGAGCTGATCACGCGCGGCGTGCCCGTGGAGCCCGACGAGATAGAAGCCTTGATGCGTGACTGACAACGCCAGCCTGCCCACCACCGGCCCCGTGTCCACCCTCATGCCCGCCCCATCGGCCTATGTCCCGCCCGCGCTGCCGCGGCTGAGCTGGCGCATCTTCACGGTGCTCTGGCTGCTGGGCCTGCCCGGCGTGGCGGCCATGGCCTGGTTCGTGCTGCCCGACTGGATGCGCCTGCTGGGCCTGCCCGTGGAGCCGCTGGCCACGCCGCTGGCCGGCATTGGCGTGATGGCCGCGCTGCTGGCCCTGCCCGTGGGCGTCGGGGTGTGGCTGGGGCCAAGGCTGGGCCTGTCCGCACCGCTGCTGACCACCTGGGTGGCCGGGCGTTCGCCCCAGCGCGCCGTGCGCTACCTCACGTTGCCGGGGCTGGCTGGCGGCGTGGTCGGCGCGGCCTGGCTGGTGACCCTGGCCCTGGCCTGGCCCGACGACCTGACCCTGATCGACCCCGTCTACGCCATGCCGCTGGGCGCCAAGATCCTGTACGCGGGCATCACGGCCGAGCTGGTGATGCGCCTGGGCGGCATGACGCTGGTGATGTGGCTGCTGTGGCGGCTGAGCGGGCGCACCGACCGCCGCCCGGGCTGGATGCTGGGCTGGTGGTCGGTGATGCTGTCGGCCCTGCTCTGGGGCTTGCTGCAGCTGGCGCTGGCCTGGGGTACCTGGGGCGGCCTGTCGGACGGGCTGGTGCTGCAGCTGCTGCTGTTCGAAATCGTCCACGGCGCCGTGGGCGGCTTCCTGTTCTGGCGCTATGGCCTGGAGGCGGCCATGGTGGCCCATGCGATCACCTATCTGCTCTCGCACGGGCTGGTGTGACTCTAGCCAAACCTCAGCGAGCCGAACAAGCCTTCGGTCTCATCCTTGGGGCCGGCCGCGAAGTACAGGGCATTGCTGTCGCCAAGGGCCACGCCGTTGCCGAACTGCAGCGCCCACAGGCCGGGTATGGCGACCGGGCGATCCTGGCCATCGCGCAGCTCGTCCACGTAGCTGCCGCTGTCCAGGTCGAAGGCGCAGATACGGCCCGCGCCGCCGAAGTTGCCCACCAGCAACCGGCCCGATAGCGGCCCGAAGTCGGGCGGTGCGATGGCCACGCCCCAGGGGGCGTTGAGCCTGCCATCGTCTGAATAGATCCGCTGCAGGCGGCCGTCCAGATCGAACTCGACCAGCTTGCCGCGCGCGGGGCGGTTGCCGGTTGCGGCCTCGCGCTCTGCATCCATGGCATCTTCCTCACCCGCTAAGAAGGCGCTGGCGTCCTCGGGGTCGGGCTGGCTCATGGCGTAGAGCACGAAGACGCGGTCTCTTGAGCCGTCGTTGACAACCTGGATGTTGAACGGCACGGGATCGCCAGGTCTGGCAACACCGGCAGGGCCGCTGGCGAAGGGGTTGACGAAGCCCTGGGTGGGGGTGAGCTGCCACTGCGCGTCCAGTGTGCGGATCTGAGGCTGGTCGCCGAAATCGGCCAGCCACAGACGGTCCCAGCGGCCCGTATGCAGGGCCGCGCCGAAGAAGGCCATGCCCCGGCCCGTGCCATCGAAGACCTCGACGGCTGGGCCGTCCACGCGCACGATGGCGCCCGTCTCGGCGTCGCGCTCGGTCCAGGCGCTGACGCTGCCGCTGTCGGTCACGAAGACGAAGCGCGCCGCGCCGTCGAGCAGGCGCCCGCCTGCGGGCTGGCTGCGCACGCGGAACAGGTGGGATTCCAGGGGCGCTCCGTGGTAGACCACGCCAGTGACCTTGCCTGCGCTGCTGTCGTCGATCCGGGAGTCCGACTGGGGCACGGCCACCTTGCGAAGGCCGTCCTGGCGCAGTGTGCGCAGGCTTGGCTCGGACGAGCGCGAGACGTCACCCAGGAATTGCCAGGAAGTGCCACCGCCGCCAATCCAGAAATGGCCGCCTGCGCCGGCCGGGCGGATGGCAATGCCCCAGCCGTTGACGAAGTCGGGTTCCGTGAAGCGCGCGCCGTAGCCAGCATGGCTGGCGAGCAGGGGTGTCTGGAGGTAGCGGTTGGCGGGTGCGCCGCCGCCGCAGGCGGTCAGCGCCGAGGAGGCGAGGGCGCTCAGAACAAAATGTCGCCGGTCGAGCATGTTGGATTTTCTGGTGGCATGGCAAAGCGGTGGATGGGTTGGCTGAGCATGCGAAACCAAGGGGCACCGGATGTTCTGGCTGCTGCCTGCGAACCCGGGGGGCCGCAGATATGAACAGGCGATGCTAGGGAGGGGCCGCCTGCCGGGTCAATGCGGCCCCGTCTGATTCTGCAGAGCGATGCAGGAGGACTCAGCGCAGCTGCCTGCGCAGAATCTTTCCGGTCACGGTCTTGGGCAGTTCCTCGCGCAGCTCGACGATGCGCGGCACCTTGTAGGCGGCCATGTGCGCCTTGCAATGGGCGATGAGTTCCTCGGGCGCGGCCTGCCGGCCCGCTTTCAGCGAGACCACGGCCTTGACGGTCTCGCCCCGGTAGTCGTCTGGCACGCCGATGACGGCGGTCTCGCGCACGGCGGGATGGGTGTAGAGCACGTCCTCGACCTCGCGCGGCCAGACCTTGTAGCCGGCGGCGTTGATCATGTCCTTCTTGCGGTCCACCAGGTAGAACCAGCCGCGCTCGTCCATGAAGCCCACGTCGCCCGTGCGCAGCCCGCCCTCGAACATGGCGTCGGCCGTGGCTTCGGGCAGGTTCCAGTAGCCGGACATGATCTGCGGGCCGGCCGAGACGATCTCGCCGATCTCGCCCGGCGCGGCCTCGCGGTGCTGGTCGTCGATGATGCGCACCACCGTGCCATAGACCGGCACGCCGATGGACAGCGCACCCGATGCCGGGTCCACCGGCGCCCGCGCGCCCAGCGGCACGAAGTGCGTGGGCGAGCAGGTCTCGGTCATGCCGAAGGCGTTGTGGATGGCCAGGCCCGACAGCTGCTCGAAGGCCTGGATCACGGCCGGCGCAATGGGCGCGCCGCCCGAGTACAAGGCCTTGAAGCTGCGGAAATCCTCGCGCGAGACGCCCGGGTGGTTCATCAGCGCCACGAAGGCGGTGATGGCGCCGATGGTGAAGCTGGGCCGGTGCTCGCGCATGGATTCGAGCATGGTCTCGGGATGGAAGCGGTGGCTGAGCACCAGCGGGCAGGGCACCAGCAGGGCCAGGGCCACATGGCCGACCAGGCCGGTGATGTGGAACAGCGGCGCCAGGCCCAGCACGCTGTCGTCCGCCGTGATGCCTATCCAGTCGCGGTAGGTCTGGGCGTTGAAGGCCAGGTTGCCATGCGTGTTCATGGCGCCCTTGGGCTGGCCCGTGGTGCCCGATGTGTAGGTGATCACGGCCGTATCGTCCGCCGTGGGCCGGCGCGCCAGCGGCGCGGGCTGGCCGCCGGCCTGCACCAGCGCAAGCAGGTCCAGCGTGCCATCGGCCACGGGCAGGCGCGGACCGTCGCCGAGCACGCGCGCATCGCCGCGCGTCTGCCAGTCCAGCGCCGATGTGGTGACCACGGTGGCCAGCGGCAGGCCGCCGGCCGCATGCACTTCGCGGGCCACGTCCAGGTACAGCTGGTTCAGGCACAGCAGGGCCTGGGCGCCCGCGTTGTGCAGGATGTAGTGCAGCTCGCGCTGCCGGTTCATGGGATTGACCGGCACGGCGATACCGCCCAGCTTCCAGGCCGCCACCAGGCCGATGACGAAGGCCGGATTGTTCTGCGTATAGAGGGCCAGCCGGTCGCCGGCCGCAAAGCCCCGCGCCTGCAGCGCATGGGCCAGCGCGCTGGCGGCCTGGTCGAGTTCGCGCAGGTTCAGCCCGCCGTCGAAGTAGCGCACGATGGCGCAGCCGGGTGCCGCAGCCAGCGAGGCTTCGAACAGGTCGAGCATGCTGCCGAACTGCGGCCGCATCTCGGCCGGCTGGCCCGGCGCGTAAAGGCCCAGCCAGGGTCTGTCGTGCGATGGGGCCGCGCTCATTTGATCACCACGGGATTGACGGGCGAGCCCGTGGCGCGGTGGATCTTCAGCGGCGCGGCCACGTACAGAAAGGTGTAGCGGCCGTCGTGCGCGCAGCTGTCGGCCAGGGCCTCCAGGTCGCAGATCTCGGTCAGCGTCACGCCCAGGTTGCGCATCAGCGCGCAGTGCAGCGGCAGGGCCACGCCGTGCACGGGGTCCATGGTGACTTCGTTGGCGATGGTGTCGGTGACCAGGTTGGGGATCTCCATCGCATGGAACCAGTCCACGAGTTCGGGCGAGTAGGTCAGGCCGGGCTCGCAGAAGTCGTTGTAGAAGCTCGCCTGGTCTTCGTAGAAGCCCGACAGGAAATTGGTGCGCACGATCAGGATGTCGTGCTTTTCTATGGTGTGCCCCTGGGCCTTGGCGCAGGCCATCAGGTCTTCGTGCGTGAAGGTCTCGGCACGCTCCAGCGCCACTTTGCCGCGGTGGCGCGCCATGTCCAGCAGCACGCCGCGCCCCACGATGCCGCGCGCGCCCAGCGCCTCCACGCTGGCCTTGTCCAGCCCGCCGATGGTGGTGCGTGCGTCATAGCCATTCCAGATGCGCCCGCCGTACCAGACATGGCCCAGCGCGTCGTACTGGGTCGATCCCTGCAGGAAGGCGTCCAGCTTGTCATCGGCATAGTGCAGGCCGCCGGGGAACCGGGGTGCATCGGGGCCGTCCCAGCTGGACTCGTCAAACACCATGGTGCGCTCGGCCGGCGTGCGACCGGGCCAGACCGGATCGCCGCGCGGGTCGCCGATCAGCCGCTGCAGCGTGAAGGTCTCGCCCGAGCGGATGTGGGACACGCCGCGCAGCACCTCGGCGGGCGTGAGGAAGTTCAGCGCCCCGACCTCGTCGTCGGGTCCCCAGCGGCCCCAGTTGCTGGGGGCGTTCCTGAGCAGATCCTCCATCAGCGGGGCGTCGTCGTGCGTGTGTCCATGGTCGTGGGCATGTCCCATGTCTGTCTCCTGTCGTTGGTTTGTCGAACAAGGCGCGCAGGGCATTCAAACGCCAGGAGGGGCGCGAGGCTGTCGCGGGTTCGACACGCGGGCGGCAGGCATTGCGAACGTCCCGGGCAAAACTGCTTTCACAGGCGGCAGGCATGGCGGCGTGCCTGCGCCGGCGATGCTGCGCTGCAGCATCAAAACCCATAGCGGCAAAGGCCAGGCGCCACGGTGCTTTGCGATGCGCTGCGTGCCGCGCCTGCGCGATCTGCGGGGTGCCTGGGGCCTGGCTTTCAGCCCCTGGCCACATGCCGGAATGTTGCCTTCATGTAACCGCATTCGTGTGAGAATTGAAACCCGATTACAAACCCTGAGCGAGAGACATTCCATGCAAGTCCGCCGTGCCACCAAGATCGTCGCCACCCTGGGCCCCGCTTCCAGCGACCCGCAACTGCTGGAACAGATGGTGCGTGAAGGCGTCAACGTGGTGCGCCTGAATTTCAGCCACGGCAAGGCGCAGGACCACATCGACCGCGCCACCATGGTGCGCGAGGCGGCTCAGCGCGCAGGCCGCGAGGTGGCCATCATGGCCGACCTGCAGGGCCCCAAGATCCGCGTCGGCAAGTTCGCCGAAGGCAAGGTCATGCTGGAGCCCGGCGCGCGCTTCGTGCTCGACGCATCGCGCACAGCGCCCGGCGACCTGGGCGGCGTGGGCCTTGACTACAAGGAGCTGCCGCGCGACGTGAAGCCCGGCGATGTGCTGCTGCTCAACGACGGCCTGATCGTGCTCACCGTGGACCATGTGCGCGGCGACGAGGTGCACACCACCGTCAAGCTGGGTGGCGAGCTGTCCAACAACAAGGGCATCAACAAGCAGGGCGGCGGCCTGACGGCCCCGGCGCTGACGGCCAAGGACATGGAGGACATCAAGACCGCCATGAGCTTCCAGGCCGACTACGTGGCCGTGAGCTTTCCCAAGAACGCCACCGACATGGAGATGGCGCGCCAGCTGTGCAACGTGGCTGCGGCCCAGTACGGCCACAAGCCCGGCCTGATCGCCAAGATCGAGCGCGCCGAGGCCATTCCGCGCCTGGAAGAGATCCTGCATGTCTCCGACGGCATCATGGTCGCCCGTGGCGATCTGGCCGTGGAAGTGGGCAACGCGGCCGTGCCCGCGCTGCAAAAGAAGATGATCCGCATGGCGCGCGACATGGACAAATTCGTGATCACCGCCACGCAGATGATGGAGAGCATGATCACCAACCCCGTGCCCACACGCGCCGAGGTCAGCGACGTGGCCAACGCCGTGCTGGACGGCACGGACGCCGTCATGCTCAGCGCCGAGACCGCCGCCGGCAAGTACCCGCTGGAGACCGTGCAGGAAATGGCCAAGATCTGCGCCGCCGCAGAAGCCGCCGAAGACCCGGACAGCGATGCCGAGTTCACCGGCCGCCAGTTCTCGCGCATCGACCAGTCGATCGCCATCGGCGCGCTGTTCACGGCCCACCACCTGGGTGCCAAGGCCATCGTCGCCATGACGGACAGCGGCTCCACCGCGCTGTGGATGAGCCGCCACCGCATCCACATCCCCATCTACGCGCTCACGCCCAAGATCTCCACGCAGCGCAAGATGGCCATGTACCGCAACGTGCGCCCCCTGCTCATGGACACCAGCGCCGACCGCGACACCGCGCTGGACCAGGCCGAAGGCCATCTGCGCGCGCGCAACATCGTGCAAAGCGGCGATGTCTATGCCATCACCTGCGGCGAGCCCATGGGCCAGCCCGGTGGCACGAACATGCTGAAGATATGTCGTGTGAACTGATGCGCACGCATCCGCTGCGCGTCAGTGATTGAACCCGACCCGGGACAGGCCCACAGGCCTTCCCGGGTTTTTTGTTTCAGAGCGTGCCTGAGCCCAGGCGTGCCAGCAGCGGTCCGCCTGCACGGCGGCGCCACAGCGCGGCATGCCAGACCAGGGTGGCGCTGCAGATGCCCACGATGGCGCCGCCGACCACATCGGACGGGAAGTGCACGCCCAGGTGCACGCGGCTCCAGGCCATGCCCAGGGCCAGCGACCAGGCGGACACCATGACCCAGCGGCGGTGGCGCGTGCAGCCCAGGGTCAGCGCCTGGGCCAGGGCAAAGGCGCCCGTGGCGTGCATGCTCGGAAAGCTGGACCGCAGCGCGTGTTCCACCCATTGCACGCCCATGCCCAGCTGGGCAGGACGCGGCGCAGGAAAGCCCCAGCGGATCAGCCGCGCCACGGCCCAGGCGGCCAGCATGGACAGCAGGGCCAGCACCAGCGTGCCGCGCAGGGCGGGCGAGCCGCGCAGCAGCCCGGCCATCACGGGAACGGCGCACAGCGAGGGAAGCCAGGAGGAGATGGCGCGCGCCGCCTCGATCGAGATGGCGGGCGTTTGCGCGTTGGCGTTCAGCAGCGTGAACAGGGCGGGGTCCAGGGGCAGCATGGCAAAGCTCGATCAGGGGGCGGAAGGCGGAAGGCTGGCGGCGGGCCACAGGGAGTCAGGCGCGCTGCCCCGGGTGCGCAGCGCACGTGTGACCGCCAGGTCGAAGAGCCAGCCCGCCGTCCAGCACAGCCAGCCGGTCCACAGCGTGTGGCTCATGAAATGGGCGCCGCGCATCTGCTGGGCCAGGCCCATCGACAGGCCTGCGGCCAGCGAGACGGCCAGCCAGATCCAGGCTGCGCGCGGTGCATGGCGGCGCAGCGCGAAATAGCCGGCCAAAAAGGCGAAGCCCGCCGAGGCATGGCCTGCGGGAAAGCAGCGCCCCGGCCCGCCATCGGCCAGGCCCAGCGACCAGTGCGATACATGGCGCGCCACGCCGCCGAACTCGGCCAGGTCCCAGGGGCAGCTGGTCGCGCTGGTGTACTTGAGCAGCGAGATCAGGGCCAGCGACAGCAAGATGCCCGCCACCAGCTGCACGCGCCGCCCATGGGGCAGCAGGCGCAGCGGGCCCACGGGCCGCCAGACGCACAGCGTCAGGCCCAGCACCACCAGCCAGGCCAGGCGGCGTGCGCCTTCGTGGGAGATGTTCACGAAGAACCAGTCCGAACGCAGTGCAAAGCCATCAGCGTCGCCAAACCAGCGGGCCATGGCCAGGTCCAGGGCGCTGGCATCCCAGGCCAGGACCACGGCCAGGGCCGCCAGGGTCCACAGCAGGGTGCGTTTGAAGGAGGGGCCCTGCGCGGGGGCTGCGGAGAAATCTCGGGGTTCAGGTGTCGGCATGGCCGGCAGCATGAGAAGCGCGGCTTAAACCCGTCTTAACGCATGCCCCGGCGTGCGGCCATCGTCTGGCACCGCAGCCGGCAGCGGTCATTGCACAATGCGCGCATGCGAATACTGGTCGTCGAAGACAACGCGGGCATTGCCGCAGGCCTGCAGGCCAATCTGCAACAGCGCCGCTACGCGGTCGATGTCTGCACCACCGTGGCCGAGGCCTGGCATGCGCTGGAGATGGAGCGCTTCGATGCCGTGCTGCTGGACCTGGGCCTGCCCGATGGCGACGGCAGCGAAATCCTGCGCCGCCTGCGGGGCCCGCGCCGCCCGGGTGGCGACAGCCAGGCCCTGCCGGACCCCAACACGCCCGTGCTCATCCTGACCGCGCGCGACCAGGTGCGCGAGCGCATCGCCGGGCTGGACCTGGGTGCCGACGACTACCTGGTCAAGCCCTTCGACATTGACGAGCTGGAGGCGCGGCTGCGCGCCATGCTGCGCCGCGCAGGAGGCCAGGCGGCACCCGTGATCCGCCATGGCGAGCTGGAGGTCGACCCGGCCGCGCGCACCGTGCGCCGCGACGGAAAGCTGGTGGAGATGTCGCCGCGCGAGTTCTCCGTACTCTGGGTGCTGCTGCAGGCACGCGGGCGCGTGCTCTCGCGCCAGCAGATCGAGGAACATCTCTACAGCTGGGGCACGGCCGTGGAAAGCAATGCCGTCGAAGTCCACATCCACCACCTGCGCAAGAAGCTGGGCAATGCCAGCATCGTCACCATGCGTGGCGTGGGCTATTTCCTGCCCGTGGAGAACACATGAGCACCGCGCCGGACCGCCGCCCCTCGCTGATCTGGCATCTGATGGCCTGGATGCTGGGCGCGCTGGTCGTGGTCTGGGCCAGCTTCGTGGCACTGGGCTACCAGACCGGCGTGCACGAGGCCGACGAGCTCACCGACGGCCACCTGGCCGGCGTCGCTGCGCTGGTGCTCAATCTGGAAGTCGCAGGCGCCGTAGGCCAGGGAGCAGCCACGCCCGTGCATGAGCCCCCCGGCCTCATGGCCCACGACTACCAGCAGTCGCTGAGCGTGGCCCTGTGGGATGGCGCGGGGCGGCTCATCTCGCGCACGGGCGATGCGCCCGAGCCCTCCTTCGACACCGAGCAGGGCTTTGCCACGCTGCGCCTGGGCCCGGAGCGCCGCGCCTGGCGCAGCTTCACCCAGTGGAGCCGCGACCATGCGCGCAAGGTCAGCGTGATGATCGAGCTGCAGGAACGCGACGAACTGGCCGACGACATCGCGGGCCAGATGGTCGAGCCCGGCCTGTGGCTGCTGCCCGTGGTGGCGCTGGCGCTGGGGCTGGCCATTCGCCGGGGCATGCGGCCGCTCAACGAACTCTCGCGCGAGGTGGAGCGCCTGGACCTGGCCCAGGCCGAGCGCGTCTCGCATCGCCACGCGCTGCGGGAATTCATGCCCGTGGTGAACTCCATCAACACCTTGCTGGACCGCCAGCAGGAGGCGCTGGAGCGCGAGCGCAGCCTGGCCAACGAAGTGGCCCATGAACTGCGCACGCCGCTGGCCTCCATCGCCTTGCAGGCGCGGGCCCTGGGCGATGCGCCGGCTGGTGCCATGGACGCCCCGGCCCAGCGCCAGGCGCTGGCGCAGATAGGCCAGGACGCGTTGCATGCCGGCCATGTGCTCAGCCAGCTGCTGGCACTGGCGCGCGCCGGCCGCGCCATGCTGGCCGAGCCGCCCGTGCCCGTGGACCTGGCCGCGCTGGCCCGGCAGGTGGTGGCCGCCCATGCGCAGGCGGCCTGGCAGCGCGACTGCAGCCTGTCCGTGCAGGCGCCTGAGGCACTGGGCGTGATGGGCAATGCCGTGCTGCTGGAGCTGGCGCTGCGCAACCTGGTGGAAAACGCCCTCAAGCACACGCCGCACGGCACGCAGATCGAAGTCCAGGCCGGGCAGGGGCCCGACGGCGAGGTCTGGCTGCAGGTCTGCGACGACGGCCGCCGTAGCGACGGCCGCCGCGATGGCGCAGAGCGCGCGGCAGCGCCCGTGGATAGCCTGCACCTGGGCCACGAGATCGTGGCGCGCGTGCTGCGCGCCCACCAGGGAAGCTTTGGCGAGGCCGCGCCGCCCGAAGGCTTCACGACCTGCTACCGCATGGGAATGCCCGGGACAGGGTTGGCGGCAGCTGGTTAAAATCGCCAGTTACCAAGCGGTTACTGCCGCGATCCCCCGGCCGTGGCCCCGTAGCGCACCCATGACGCAGCGGCGGCTGCTATGCGGCAGGGGCATCCCCCTCTCAACAACTTGATACGGACCCTACACATGCCTCTCGTTTCGATGCGCGAACTGCTGGACCACGCTGCCGAAAACGGCTACGGTCTTCCCGCCTTCAACGTCAACAACCTGGAGCAGGTGCAAGCCGTGATGTCGGCCGCTGACGAAGTGGGCGCACCCGTCATCCTGCAGGCCAGCGCAGGCGCCCGCAAGTACGCCGGCGAGCCCTTCATCAAGCACCTGATCCAGGCCGCTGCCGAGCAGTATCCCCACATCCCCCTGGTCATGCACCAGGACCACGGCACCTCGCCCGCCATCTGCCAGGGCGCGCTGAACCTGGGCTTCGGCTCGGTGATGATGGACGGCTCGCTGATGGAAGACGGCAAGACGCCTTCCTCCTTCGAATACAACGTGGACGTGACCCGCAAGGTCGTGGAAATGGCCCACAAGCTGGGCGCCACCGTCGAAGGTGAGCTCGGCTGCCTGGGTTCGCTGGAAACCGGCATGGCCGGCGAGGAAGACGGCGTGGGCGCCGAAGGCGTGCTCGACCACTCGGCCCTGCTGACCGACCCCGAGGAAGCGGCCCAGTTCGTCAAGGCCACGCAGCTGGACGCGCTGGCCATTGCCATCGGCACCAGCCACGGCGCCTACAAGTTCACGCGCAAGCCCACGGGCGACATCCTGTCCATCCAGCGCGTCAAGGAAATCCACGCGCGCCTGCCCAACACCCACCTGGTCATGCACGGCTCCTCCTCCGTGCCCCAGGAACTGCTGGAAATCATCCGCCAGTACGGCGGCGCCATGAAGGAAACCTACGGCGTGCCCGTCGAGGAAATCCAGGAAGCCATCAAGCACGGCGTGCGCAAGATCAACATCGACACCGACATCCGCCTGGCGATGACCGGCGCCGTGCGCAAGTTCCTGGCCGAGAACCCCGAGAAGTTCGATGCCCGCGAATGGCTCAAGCCTGCCCGCGAAGCCGCCAAGCAGATCTGCAAGGCCCGCTACATCGAGTTCGGCTGCGAAGGCCAGGGCGCCAAGATCAAGGGCTACACGCTGGAGCAGATGGCCGCCAAGTACGCTGCCGGTTCGCTGCAGCAGGTCGTGAACTGAACGGTTCCTTCCCCTTCAAAAAAAGCCCGCCGGTCCGCCCGGCGGGCTTTTTTGTTGTCAGCGCGGCGCGGGGGCTGCAGCCGGGGTCCGCTGGGGCACGGCCATGGCCATCTCGTCATCGGGCACCACGGGCTGGGGGTGGCTGGCGTTCCAGCCCGACACCAGCAGGCTGGTGCCCGACAGCACCAGCAGCAGGCAGACCATCCATTCGACCAGCCGCTTGGGCAGGGCGGGCGGATGGCGCATGTGCAGCCAGGTCACCACCGTCACCACGGGAAAGGCCAGGGCCGCCGCCAGCAGCACGCTGGCGGTGATCTCGCCCTCCCAGGCCACCATCACCAGGCGCAGCAGCGCGCAGGTGAGGAACATGGCAAACAGGCACTGGCGCACCACCAGGCGGTCCAGCGGCTGGCGGTACAGGTGGTAGACCATGGGCGGGCCCGGCGTGGCAAACAGCCCGCCCAGCACCCCCGATGCCACACCGGCCACCCACAGCGACACCGGTCCCGACACCTGCGCGTTGACCTGCTTTTGCAGCAACAGCAACAGCGCGCAGGCCACGATGGCCAGGCCCAGCAGCATGCGCAGCCCGCTCAGCGCATTGCCGCTGAGCCACTGCAGCAGCAGCACGCCGCTGATCACGCCGATGACGCTGCTGATCAGCATGGGCTTGAGCAGCGTCCACTGCGGCACCTGGCGGTGGGCGCGCAGGTAGGCCACGCCGTTGACCACGGACAGCAGGCAGGCCACGTTGGCCGCATCGCCAATGCCCATCAGGTGCGTGGCACCGGCCACGCCCACGAAGATCAGCCCGAAGGCAAAGCCCGTCAGGTTCTGGCAAAACGTCGCCAGGCCCACCAGGGCCAGGAACATCACATACTGGATCACGCTCATCGAAAGGCTTTCTGGCGCGCCGCTGCGCCGAACCGGCGACGCTATCACGAAGCGCGAGCCGCTGCCTGCAGGTGCAGGGGGCAGGGCGCCAAGCCGCCGATCGCCAGGCCGCACTCACCGACGCGCGGTGTATCAGCCCGGCGCGTTGAGGCGTTCCAGCCGCTCGGGCGTGCCCACGTCGGTCCAGCGGCCCGTGTACAGGCTGGCCCCCACCTGGCCGGCCGCCATGGCGCGGCGCAGCAGCAGTACCAGCGGCACGCGCCATCCCTCGGGGTTGCCGGGCGGGATGTCGCACCAGGGCGCGGCAAATAGCTCGGCGCGCAGCAGCGCAATGGTGCCGTAGGTCTGGCGCGGGCGGGCATCGCCCTCGGGCCAGTCGCAGGCCAGGCCCAGTTCGTCCACGCCGAAGTCGCCACGCGGGTGGTGCTCGGGGTTGGGCACCAGCCACAGATGGGCCAGGCGGCCGCTGGCCGCGAATTCCCGGGCGGCCTCGAACGGAAAATCGAAGTCGGGCGCGTAGACATCGCCGGCCGCCAGCCAGAACACATCGCCCAGCAGCGGCAGCGCGCGCGCAATGCCGCCGGCGGTCTCCAGCGCCTGCTCGGGCTCGGGGGAATAGGCCAGTTGCAGCGGCTCGCCCCCGTTGTCAGGCACGAATTGGGGGCCGAATCGCGCCGGAATCTGCGCGCCCAGCCAGCCCGTGTTGACCACCGCGCGGCGCACGCCCGCCCGGGCCAGCGCCTGCATGTGGTGCTGCAGCAGCGGCTGGCCCTGCACCTGCAGCAGGGGCTTGGGTGTGGTGTCGGTCAGCGGCCGCATGCGCTCGCCACGGCCTGCGGCCAGCAGCATGGCAGGCGGCTGTTCGGTGAGGGAAAGCGCCTTGGCGGCGGGGAACGGCGGGATGGGCTGGGCGGTCATGGAGGGCAACTGTAGACCATTGCCAGCGGCCATTGCCCCGCGCCCGGGAGCCGAAAACCCCAGTCCTTTAAAATGGCCGGCTTATTCTGATTACCCCCTCCTTCACGGAGCGCCCTGATGGCCAACACTCAACAAATGGCGAATGCGATCCGCGCACTCGCAATGGATGCCGTTCAACAAGCCAACTCCGGCCACCCCGGCGCCCCCATGGGCATGGCCGACATGGCCGTGGCACTGTGGAGCCGTCACCTCAAGCACAACCCCGTCAACCCGCAATGGGCTGACCGTGACCGCTTCATCCTGTCCAACGGCCACGGCTCCATGCTGATCTACGCGCTGCTGCACCTCACGGGCTACGCGCTGCCGATCGACGAGCTCAAGAACTTCCGCCAGCTGCACAGCAAGACGGCCGGCCACCCCGAAGTGGGCATCACCCCCGGCGTGGAAACCACCACCGGCCCGCTGGGCCAGGGCATCACCAATGCCGTGGGCTTCGCGCTGGCAGAAAAGCTGCTGGCTGCCGAATTCAACCGTCCCGGCCACGCCATCGTCGACCACCACACCTACGTGTTCCTGGGTGACGGCTGCCTGATGGAAGGCATCAGCCACGAGGCCGCGGCCCTGGCCGGCGCCTGGAAGCTGGGCAAGCTGGTGGCGCTGTACGACGACAACGGCATCTCCATCGACGGCAAGGTCGCCCCCTGGTTCATCGACAACACGCCCGCCCGCTTCGAAGCCTATGGCTGGAACGTGATCCGCGACGTGGACGGCCACAACGTCCAGGCCCTCGATGCCGCCATCGCCGCTGCCAAGAAGAACAGCTCCAAGCCCACGCTGATCTGCTGCAAGACCAGCATCGGCAAGGGCTCGCCCAACCGCCAGGACACGGCCAAGGCCCACGGCGAGCCCCTGGGCGCCGAGGAAATCGCGCTGACCCGCGCGGCCCTGGGCTGGGAGCACGGCCCCTTCGACATCCCCGCCAGCGTCTACGGCGACTGGGATGCCAAGGCCGCCGGCGCCAAGGCCGAAGCGGCCTGGAACAAGAAGTTCGCCGCCTACGCCAAGGCCTTCCCCGAACTGGCTGCCGACTTCACGCGCCGCATGGCCGGCGACCTGCCTGCCAACTTCGGCGAGATCGCCGCGCAGATCGCCTCCGACGCGCATGACGCAGGCGCCACCGTGGCCAGCCGCAAGGCCAGCCAGCTGGCCCTGGAAGGCCTGACCGCAGCCCTGCCCGAACTGCTGGGCGGCTCGGCCGACCTGACCGGCTCCAACCTGACCAACACCAAGAGCACGCCTTCGCTGCGCGTGGACGACAAGGGTGCCGTGGTCCTGACCGAAGACGGCAAGATCGGCCGCCACATCAACTACGGTGTGCGCGAGTTCGGCATGGCCGCCATCATGAACGGCATCGCCCTGCATGGCGGCTACATCCCCTACGCAGGCACCTTCCTGACCTTCAGCGACTACAGCCGCAACGCCATCCGCATGGCCGCGCTGATGAAGCAGCGCGTGGTCCACGTCTTCACGCACGACTCCATCGGCCTGGGCGAAGACGGCCCCACCCACCAGTCCATCGAGCACGCCGCCTCGCTGCGCCTGATCCCGGGCCTGGATGTCTGGCGCCCTGCAGACACCACGGAAACCGCCGTCGCCTGGACCGTGGCCCTGAGCCAGAAGAACAAGCCCACGGCCCTGCTGCTGTCGCGCCAGAACCTGGCCTACGCAGCCAAGACCGAAGACGCGCTGGACGACATCGCCTGCGGCGCCTACGTGCTGTCCGAGCCCAAGGCCGTCGGCCTGAACAAGAAGGCCCAGGCCGTCATCATCGCCACCGGCTCCGAAGTGCAACTGGCCCTGGCAGCCCAGAAGCTGCTGGCCGAGCGCAAGGTCGCCGTGCGCGTGGTCTCCATGCCCAGCACCACCACCTTCGACAAGCAGGACGCCAAGTACAAGAGCCAGGTGCTGCCGGCCAACCTGCCGCGCATCGCCGTGGAAATGGGCGTGACCGACTTCTGGTGGAAGTACGGCTGCGCCGCCGTCGTCGGCATCGACACCTACGGCGAATCGGCCCCCGCGCCCGTGCTGTTCAAGCACTTCGGCTTCACGGCCGAGAACGTGGCCGACACCGTGCAGGCTGCGCTGCAGCGCGCCGGCAAGTAAAGCTGCGAGAAGGGGCCTGTGGCCCCTTTTTGCCGCCCGCCAGGCCCGGCCTGGCCCTCACCGTTTCAGTTTTTCCGTTTTTCGCAATCCGTCAATCCAAGAGGCAAATATGACGATCAAGATCGGTATCAACGGCTTCGGCCGCATCGGCCGCATGGTGTTCCGCGCTGCCGTGCAGAACTTCAGCGACATCGAAGTCGTGGGCATCAACGACCTGCTCGAGCCCGACTACCTGGCCTACATGCTCAAGTACGACAGCGTGCACGGCCGTTTCAAGGGCGAGGTCTCGGTGGAGGGCTCCAACCTGATCGTCAACGGCAAGACCATCCGCCTGACGCAGGAGCGCGACCCCGCCAACCTGAAGTGGAACGAAGTCGGCGCCGACATCGTGATCGAGGCAACCGGCCTGTTCCTGACCGACGAGACCGCACGCAAGCACCTGGCTGCCGGCGCCAAGAAGGTCATCATGTCCGCGCCTTCCAAGGACAGCACCCCGATGTTCGTCTTCGGCGTGAACTGCAAGACCTACGCCGGCCAGGACGTGATCTCCAACGCCTCCTGCACCACCAACTGCCTGGCTCCCGTGGCCAAGGTGCTCAACGACAAGTGGGGCATCAAGCGCGGCCTGATGACCACCGTGCACGCTGCCACCGCCACGCAAAAGACCGTGGACGGCCCCAGCAACAAGGACTGGCGCGGCGGCCGCGGCATCCTGGAAAACATCATTCCCTCCAGCACGGGCGCAGCCAAGGCCGTGGGCGTGGTGATTCCCGAGCTCAACAAGAAGCTGACCGGCATGTCCTTCCGCGTGCCCACCTCCGACGTGTCGGTGGTGGACCTGACGGTGGAGCTGAACAGCGAAGCCAGCTACGAAGAGATCTGCGCCGAAATGAAGGCCCAGTCGCAAGGCGCGCTCAAGGGCGTGCTGGGCTACACCGAAGACAAGGTCGTGGCCACGGACTTCCGCGGCGAGTCCTGCACCTCGGTGTTCGATGCCGAAGCCGGCATCGCCCTGGACAAGACCTTCGTGAAGGTCGTGTCCTGGTACGACAACGAGTGGGGCTACTCGAACAAGTGCCTGGAAATGGTGCGCGTGGTCGCCGCCAAGTAATCCTGGCGCGAACCGCTGCGGGGCCTGTCAAGGGCCCCGCACCAGGCCGGCATCGGACGCGATGCCGGCCTTTTTCATGGCGGGCAGTGTGCCCTGGCACTGCAAGCGTTGCTCGACAAAGCGGGCACCGGCGGCGCGGCATCATGGCCGCATGACTACTTCATCCGCATTGCACGAAACGATTGGCTTTGACGACTTCCTCAAGGTGGAGCTGCGCGTGGGCCGCATCGTGGACGCCCAGGTGTTCAAGGAGGCGCGCCGCCCCGCCTATGTGCTGCAGGTCGATTTCGGCCCGGAGCTGGGCCTGCGCAAGTCCAGCGCCCAGATCACGGCGCTGTACCGGCCCGAGGAACTGATAGGCCGCCAGGTGGTGGCCGTGCTGAACTTTCCCAGCAAGCAGATCGGTCCCATGCGCTCGGAATGCCTGGTCACGGGATTCCACAACGAGAACGGCGAGGTCGCGCTGTGCGTGCCCGACCGCGAGGTGCCGCTGGGCACCAAGCTGCTGTGACGGCCTGGGTGACTATTCGATGCGCACGTCGGCCGCCTTGACGATGCGCTCGGACGCTTCCCAGTCGTCCTTGAGCAGGCGCTGGAATTCGGCGGCCGGCAGGGTGGCGGCTTCCACGCCCACGCGGGCCAGGCGCTCCTGCACCGCGGGCTCGGCCAGCACCTTGCGCACGGCGGTGTTGATGCGCTCCACTTCGGCGGGCGGCGTGCCGGCCGGTGCCAGCAGGCCCAGCCAGGAGTCGAAGGCATAGCCGGGCACGCCGGACTCGGCCACCGTGGGCAGCTCGGGCAGGAAGCGCGAGCGTTGCTGGCCCGAGTAGGCCAGCAGCTTCACGCGTGGATCCTTCTGGAAGGCCAGCATGCCGATGGTGGCGCCCGTGACCAGCTGCACGCGGCCGGCCAGCAGTTCGGTCGTGGCGTCGCCCGTGGATTTCATGGGGATGTGCTGCAGCTTGATGCCCGCCTGCGCGGCCAGCGAGGCCGAGGCCAGGTGCGAGGCGCTGCCATTGCCGGCCGACGCATAGTTGAGCTGGCCGGGCTGGGCCCTGGCGCGCTGCAGCAGCTCGCCCAGGGTCTGCACGCCCGATGCGGCCGGCACGCCCACCACATAGCCCGTGCGGCCCAGGAAGGACACGCCCACGAAGTCCTTGAGCGGGTCATAGGGCAGCTTCGCGTACAGATGGCCGGCCAGGTTGTGGCTGGCCGCAGCCAGCACCAGGGTGTTGCCGTCCGGCGCGGACTTGGCCACCTGGGCCGTGCCCACGCTGCCACCCGCGCCCGCCCGGTTTTCCACCACCACGGTGGCGCCCAGGGCCTGGCCCAGTTCATTGCTGAAGGTGCGTGCCACCGTGTCCTGCGTGGCGCCTGCGCCGAAGGGCACGACGATGCGGATCACGCGTTCGGCATGCACGGCCGGTGCCAGTCCCAAGGCCAGGGCTGCTGCCAGCAGAACGCGGCGGGTGACGGGAGAAGGATGAGAGGTTTTCATGGGGAAGTTTCCTGGGTGACGGCAAGCCACCGCTCCACCAGCCGCACGAAGTAGCTGGCGCCGATGGCAAGGATGTCGTCGTTGAAGTCGTAGGAGCGGTTGTGGATCAGGCAGGGGCCGTCGCCATGGCCGGGCAGTCGGTGATCGCCCTGACCGTTGCCGATGAAGGCGTAGCAGCCGGGCCGCGCCTGCAGCATGTGGGCGAAGTCCTCGGCCGCCAGCACGCCGGGGAACTGCGTGTCCACGGCGTCGTCGCCCGCGATCTCGCGCATCACGGCGGCGGCGAAGGCGGCCTCGGCCGCGTGGTTGACCAGGGGCGGCGAGGCGCGCCGGAAATGGATCTCGGCCCTGCAGCCATGGGCCAGGGCCGTGTGCTCGGCCTGGCGGCGCAAGGCGGCTTCGAGGATGTCCAGCGCCGCCACGGAGAAGGTGCGCACCGTGCCGCCCACCCAGGCGCTGTCGGGAATCACGTTGGGCGCGTCCGAGCCCTGGATCTGCGTCACCGCCAGCAGCGCGCGTTCGCGCGAATCCACATGGCGCGCGACCAGGGTCTGCAGCTGCTGGGCCAGGTCAATGGTGGCGGCCACCGGATCGATGCCCGTGTGCGGCAGCGAGGCATGCGTGCCCTGCCCATGCAGCACGATGCGGAAGGTGTTGCTGGAGGCCATGAGCGCGCCCGGGTTGAGCGCGAAGCTGCCCACGCGGTCCAGCGCGAAGTTGTGCAGGGCGAAGACCGCATCGCAGGGGAAGCGCTCGAACAGGCCTTCGTCGATCATCCTGCGTGCGCCGGCCTTGCCCATCTCTTCGGCGGGCTGAAAGATCAGGTGCACCGTGCCCGCGAAGTCGCGCGTGCGCGCCAGATGCCAGGCCGCGGCCAGCAGCATGGTGGTGTGGCCGTCATGGCCGCAGGCATGCATGCGGCCTGCGTGCTGCGAGCGGTGGGCAAACCGGTTTTCTTCCTGCAGCGGCAGCGCATCCAGGTCGGCGCGCAGGCCGATGGTGCGCGTGCCGTGGCGTGCGTCCGTATGCCTGCCGTGCACCACGCCCACCACGCCCGTGCCGGCCAGGCCGGTGTGCACCTCCACGCCCCAGGAGGCCAGGCGTTCGGCCACGATGGCCGAGGTGCGGTGTTCCTCGAAGCCCAGCTCGGGGTGGGCATGCAGGTCGCGCCGCAGGGCCACGAAGGGCGCCATGTCGGCAAAGCTTTCGATCAGGTGGGGCAAGGCGGTCTCCGGCCGCAGCCGGCCCATGCCTGCTGCGGCGAATCCCGGATTCTGTAAAACCGCCAGCCCTGTGGCAACGAAGCAAAACGCATATGCATGCGCCCTGCATGCACAAGCCGAACGGGCCGATCAAGCCGTTCAGGCGGACGTCACAGGGCCCTCAGGACTACGCCATGCGCTGCGCGAGAAAGTCCAGGAAGGCCGTGATGCGCGCGGCCAGCGCCGTGTTGCGGTAGTAGACGGCGTGGATGGGCTGGCGCTGCTGCACGGTCTCGCGCGCCAGCACCTGCACCAGCTCGCCCTGGGCGCGATCGCGCACGGTCATGAAGTCGGCCAGGCAGACCACGCCCTGGCCGGCCAGGGCCAGCTGGCGCATGGTCTCGCCGCTGGAGGCCGTAAGCTGGGGCGCGGCATCCCAGCGGTCGCCGCCCTCGGGCGTGCGCAGCGGCCAGTGGTTCAGGCCGGGCACCTGGCTGTTGCCAATGCGCTGGTGGCGCGCCAGCGCAGCCACGCTCGCCACGGGGCCATGGGCCTGCAGGTAGGCGGGGCTGGCCAGCACGCGCAGCACGCTGTGGCACAGCAGCCGAGCATGCAGCGTGGAGTCGCGCAGCTCGCCGATGCGGATGGCGATGTCGGTGCGCTGGGCCAGCAGGTCGATGTGCAGGTCATCGGTGTTCAGCTCCAGCGTGATCAGCGGATAGAGCGCGCGGAACTCGCCGACCAGCGGCACGATGGCATGCAGCATGAAGGGCGAGGCCGCGTTGACGCGCAGCAGCCCGGCCGGCGCCTGGCGCCGCGCGGCCAGTTCCTCCTCGGCCGCGTCCAGGGCCTGCAGCACCTCGCGCGCGCGGGCCAGGAAGCGCTCGCCTTCCTCGGTCAGTTCCAGGCTGCGCGTGGTGCGCCGCACCAGTGTGGTGGCCAGCTTTTTCTCCAGGCGCGACAGGCTGCGGCTGATGCCCGAGGTGGTCTGTCCCAACTGCTCGGCCGCCGCCGTGATGCTGCCGCAGTCGATCACGGCGCGAAAGGCCTGCAACTCGTCCAGGGTGGTTTTCATGGGGCGCCAGCTTGGCGCAATTGTTGCTGCAGCGTCAAATATTTTCTGCTGATACCAGGCTTTATCTGCAAGCGTGAACGCGCCAGACTGCAGTCTTCGGGGCGTGGTTCCGCGCCTTGTTTGCTTTTTTGAAAGACCTGCATGACATCGACTGCCTCTCTCGCTTCCGTGGTGCCCGCGTTCGGCCTGGGCACCTTCCGCCTCAAGGATGAGGTGGTGCGCCACTCCGTGGGCCAGGCCCTGGAGGTGGGCTACCGCGCCATCGACACCGCCCAGATCTACGGCAACGAGGCCGATGTGGGTGCCGCCATCGCCGCCAGCGCCGTGCCGCGCGATCAGCTCTTCCTCACCACCAAGATCTGGACCGAGAACCTGTCCGCCGACGCGCTGATCCCCAGCCTGGAGCGCAGCCTTGAAGCCCTGCGCACCGACCATGTGGAGCTGACGCTGATCCACTGGCCCTCGCGCAGCGTGCCGCTGGAGGACAGCCTGGGCGCGCTCATGCGCGCCAGGGAGCAGGGGCTGACGCGCCACATCGGCGTGTCCAACTTCAACATCGCGCTGCTGCAGCAATCCATCGCCGCCGTGGGCGCCGCGAACATCGCCACCAACCAGATCGAACTGAGCCCCTATCTGCAAAACCGTGCCGTCACCGACTTCGCACGCCAGCAGGGCATTCACACCACCTCGTACATGACGCTGGGCTACGGCAAGCTGCTGGCCGATCCCGTGCTGGCCGACATCGCCGCCGCCCACGGCGCCACGCCCGCCCAGGTGGCGCTGGCCTGGGCCATGGCCATGGGCTATGCCGTCATTCCCTCGTCCACCCAGCGCGCCCACCTGCAGGCCAACCTGGACAGCTGCCAGCTGGTGCTGGGCGCCGAAGACATGCAGCGCATCGCCGCGCTGGAACGCGGCGACCGCCAGGTCAGCCCTGACGGCCTGGCTCCCGCCTGGGATTGAACGGGGGGCTGTGATCGGGGGCCTGCGCGGCCCGGTGGGCTTTGACCTGGAGCAACGCAATGGTGACCCTAGGGGTAGTACTAGGGTTATCACAGTATCGAACGACCGTGCTTTTTATGAGAATGCACGTTCAATCGAGAAACCAGGAGACGAGCAGCATGAGTGACCGCCCATGGCTGGGTGCCTATCCGGCAGGTGTGCCCGCCGACATCGATCCCTCCCAATACCCCTCGCTGGTGGCCCTGATGGAGGAGGCCTTCAGCCGCTACGCGGATCGCGTGGCCTATTCCTTCATGGGCAAGGAGCTGACCTACTCGCAGGTCGATGCGCAAAGCCGCGCCTTCGCCGCCTATCTGCAGAGCCTGGGCCTGGCCCGCGGCGACCGCGTGGCGCTGATGATGCCCAACATTCCCCAGTACCCCGTGGCCGTGGCCGCCGTGCTGCGTGCGGGCTTCGTCGTGGTCAACGTCAACCCGCTGTACACGGCGCGCGAGCTGGAGCACCAGCTCAAGGACTCGGGCGCCAAGGCCATCGTCATCATCGAGAACTTCGCCCACACGCTGCAGGCCTGCAAGGCCGCCACGCCCGTGCAGCACATGGTGCTGTGCACCATGGGCGACCAACTGGGCATGCTCAAGGGCGCCATCGTCAATTACGTGGTGCGCAAGGTCAAGAAGCTGGTGCCGCCGTTTTCGCTGCCTGGTGCAGTGCGCTTCAATGACGCGCTGGCCAAGGGCATGCGCTCGCCCTTCCAGGCGCCGCAGCTGCAGGCCTCCGACATGGCCCTGCTGCAGTACACGGGCGGCACCACGGGCGTGAGCAAGGGCGCGGTCCTGCTGCACAGCAACATCATCGCCAACGTGCTGCAGTCCGAGGCCTGGAACCAGCCCGCCATGGGCAAGGTGCCGGCCGGCGAGCAGCCCACCAGCATCTGCGCGCTGCCGCTGTACCACATCTTCGCCTTCACGGTGAACATGATGCTGTCCATGCGCACGGGCGGCAAAACCATCCTGATTCCCAATCCGCGCGACCTCAAGGCCACGCTCAAGGAACTGTCCACGCAGCGCTTTCACAGCTTCCCGGCCGTGAGCACGCTGTTCAACGGCCTGGCCAACCACCCGGACTTCAACACCGTGGACTGGTCGCACCTGAAGGTCTCGGTCGGCGGCGGCATGGCGGTGCAAAGTGCCGTGGCCCAGCTGTGGCTGCAAAAGACCGGCTGCCCCATCTGCGAGGGCTACGGCCTGTCGGAGACCAGTCCCTCGGTCAGCTGCAACCCGGTCAACTCCACCGAGTTCTCGGGCACCATCGGCGTGCCCCTGCCCAGCACCTGGATGAAGCTCGTCGATGACGAAGGAAACGACGTGACCACCATCGGCGAGCGTGGCGAGGTCGCCATCAAGGGCCCGCAGGTCATGGCCGCCTACTGGCAGCGCCCCGACGAAACCGCCAAGGTCTTCACCGCCGACGGCTACTTTCGCACCGGCGACATCGGCACCATGGACGAGCGCGGCTACTTCAAGATCGTGGACCGCAAGAAGGACATGGTCCTGGTCAGCGGCTTCAACGTCTATCCCAACGAAGTGGAGGACGTGGTCTCCAACTGCCCCGGCGTGCTCGAATGCGCTGTGGTCGGCGTGCCCGACGAGAAGACCGGCGAGGCCGTCAAGCTGGTCATCGTGCGCAGGGACGACAGCCTTACCGAGCAGGCCGTGCGCGATTTCTGCCACGACAACCTCACGGGCTACAAGCGGCCGCGCGTGATCGAGTTCCGCACCGAACTGCCCAAGACCCCGGTCGGCAAGATCCTGCGCCGGGAGCTGCGCGACAGCAAGTAACGCGGGCGGCTTGCCGTGTTTGAAAAGAGGCGCTTCGGCGCCTCTTTTCATTGGGAGGGAACACGTCTTCAGAACACGCCCAGACCCGCCAGGACCAGCGCCGCCAGCGCCACGGCCGCCGCATTGAGGCAGGCCAGCGCAAAGCCGAAGCGCACCAGCTCGCCCTCTTCCTGCGCGGTGGTCCGTGCCAGGCCCAGCACCAGCATCACGATGGACAGGGAGCCCAGCGCCGCATGCCCGGCGGCGCTGTTGTGCACGGCGGCCAGCAGCAGGCGCGAGGACTCGGGCAGCAGGGCGATGGCGGGCATGAAGATCGCGTTGCCGCCCACATTGGAGCCCGTCATGTAGCCCGCCAGTGCGCCGAAGGCGGCCACGATGGGCACCAGGGCAGCGGGCGCCAGCTCGGCCAGCAGCTGCACCAGGCCGGACAGGAAACCAGCCTTGACCATCATCTGGGACATGGCCAGAAAGAAGAAGATGGTCAGCAGCGGGCGCTTGGCGCGGGCGGCCAGAGCACCAGCCAGGGCAACGCCACGGCCGGCCCCGCGCGCCAGCAGCAGGGCCAGCACCAGGGTCAGCGCCACGCCCGGGGAGGCCAGCGGCTTCCAGGCCACCTGGGCGCCCTGCACGATCCAGCGCTGGTCCCACTGCGTGGCCAGTGCCAGCAGCTTGAGCAGCACGATGGCAAGGGCGAGCGCCAGATACGGCCAGGCCTGTCGCGGCCAGCCGGGTGCCGCCTGGGCACGGCCGCGCTTAAGCAGGGCGCGCACCAGCATGCCCAGCGCCACTGCAAAGCCTGCGCCCACGCCCGCCACCTCGGGGCCCAGCCAGCGGCTGATGCCATGCAGCACGCCCACGAACAGCAGGCCAAAGCCGCCCAGCAGCAGCCAGGCCCGCGCACCGCGCTCGCCTGCCAGCTGCAGGGACAGAGCGCCCAGCACCAGGAACACCGGCGCGCTGGTCAGCGAGGACACAGCGGCCAGCGCGGCCGCGTCCACATGGGCCAGCGAGGCACCGATCACCGTGGCCAGGCCCAGCGTGCCCCAGGGCATGATGGCCATGCCCGCCAGCGCCATGCGCAGCGCGGCGCGCCGCTCGAACAGGCTCAGCAGCAGCGGCACGGTGGCGATCAGCGACACGCCAAAGCCCGTCATCGCCTCCAGCAGCGGCGCCAGGCCCAGCACGATGAACACCACCTGATCGGCCGGCCCCAGGCCCAGCGAGCGCACCCACTGGCTCAGCGCCTGGTTCACGCCCATGCGTTCGATGAGGATCACAAAGCCCAGGCCCGGCACGATCACGAAGGCCGTGCTCAGGAACAGCACGCCCGTGTCGCGCGCTGCGGCCAGGGCGGCGCCGGAAGCGGCGGTGCCCGTCGCCATCCAGGCATCGACCAGCCACAGCATGGCGACCAGCGCCGCCCCGGCCATGGCCGCCTGCACAGGCGGGCGGCGCAAAACCATGAGCATGGACATCACAAGAAACACGGGAGAGAGGTGGAGCAGGGTGGCCATGGGATGGGCTTTCTCGGCAGGCAGGTCCGCATGCGTTGGATGCGGAAAACGACGAAATACTATTTCGCGGCACCTGTTTTTTGGTCTCTGAATTGGGGGTGTTTGCGAGAAAATTTCTCACCCTTCAAAAGTCCTCGCTTCCCATGACCAAGCACACCGCCCACCCTGCTCACCTGGCCGACCTGGACGGCTTCGACCGCGCCATCCTGGCCATCGTCCAGCGCGACAGCACGGTGCCGCTGCGCCTGCTGGCCGAGCAGGTCAACCTGTCCACGGCCGCCGTGCAGCGCCGCCTCAAGCGCATGCAGGCCGAAGGCGTGATCACCGGCCAGGCCGCCACCGTGGACCCCACGCGCGTGGGCCGGCCCATCACCATCATCGTGGAGGTCATGACCGAGCGCACCAGCATCGACGCGCTCAACGCCATGAAGTCGCACTTCGCCGTGCCCGAGGTCCAGCAGTGCTACTACGTCACGGGCGAGGTGGACTTCGTGCTCGTCCTCACCGTGGCCACCATGCAGGAGTACGAGGCCCTGGCGCGGCGCCTGTTCGCCGAGAACCCCAACGTCAAATGGTTCAAGACCATCGTGGCGCTGGACCGCGTGAAGGTCGGGCTGGAAATTCCCTGCGAGTGAAGGCTCTTTGGCGCAATCTTGACAGCCGTGAAACGGCCGCCTACATTGAGTGGAATGATCGTTCCAATTCAATGAGCCACCATGCGCACCAAGGACTTCGACCCCGATGACATTGCAGACGCCGCCATGCAGGTGTTCTGGCAGCGCGGCTACGCGGCCACCTCGGTGCAGGACCTGGTGGACGGCACGGGCCTGTCGCGCAGCAGCCTGTACGGCACCTTCGAGAACAAGCAGGGGCTGTTCCAGCATGCGCTGCGCCGCTATGAGGCCGTGACCACCTCCAACGTGGAACTGCTGTCCGGCCCGGGGCGCGCCCGGGACCTGGTGCGGCAGCTGCTGCTGCGCATCGTGCAGGACGAATTGAGCGATGCCGGGCGCCGTGGCTGCCTGGTCGCCAATGCCGCGCTGGAGCTGGCCGGCCATGACGAGGCCGTGGCCGAGAGGGTGGCCGGCAACTTCCAGCGCCTGCAAAAGGCGCTGGAAAAGCTCATCCTGCGCGGCCAGCAGGAAGGCGACATCACCGACAGCAAAAAGCCGCGCGCCCTGGCGCGCTTCGTCCTGAACACCGTGCAGGGCCTGCGCGTGCTGGGCAAGGGCAGCAGCGCGCCGCAGCGCCGCCAGTGCCTGATGGATGTGGTCGACGTGGTCGACATGGCGCTGCAGGCGCAATAGCCGGCCACCCGTCACCCGCCGCGCGCATGTCGTGCCGTTGCGGGTTTTTATTTTCCTCAAATTGGAATGATCGTTCCAGTAATCCGGATTTCAATTTTCCGTGTCCGTTTCACTCTCTCATCACCCTGGAGTTCCCATGCATTCAAACCTTCAAACCACCATTGCCGTGCTCGGCACGGGCCTGATCGGTGCGCCCGTCGCGCGCAACCTGCAACGCAAGGGCTTCACCGTCCGCGCCTGGAACCGGACGGCCGCCAAGGCCCAGGCCCTTGCGGCCGACGGCGTTCAGGCCTGCGGCGATGCAGCCGACGCCGTGCGTGGCGCCCGCATCGTCGTCACCGTGCTCAAGGACGGGCCGGCCGTGCTGCAGGCCATGCAGGCTGCAGCGCCCGCATTGCAGCCGGGCACACTGTGGCTGCAACTGAGCACGGTGGGTGTGGACGCCATCGCGCCGCTGGCGCAGTTCGCCGATCGGCATGGCCTGGTGTTCTACGACTGCCCCGTTCAGGGCACGCGCCAGCCGGCCGAGCAGGGCCAACTGGTCATCCTGGCCGCAGGCCCGCTGGCGAAGCGCGGCCAGGCGCAGCCGGTGTTCGATGCCATCGGCAAACGCAGCCTGTGGATTGCGCAGCAGGCAGGCGCCGCCAGCCGGCTCAAGCTGGCGCTCAACCACTGGGCCTTCGCACTCACGCATGGCCTGGCCGAAAGCCTGGCGCTGGCCAAGGGGCTGGACATAGAACCGGCCCTGGTGGTCGATGCCGTCACGGGCGGGCCCATGGACAGCGGCTTCTTCCAGGCCAAGGCCGCTGCCATGCTGTCAGGCCGCTACGACGCCAGCTTCACCGTGGCCAATGCCGTCAAGGACGCGCAGCTGGTGGCCGATGCCGCCGCCGGCGCAGGCCTGCTGCTGGATGGCGCCCAGGCCGGGCTGCGCCGCTTCGAGCGCGCGCTGGCCGCCGGGCATGGCGACAAGGACATGGCGGCATCCCACCTGGCATCCCATCCAGCCTCCCATGCCTGAGATGCTCAGCAAGGAAAAGGCAATGAACCAGCCCATGGACACCTCCGGCGACACCGGCCTGCCGCTGGGCAGGCTGCTGGCCCTGGCGATGGCAGGCTTTCTGGCCATCATGACCGAGACCCTGCC
The DNA here is from genome assembly GCF_016516495.1 of Delftia sp. S65. Lineage (NCBI taxonomy): Bacteria > Pseudomonadati > Pseudomonadota > Betaproteobacteria > Burkholderiales > Comamonadaceae > Delftia > Delftia sp. S65. The sequence continues at coordinate 31,410 of NZ_JACVUR010000022.1, forward strand.
GGCCGGCCTGCTGCCGCAGATCGGCACGGGCCTGGCAGTGTCCGAAGCCATGGCCGGCCAGATGGTCACGCTGTACGCGCTGGGTTCGGTACTGGCCGCCATTCCCGTCGTGGCCGCCACGCGCGGGCTCAGGCGCCGGCCGCTGTTCATGGCGGCGGTGGGCGGGCTGCTGCTGTTCAACAGCCTTACCGCGCTGTCCGGCCACTACGGCCTGACCCTGGTCGCCCGCTTTGCCGCAGGCATGGCTGCGGGCGTGATCTGGGGGCTGGTGGCCGGCTATGCGCGGCGCATGGTGCCGCCGCATCTGCAGGGGCGCGCACTGGCCGTGGCGGGCGTGGGCCAGCCGTTGGCCCTGGCGGCCGGCGTGCCGCTGGGCGCCTGGCTGGGCAGCCTGTTCGACTGGCGCGGCGTGTTCTGGGCGCTGTCGGCGCTGTGCCTGCTGCTGCTGGCCTGGGTGCGGCTGGGTGTGCCCGATTACGCCGGGCAGACGGCGCACCAACGCCAGCCCGTGGCGCGCATCCTGCTCGTGCCCGGCGTGCGCCCCGTGCTGCTGGCGCTGTTCGGCTGGATGCTGGCCCACAACATGCTCTACACCTTCATCGCGCCCTTCCTGGTCTCTGCAGGGCTGGGGCAAAGGGTGGATGTGGTGCTGCTGCTGTTCGGCCTTGCGGCCATTGCCGGCATCTGGCTCACGGGCCTGCTGGTGGACCGCTGGCTGCGCGCGCTCACCGTGCTGAGCCTGGCCTTGTTTGCCGTGTCTGCGCTGGTGCTGGGCCTGGCCGGGCAGTCGGCCGTGGCCGTTCTTATCGGGGTTGCGGCCTGGGGCCTGAGCTTTGGCGGCGCGCCCACGCTGCTGCAGACCGCGCTGGCCGACGCGGCAGGCGAGGGCGCCGACGTGGCCCAGTCCATGCTGGTGACGGTCTTCAACCTGGCCGTGGCGAGCGGCGGCGTGGCCGGCGGACTGCTGCTGGGCTGGCGGGGTGCCTCCGCCTTGCCCTGGGCTCTGGTGGTGTTGGCGCTGGCCTGCCTGTCCGTGGTCTGGCCAGCCAGCCATGCGGGCTTTCGGCCTGGGCGGCGCAGCATGACTGCCTGAGGCACCCGCATCGCTGTTGCACCCGCATCGCTGTTCCCTCAACAGACTGGGCAGCAAAGGGGCCACATGCCGCTGCGCATGTGGCCCTTGTTGCGTGCGATCAATCTTCCTATAATTGTTTTACCCCATGAACTGTGATTCATGGATAAAACAAATGGCGCCTTCCCCGCCATGTTCCACCGACGTTGATGGAGAGACACATGTCCGAATCCGCTCAGAACACGCCCCGCACCTGGGACCAGCCGGAAGGCTCCAGCTTCGAACAATGGATGGAATCGCGCGTGGCGCGGTTTTCCACGCGCAAGTACGACTTCGACGCGCTGAAGTTCCAGGCCGACTTCGACCCCAAGTACCGCCGTGGCCAGATGCGCTACATCGGCACGGGCGGCACGGGCGTGGCTGCGGACAGCAACACCATCCCTTCCGAGAACTTCACCTTCTCCACCATGGTCATCCCGGCCGGCAATGAAGGCCCCTCGCACCTGCACACCGATGTGGAGGAAGTCTTCTTCCTGATCCGCGGCAAGCTCAAGCTCGTGCTGGAGAAGGACGGCCAGCGCTTCGAGACCATCCTCACCGACCGCGACGTGGTCTCCGTGCCGCCCGGCGTGTACCGCGAGGAGATCAACATCGGCGACGAAGACGCGCTGATGTGCGTGATGCTGGGCGCCAAGAAGCCCATCACGCCCACCTATCCCCCAGAACACCCCCTGGCAAAAATCAAACGTTAGAAATGGAGCACCCCCTGAGGCGCTTCGCGCCTTCCCCCTTGAAAGGGGGACGACAGCCTCGCGGCGGGGCGGCCCTTGCTTGCTGTCCCTGGCTTGGATCGTGCCAGTCTCATGGCTGAAGGGCCATGCCATCGCCATGGATAACTGAAATGACCCCCTCGGTAACAGCATGCATGGAACAGCGCCTTCAGGCGCAGTTCCCCGAACACCTCATCGCCCTGCCCGGTGGCGCTCAGGTCGCCTGGCGCGAGGCCGGCGACACGGCCTCGGCCTTTGCCGTGGTGATGCTGCACGGCATCAGCTCGGGCGCCGCCTCCTGGATGGACGTGGCCCTGGCGCTGGCGCCGCGCACGCGCGTGCTGGCCTGGGACGCGCCCGGCTATGGCCGCTCCACGCCGCTGGCACCCGACGCGCCCACGGGCGCCGACTACGCCCGCGTGCTGGAGCAGTCGCTGCAGGCGCTGGGCGTGCGCCGCTGCATGCTGGTGGGTCACTCGCTGGGTGCGCTCATGGGCACGCCCTGGGCGGTGCAGGCCGGTGCCGGGCGCGTGCAGCAACTGGTGCTGATCAGCCCCGCTGGCGGCTATGGCGCACCCGGCATGGGCGAGCAGCAGGCCAAGGTACGCCAGGGCCGTCTTGCGGCCCTGCAGGAAAAAGGCATCGAAGGCCTGGCCGCCGCCATCGACCAGCGCCTGGTCTCGCCCGCCGCGCCCGAGCCCGTGCGCCAATGGGTGCGCTGGAACACGGCGCGCCTGCATGCTGCCGGCTACGCCCAGGCCGTGGAGCTGCTGTGCGGCAGCGACCTGGGGCAGGCGGCGGGGCAACTGGCCATGCCGGTCGAGGTCTGGGTGGGCGAGCACGACGTGGTCACGCCGCCCACCGCCTGCGCGGCCTGGGCCGCAAGGCTGGGCGCGCGGTACGTTACGCTTGCGGCAGCCGGCCATGCCTCTGTCGTCGAACAACCTGCGGATGTCGCACAGAGGCTGGCCACCCTGCTGACCTGATGGCCTACCGGCCCGAATTGCGATGAGCGACACCTCAGAAACCCTCTCGAACGACAACGACCGCTACACCGTCCCCGCGCTGGAGCGCGGCCTGCGCCTGCTGGCCTGCTTCACGCCTTCGCAGCCCGTGTGGAGCGCGCCCGACCTGGCGCGCACCCTGGCGCTGCCGCGTTCCACGGTGTTCCGGATGCTGACGACGCTGGAGAACATGGGGTATCTGCAACGCTCGGGCACCGAGTACCGGCTGGGCCTGTCCGTGCTGCGCCTGGGCTACGACTACCTGTCCACCCAGCCGCTGGCACAACTGGCCGAGCCCGTGCTGCAGGCGCTGTGCGAGCGCCTGGGCTTCACCACCAACCTGGCGCTGCTGGACGGCACCTCCGTGGTCTACGTGGCGCGCATTGCGCCGGCCGGCGCCTTCCAGGGCGCCGTGCGCGTGGGCTCGCGCCTGCCCGCCCATGCCACTGTGCTGGGCCGCGCCCTGCTGCAGGACATGGACGCAGACCAGCTGCGCGAACTCTTCGGCGGCAGCGAACTGCCGCAATTCTCGGAAAGCACCCCGCGTGACGTGCAGCAACTGCAGCAGCTGCTGCTGCAGGACCGCGAGCGCGGCTACGCCATGGGCGAGGGCTTCTACGAGCCCGGCGTCTCCAGCATTGCCGCGCCCGTGCGCGATGCGCAGGGCCGCATCATCGCGGGCCTGGGCATGGCCGTGGCCTTTACCGAAATCGCACCCGGGCGCATGGCGCACTGGGTGGAACAGGTGCGCGAGGCCGCCGTCGAACTGACGGGCCACCTGCGCACCCAGCATCCTGGTTTTCTGCGCTGAGGAGACGGTGCCCCCACCGGCCTTCAGCGCGTTCTTGCTCAGAAAGAAATGACGATGAATATTGCTGTGATTGGCTGCGGTGCGATTGGCGCCAGCGTGCTCGAACTGCTCAAGGGCCATGCCGCGGTGCAGGTGGGCTGGGTGCTTGTGCCCGAAGTGACGGACGCCGTGCGCGCCACCCTGGCCCGGCATGCGCCCCAGGCGCGCGCACTGCCTGCGCTGACGACTGAGGACCGGCCCGACCTCATCGTCGAATGCGCAGGCCATACCGCCATTGAAGAGCATGTGCTGCCCGCGCTGCGGCGCGGCATTCCTGCCGTCGTGGCCTCCATCGGCGCACTCAGCGCCCCCGGCATGGCCGAGGCCGTGCAGGCGGCGGCCGAGGCCGGAGACACCCAGGTGCAATTGCTGTCGGGCGCCATCGGCGGCGTGGATGCGCTGGCCGCAGCCCGCATCGGCGGCCTGGACGAAGTGGTCTACACCGGCCGCAAGCCGCCCCTGGCCTGGACCGGCACGCCCGCAGAACAGCGCTGCGACCTCGCCAGCCTCAAGGAAGCCTTCTGCATCTTCGAAGGCAGCGCGCGCGAGGCCGCCCAGCTCTACCCCAAGAACGCCAACGTGGCCGCCACCCTGTCGCTGGCCGGCATGGGCCTGGACCGCACCACGGTGCGCCTGTACGCCGACCCGGCCGTGGACGAGAACGTGCACCATGTGGCCGCGCGCGGCGCCTTCGGTTCCATGGAATTGACCATGCGCGGCAAGCCGCTGGAGGCCAACCCCAAGACCTCGGCCCTCACCGTCTACAGCGTGGTGCGCGCCGTGCTCAACCAGGCCACGGCCATCGCCATCTGAGCCGCACCGGGCACAGGCTCGCGGCACAATGGGCGCTTTCGCCCCGCAGGCGGCCCCCGGGCCGCCTTTGCTTTTTGCCTGTGCCGTTGGAACGTTGAAAGAGAAGCCACCATGACCATCGCCATCCTCAGTGCCCTGCCGCAGGAACAGGAAGGCCTGGTCCATGCCCTGTCCGACGCCCAGGGCACGGCCCACGCCGGCCGCATGTTCTGGCGCGGGCGCCTGCATGGGCACGACGTGGTCTGCGCGCTGTCGGGCATAGGCAAGGTGGCGGCGGCCACCACGGCCACGGCGCTGATCGAGCGCTTCGGCGTGCGCCGCATCGCCTTCACCGGCGTCGCCGGCGGCCTGGGCGAAGGCGTGCGCGTGGGCGATGTCGTCGTGGCCGACGAATACCTGCAGCACGACCTGGACGCCTCGCCCATCTTCCCGCGCTGGGAAATGCCCGGCTACGGACGCACGCGCCTGCCCTGCGACCCTGAAATGACCGCCGCGCTGCTGGCGGCTGCCCAGGCCTGCGTGGCCGAGGCGGGCGAAGACCTGCGCGCCGCCCACGCCACCACGGCGCCGCGCGCGCACCAGGGGCTGATTGCCAGCGGTGACCAGTTCGTGGGCACGGCGGGCGCCTCTTCCGCGCTGGCGCAGGGCCTGCGTGCTGCAGGGCATGAGGTGCTGGCGGTGGAGATGGAAGGCGCCGCCGTGGCGCAGGCCTGCCTGGACTATGGCGTGCCGTTTGCGGCGATGCGGACTGTTTCCGATCGGGCGGATGACAGTGCGCATGTGGACTTTGCGGAGTTTGTGCGGGTGGTGGCGAGTCGGTATGCGTTGCGGGTTGTTGATGGGTTTCTGAAACGGCTTCCAGTGGCGCGCTGAGCACCAGCGCCTTGAAGCCGATGGTGCCGGCCCCATCCCGCCTTGCAGGCTTTCATTGCCTGCACGGCGGCCAGGACACCCCAGGCGTCGTACAGGAGCCGCCGCCGTGCGGCGGTTCAGGGGAAATCACCTCAAGTGCGGCGCCTGGCTGGCAAGGCTGCGCGGCCAGAAGGCCCACAGGCGCAGGTTCTGCTTGATGCGGCCGGCCAGGTCGCCGGCTTCTGGGCCCCAGCCCATGAAGTAGTCGGCACGCACGGCGCCGACGATGGCGCTGCCGGTGTCCTGGGCAAAGACCAGGCGGTTCAGGGCCACGGTGGGCCCGGATGTGGACAGCCAGACCGGCGTGCCGTAGGGAATGCTCTGCTTGTCCACGGCGATGGAGCGGCCCGGGGTCAGGGCCACGCCCTGGGCGCCCTTGGGGCCGAATTGCAGGTCCAGGCCTTCCAGCGGCTCCTCGCGGAAGAAGACATAGCGCGGGTTGCTCCACAGCATTTCATTGACGCGGCCGGGGTTGGCGGCCACCCAGGCGCTGATGCCGGGCCAGGTGGCGTCGCGCACCAGTCCCTGGTCCAGCAGCCAGCGGCCCACGCTCTTGTAGGGCTGGTCGTTGGTGCCCGCAAAGGCGACGCGGATCGTGCGTTGCGCGCCTGTGGGCTCGGTGATGTTCAGGCGCCCCGATCCCTGGATGTGCAGCACCATCGCATCGACGGGGTCGCGCAGCCAGGCGATGGCGCGGCCTGCCAGGGCCGCCTGGGCCTCGGGCATCGTCTCGATCTGCTGGCGCGAGAACCAGGGCTTGCGGCTGCCGAAGCCGGCGCCGGCCGGCGTCTTGTACAGCGGCACGTTGAAGCCGTCGCCCGGCAGGCGCCGTGCCTCGAACAGCGGCTCGTAGTAGGCGGTCAGCATGCCGTCCGGGCCACCGCCCAGCGCTTCGATGCGGTAGGGCTGCAGATTGGCCATGAGCCAGGCGCGCTGCTCGTCGCCCGTGGCAATACTCAGCTGGCGCACGTCCCGGCACAGGCCCGCGAAGACCGAGCTGGGCCGTTCGCAGTTCTTGAGCCAGGCATTCCAGGCTTCGTGCAGCGCGTCTTCCTGCAGGCCGGGCAATTCGCTCCAGTCGGCTGCGATCCAGCGGCTCTTGGTGGGAGTGCTGGTGACCAGCGGGGGCCTGGGTGTCACGGTGACCGGGCCTCCCGGCTGCAGGTCGGGCACGGGCGAAGGGTCATAGACCGGCTTGGTGGTGGTCGTGCAGGCGACCAGCGTCCCTACAATCAGCGCCATCGCGGCATGGCGCAGGAGGTGGAAATTCATGGGGTTGATTTTGCTCGAAGCACTGCTGGCCTTGGTGATTCTGGTCGCTATTGTGTGGTGGACCATGTTCTCCGGGCGCCGCAAGGGCGAGTTGCCCGTGGACACGCCACGGGATTCGCATCCGTCTCCAGACAAACCCTCTCCCGGGCAGGATCGCAGCGGCCCGTGACGGACCCGAAAGCAGCCTCGCGGAGCGGGCGCCGTCCTACGGGTATGCCCTGCCCGCACTGATAGGCTGTGCGCAGCATGCTTTCCACAATGGGGACCCTGGCGCTACCGCACGGCGCGTTCCCAAGATTCAAAAGGAGTTTCCCATGCGCAAGCACATCGTTCTGGCCGCCGCAACGGCTGCCGCACTGTTCATCTCCGGCTGCGCGAACATGAGCGACACCCAGCGCCGCACGGCCACGGGCGCTGGCGTGGGCGCTGCAGCCGGCGCCGTGCTGGGCGCGGTCACCGGCGGCAGGGCCGGCACGGGCGCCGTGATCGGTGCCGGCGTGGGTGCACTGGGCACCTACATCTGGTCGCAGAACATGGAAAAGCAAAAGCGCGAGATGGAGCAGGCCACCCAGGGCACGGGCGTGAACGTGAGCCAGACGGCCGACAACCAGCTCAAGCTCGACATTCCCAGCGACATCTCGTTCGATACCAACCGTTCCGACATCAAGGGCAACTTCGCCCCCATCCTGGACCGCTTCGCCGAAGGCCTGCGCAACAACCCCAATGCCGAGGTGCGCATCATCGGCCACACCGACAGCACGGGCTCGGACGCCATCAATAACCCGCTGTCGCTGGACCGCGCCAACAGCACGCGCAACTACCTGACCATGCGCGGCGTCTCGGGCGCTCGCATCGCCACCGAAGGCCGTGGGTCGCACCAGCCCGTGGCTTCCAACGACTCGGCCAGCGGCCGCGCCATGAACCGCCGCGTGGAAATCTTCGTGGGCGAGATCCCGCAGCAACAGCAGCAGCCCCAGTATCAACAGCAGCCGCAGTACCAGCAGCCCCGCTGATCCCGGCTCTGGCCCGGATGCAACGCCCCGCAACGCGGGGCGTTTTTGCGTGGGCGGCCACCTGCCTTGCCCTATGCTGGCACCCATCCATCAATGGGGAGTCGTATGAGTGAAGCAAGCACAGCAGGCATGGCCGACGTGGTCAGCCCGCTCGACAAGGGCCTGGGTGCGCTGCCGGCGCCCTGCGCGCCGCAGGACGCCGCAGCGCAGGGCTGGAACCTGCTGCGCGAGGATCTGGGCCTGCCGGCCGCCGTGCTCTCGCAGTCGCGCCTGGCGCACAACCTGGCCTGGATGCAGCGCTTTGTGGACGCCTACGGCGCCAAGCTAGCGCCCCACGGCAAGACGACCATGGCGCCCCGCCTGTTCCGCCAGCAGATCGATGCGGGCGCCTGGGGCATTACCTTGGCGACCGCCCAGCAGACACGCGTGGCCCATGCCCACGGCGTGCGCCGCGTGCTCATGGCCAACCAGCTGATCGGACGGCGCAATATGGCCGCCGTGGCCGAGCTGCTGGCCGACCCCGGTTTCGAGTTCTTCTGCCTGGTGGACTGCGCCGAGCAGGTCGAGCAACTGGCGGCCTTCTTTGGCGCGGCGGGCCAGTCCGTGCAGGTGCTGATCGAGCTGGGCCCGCCCGGCGGGCGCACGGGTGTGCGTTCCGATGCGCAGATGCAGCCGCTGCTGGACGCGTTGGCAAAGGCTGGCGCGGCCGTGCAACTGGCCGGCATCGAGGTCTACGAGGGCGTGCTCAAGGAAGAGGATGCCATCCGCACCCTGCTGCGGCGCGCCGTTCACTGGCTTGAGCGGCTCGCAAGCGATGGACGATTGCAGCGCAGCCCGGCCGTGCTCACGGGGGCCGGCTCGGCCTGGTACGACGTGGTGGCCCAGGAATTCGGCAAGGCCGACATTGGCGGTCCCCTGGATCTGGTGCTGCGTCCGGGCTGCTATCTCACGCATGACGCGGGCATCTACCAGGCAGCGCAGCAGCGCATCGACCAGACCAACCCCGTGGCGCAGCAGATGCGTGCCAGCCTGCTGCCTGCGCTGCAGGTCTGGGCCTATGTGCAGTCACTGCCCGAGCCCGGCCGCGCCATCGTGGCGCTGGGCAAGCGCGATACCGCCTTCGAGGCCGTGCCGCCCCGGCCCGCGCTGCGCTACCGCCCCGGTGATGCCGCGCCGGTGGCCGCACCGCCCCATTGGGAGGTCACGGCCATGATGGACCAGCATGCTTTCCTGAAGGTGGCCGAGGACGATGGCCTGCGCGTCGGCGACATGCTGGCCTTCGATATCTCCCACCCCTGCCTGACCTTCGACAAATGGCGGCAGATGGCCGTCGTCAATGACCGCTATGACGTGGTGGACGTGATCGCCACGTATTTCTGAAGGAGTCAGCCGTGCGTGCGCAGCAGGTTGGCCAGTTCCACGGCCGACTTGACCTGCATCTTGTCGAAGACGCGCGCGCGGTGGACTTCGACGGTGCGCACGCTGATGTCCAGCTGGTCGGCGATGAGCTTGTTGGGAATGCCCTCCACCACCAGCCGCATCACGTCGCGCTCGCGCTCCGTCAGTTCGTTGAAGCGCGCGCGCACGGCCTCGCGAGCGCGGGTCTCGGCCTGGTGCTGGGCTGACAGTTCCAGCGCCTGCTCGATGCGGTCCACGAGCGCGTTGTCCGAAAAGGGCTTCTCGCAGAAATCGAAGGCGCCGCGCTTGACCGTGTCCACGGCCGTGGGTACGTCGGCATGGCCGGTCAGGAAGATCACGGGCATGCCCGCGATCTGGTTGCGCTCCAGCATGAGGTTGAACAGCGCCAGCCCGCTCATGCCGCCCATGCGCATGTCCAGCAGCAGGCAGCAGGGATTGCGTGGTGGCGGGCGCGACTGCAGCATGGCGTCGAAGGCCTCTGCGCTGTCATAGCATTCGCTGAGCAGGCGGCGCGAGCGCAGCAGCCAGGCCAGCGCTTCGCGTACATCGGTGTCGTCATCGACGATGTAGACGGTGGCGTCGGGTACAGGTTCCATGGGCCTATTGTTCCATCTATGGTTCCACCTGTGCCGGGTTGTGGGTCGGCAGCGTGAAGGCGAAGACGGTTCCGCGCGGGCTGTGCGGGCTGTGCTGCAGGTGGCCGCCATGCTGTTCGACCACGGTGCGGCACAGGCTCAGGCCCAGGCCCATGCCCTCGTTGCGCGTGGTGAAGAAGGGCGTGAACAACTGCTCCGCCACATGCTTGGGGATGCCGCTGCCGCAGTCGATGACGGCGAATTCCACCCAGCTGCGGCGCGTGCTGGCGGCCGCACGCCGCACGCGCAACTGCAGTTCGCGGTCCACGGTCTCGGGCGAGTCCATGGCCTGCATGCCGTTGCGCGCCAGGTTGAGCAGCACCTGCTCGATCATGGTCGGATCGCAGAGCACGGGCGACAGGCCGGGCTCGATATCGGTGGTCACGCGCACGCCCAGGTTGCGAGCCTGCAGGCTGACCAGCGGCAGCACGGCGTCTATGAGTTCGGCGGCACCTATGACTTCGCGGGACTGGTCGCGACGCCGCACGAAGTCGCGCACGCTCTTGATCACGCGGCCTGCACGGTCGGCCTGGAAGCTGATGCGCTCCATGGCCATGCGCAAGTCCTGCAACTGCTGGCGCAGATGGGCTTCGTTGCCGGCGCTGCCTGCCGCACCGTCGTCGCTGCCCAGCATGTTCAGCGATCCCGTGGCGTAGCTGGAGATGGCCACCAGCGGCTGGGTGAGTTCATGGCTGAGCAGCGACGCCATTTCGCCCACGGTGGCCAGGCGGGCCGTGGCCTGCAGGCGCTCCTGCGAGGCACGCGAGATCTCTTCCATGCGCTTTTGCTCGCTGATGTCGATGAAGGCGCTCATCCAGCCCGTGTGCTGGCCCTGAGCGTTGATCAGCGGCGCCTCGAAGATCAGCACCGGAATGCGTGTGCCGTCCTTGCGCATGAAGATGCTTTCGTGGCCCTCGCGCGGCGGCGGTGCGTTGCCGGACAGGCGGTTGTCGCGCCGGCGCGCGTAGATTTCGGCGCGCTCGGGCGGCCAGTAGGGCGCGATGCTCAGGCCCAGCAGCTCCTCGGCCGTGAAGCCCACCATGTTGCAGAAGGCCGGATTCACATAGCTGATGCGGCCCTGCAGGTCGCGCGCGCGCAGGCCCGTGACCAGCGAGTCCTCCATGGCCTTGCGAAAGGCCAGCGCATCGCCCAGGTCGCGCTCGGCACGCAGGCGGCGGCGGTTGTCGCGCACCAGCACGGCGACCACGGAGACCAGGGCGATGGACATCAGCGTCACCAGGGCCGTGAGCACGTTGGGGAACACGCTGGGCGCGCGGTGCCAGCTGTCCATGCGCAGCACCAGGGTGCTGCCGGGCAGGTCCAGCAGCTGCTGCGCCGTGAACATGCGCGTGCCGCGCCATGAGGCGCCCAGCAGGGCCAGGCGCGTGCCGTCGGGCTCGGTGAAGGACACTTCCTGGGTGCGCGGCAGGTTCTTGCTGACCTGGGTGATGAGCAGGCTTTGCAGGCTGTAGGTTCCGATGACGAAGCCGATGATGTGGCCGCTTTGCGTCAGCGGCAGGCAGACCTCCATCATCTCCGTGCCCAGGCCCTCGGCCAGCAGCTGGAAGTAGCTGGGCGAGTAGGCGGGGCCGTTCAGGCGGCGCGCGTGGGTGCAGGTCAGCACGGCCTCGGGGTGGGTGTTGTTCGTGCGCAGCTGGTCTTCCCACTGCACGTTGCGATAGGGGGTCTCGGCATGGGAGCGGATCTGCAGGCCCGCGTCGCGCCACTCGATGCGCATCAGCTCGCGGCGCACCTGCAGCAGCTCGGCGGCGCGGGTCTTCCATTCGGCGGGCTCGTTGTCGGGCGCGTTCAGTGCCTGCAGGTCCTGCAGGTTGCGGTTGAGCGCGGCGCGTATGTCGGCCACGGCATTGGCCGTGTCGCGCTCCAGCTTGTCCTGGACCTGGGAGGCCTCGTAGCGCCCGGCCAGCCAGACCATGGTGACGAGCATGCTCAGGACCAGGGCGACCAGCATGCTCCACAGCGACCAGCGGCGCCAGGCCGTGCGCCAGCGGCGCCAGGGCCAGCGGCCTTCGGGCATGGGCGACATCGGTGACATGGCCGGCATGGGCGGCATGGGCGGCATTGGCGGGTGCGGTGGATTCACAGGACGCGGTGCTCCAGGGCCGGCAACTGGCGGCGCACATGCGCCAGGCGCTCGCGCTTGATCTCGCCCAGCACCACGCCGGCGCCCTCGGCCTGCTGCGCCAGCACCATGCCCCAGGGATCGGCCAGCAGGCTGTGGCCCCAGGTACGGCGGCCGTTTTCATGGTGGCCGCCCTGGGCGGGCGCCAGCAGGTAGGCCTGGTTTTCTATGGCGCGGGCGCGCAGCAGCACTTCCCAGTGCGCCAGACCCGTGATGTGGGTGAAGGCGGCGGGCACCAGCAGCAGGTCGGCGCCCTGCTCGGCAAGGCGGCGGTACAGCTCGGGAAAACGCAGGTCGTAGCACACGCTCAGACCCAGGCGCCAGGTCTCGCCCTCGCGCGAGGTGATATCGCAGGTCACGGGCGTGTGGCCCGCCTGGACCACGGCGGCTTCCGTGTAGCGCTCGCGTCCGTTGTCGTAGTGGAACAGGTGGATCTTGTCGTAGCGCGCCACGCATTCGCCCTGGGGCGAGAACACCAGCGAGCTGTTGAGCACATGGGCATCGTCATCGGCCACCAGGGGCAGGGTGCCGCCCACGATCCACAGCTGCAGCTCGCGTGCTGCGCGGCGCAGGAAGTCCTGGATGGGGCCTGCGCCGAAGCTCTCGCGGTAGGCCAGCTTGTCGGTGTCGCGCAGGCCCATGGCGCAGAAATACTCGGGCAGGGCCGCGAGTTCGGCACCCTGGTCGCGCGCCTGGCGCAGCAGGGCCAGCGCCTGGTCGAGGTTGGCGCGCACATCGGGTTCCGACACCATTTGCAGGGCTGCGATTTTCATGGGTTCTCTCCTGAAGAAGCGGGCTCGGTGGCGCCGGAGGGCGTGCTGGCGGGGCTGTTGGCGGCAGGATCGGAGGGTGTCGTGGCCCGGCGCCGCGGCAGGGCCGTGACCTGGGGCTCGTCCCAGCTGCCGTCGATGCGGAATTCCTTGGTGGCCGCCGCGATCAGCGGGCCGCGCAGCAGCACCTGCGCCAGGAAGCTGCCCAGGCCGACCACGGGGTTGATGGCCGTGGCCACCAGGGAGGCCGTCATGGCATTGATCTCGGGCACCACCACCACATGCAGATTCTGCGTCTCCTGGACCAGGTCGGCCGTGCCCTCCATCAGCACGGCGGCGTTGACGCCCTTCATCTGCATGTTGTTGGTGCGCGCCACGCCGTCGGTGATCTGCACGTCGCCGCGCATGAAGTCGAAGGCGAAGCCGTTGCTGAACACATCGCGGAAATCCAGGGTCAGCCGGCGGGGCAGCGCCTGCAGGCTGAGCACGCTCAGCAGCTTGGCCAGGCCCGGCTCGGCCTTGAGGAACTGGCCGGTCTGCACATCCAGGTGCATGGAGCCAGAGAGGCTGCGGAAGTCGGGCGTGATGGGCGAGCCCGTCCAGCCCGCCGATCCCTGCAGCACGCCCTTGCCGTTGCCCACCACGCCGGGCATATCGAAGCGCGTGAGCAGCTTGCCCACGTCGCGCAGGTCCAGCTGGAACTGCAACTGGCTGCGCCCCGGGTGCTCGGACTGGCCCTGGGGCAGGCGCCACTGGCCGCTGGCCGTCAGCGTGGCCTCGGGCGTGGCGATGTTGAAGCGCGACAACTGCCATTCGCGCGCCGCCGCATCGCCGGGAACGGGGCGGTTGCGGGCCTCCACTTCCAGGCGGCCCAGGGCGTGGCCTGACAGGTGCATGTCGTCCACCACGATCTGCAGGGCCGGCAGCTGGCGCGGCCCCTCGCTGAACAGGGCGTCCACGCGGTCGGATTTGGCCTCGGGCACCGTCAGGCGCGACAGCCGGGCCACCAGCTGCCCTTCGGGCTGGGCATCCGTGCCTTCGCGAAAGCCCACGTAGCCGTCAAGCTCCTGGGAGGCGAGGTTGCTGTGCCACGAGCCGCCATCGCGCGAGATGCCCGCCACCACGTCGCGCAGCTGCCGACCCTTGGCCTGCAGTTGCTTGACGCGCAGGGTCAGCCGGTCGGGGAGGTATTCGCGCGCCGGGTCCGCGGCATCGGCGGGCTCCGGCTTGGCGCCGCTGGACTGCGGCGCCAGTGCCAGCCAGTCGTCGAGATTGAAGAGCGGCAGCTGCACGTGGGCCTGCACGCCCTGGCCCGAAGTGGAGGCCGTGCCCGCTTCCTGGCCGATGAGGATGCTGCCGTGCAGCACACGGCTGTGCTTGCCACTGATGTCGCGCTCATAGAACACCGAGCCCGTATCGCCCAGTTGCACGCTGATCTGGTCGCGCAGCGGGGCATCGGGCGAGGTGAAGCTGGCGGGTGCGAGCTGGTGGCTCACGTTCAATGGCTGGATGGACTCCGACGCCTTGCCCAGCGGGGCGGGCAGGTTGATGCGCATGCCTTGCAGGCTGGACTGGACCTGGATTTCGGGTGTTCCGCGCCGCACCTTCAGCAGCAGGGAATAGGGCGATTGGCCTTCGGCATGGCGGGCCAGGTCGGCCACCCAGCCCAGCTCCCTGGCTTCGCGCAGCCCCTGTGCCGTTGCCGTGCCCTGCACGCGCACTTTGACGGACGATTCGGTGGCCGGCGCATTGCGCGCCAGCGCCTGCATGCCGCCATCGGCGCGCAGCTCACCGCCCAGCGCGCGCGCCTGCAGGCCGGCCAGCGAGAAGCCGGTTTCGGAGAACTTGACGGCCCCGCGCAGCTGGCTCAGATGGGGCGTCTGATCATCGAGCTGCAGTGAGTTGCCCGCCAGCGTGACCTGTCCAGACACCTTGCTGCGGTCCAGATGGTCGATGGGCAATTGCAGCTGCAGGGCCAGTTGCGCGGCGCCCGTGGCCTCGCTGCCGTCCAGCACGTGCCCGGTCAGCGCCGACAGGGCCGAGGTCTTGACCACGCCCAGCATGTCGGCCAGCGGGCCCTGGCCCTTGGCGGTCACGGCCACCTCGGTGTGGCCCAGGTTGGGAATGCTGGCCTGGATGTCGCGCATCTGCAGCTGCGGGTAGCCCGCGAACTCGCCGCGTGCATTGCGCACGGCCATCGATGAACGGTCGAAGACCAGCTCGCCCGACAGATCGACCAGGGCCGGCCAGGGCGCCTCGCCATGCGTGAGCAGATGGGGCGGCACATATTCATAGTGCACGTCATGCAGCTTGGCAGCGATATGGAACTCGCCCTGGCTGGGCTTTTCGGCCGGCACGTGGTCCAGGTGGCCGCGCACCTTGAAGTTCACCGTGCTTGCGCGCCCGGCGTGGATGGCCTCTCGCACGTAGTGGCGCGCATCGGCGGGGATTTCCAGCGGCAGGTAGCGGTGCACGCGCGTGCCGTCTGCGTTGCGCAACTGGCCCTGCAGGTCCAGCACGCCCGGAAAGCGCGGGTGCTTGTCGCTGCCGTCGCCGGTGTGCCATTGCGCACGGGCCTCGCCTTCGGTGTCATCGTTGGCAAAGCGCAGGTTGGGCACCTGCACGCTGATGGCCTGGCCGCGCAACTGCCAGCGCAGGCTGGCCTGCAGGCGGTGCAGCGGGATCTCGGGTTCCTCGAAGACGCCAGGAAAGGACAGCGCAGCTGGCTGCTGCCCCGTGCCCTCCATCTCCAGCTGCGCCTGTCCACCGTCCTGGTCCAGCGAAAAGCGCGCGTTCAGGCCCTTGATGCCGGGCATGCCCGGCTTCGTGGGGCCTTCGGACGATGCCACTCCGTCGATCGACAGCTGCTGCAGCTCGCCGCTGGCCTTGTACTGCTGCACAGCCTGCAGCGGACCGCGCCAGCTTCCCTGGAACTGGCGCAGCTGGCCGGCCGGGGCCATGTCGGCCAGATGGCGCTGCACCTGCTCGGGCAGCGGCAGGCGCTGGCCCAGCTGGGCGAGGATGGCCAGGTCAATGCCATCGGCCTGGAACTCGCCCTGCTCGCCCAGCGCCCCCTGCGTGCTGGCGCCCGCAGGGTTGTAGCGCGCGCGCAGATTGCCGGCAGGCCAGTGCAGGCCGTCACCCGTGGAGAACTCCAGGTTCTGCGCGGCGAAGCGCCAGCCATCCTGGTGCTGCACGCTCAGCCGGCCCGTCAGCGCCTGCAGTTGCAGCGGCTCCAGGTTTTCGCGCCACTGCAGTTGCAGGGCATTCACCGCCACATCGGCCATGGCACCCACGGGCTGGCCCTGGCGCAGGTCGATCCAGGCGCGCAGTGCGCCCCGGCCCTGCTGCAGGCGCAGGTCGGACGTATCCATGTACTGCCCGAGCCGGGACAGGTCGATCTGCGTGAACATCGCATGGGCCTGTCCGCTCCAGCGCTGCCAGTTGCCCTCGTGCGTGGACAGCAGCGGTTCGCGGAACAGGCCGGCAAGCATGAAGCGCTCGCCCCAGCCTTCGGGCGGCGTGGCATCCAGGCGGATTCCGTGGCTCCAGCCCTTGTTGCGCAGCACCAGGTCCACATCGCGCAAGGCCAGCGGCGGTGCCTGGCGCAGCTCGTCCACCCACAGCAGGCTGCCGCCGCGCAGGGCCAGCTCGGTCTGGGAAAACAGCCAGTCGGCGGCGGCATTGTCCCCGCCCGATGAAGGGCTGATCTCGATGCCCGCCACGAAGACACGGCCATCGGCCGCGCGGCGGACCACGAGTTCGGGGCGGTCGATATAGATCTGCTCCACGCCCAGGCGCATCAGCGAGCGGGCCGAAACGGCCACCACCACGCTGGGCAGGCGCAGGGCGTCCGCGGAGTGTTCTGGGTCTTCGACCACCACGTCGCCCAGCTCGAACCGGGGGACCAGTCCCTCGCTGCGGGCCGTGATGCTGCCTATGCGCACGGGTAGGCCCAGCGTGCGTGAGGCCAGGGATTCCAGCTGAGGACGCCATTCGCCGATTCGCGGCACAATCCAGCCATGGAGCACCCCCCACACGGAGCCCAGGACCAGCCAGAAGGCCAGGACCAGCCCCAGTGACCACCGCGCAAGGCCGGCCATCCAACGGGTCAGGCGTGTGGGGTGCGGTTTCGGTTCGATCATCGGCGGCATCAGCTATGACGGGAATTATGACCGGCACCCTCAGGGGCCGGACGGTAACCAAGGGTTGCTGCGATCCCTCTGCGCGTGAGTGGCCGCTTCTTTCGCGTTCCGTATGCAATCCTCAGAGCACGCAATGGCAGACACGGCCTTGAATGTCCCCGCACAGGCCGCCTATTCCCGTTTCCACCAACGGCTGCATCGTCGCTATGGCGACGAGTTGAGCCTGTTGCCGCCGGGTCCGCCCGAGCGCGCCTCCATGGAGCAGGCCCTGGCGGCGCTGCTGGAGCGCGGGCTGGATCTGTCGGCCGCGCTGCGCGTGCTGCGCCAGCTGGTCATGGAGCGCACCATGGTGCTCGACTGCGAGCAGCAGGCGCCGCTGGCCGTGGTCACGCGGGCCGTGACCGAGCTGGCCGAGCTGGCGCTGGAGCGCGCCTGCATCCAGGTGCGCGCCGAACTCGATGCGCGCCATGGCGCACCGCAAGGCCCCGAGGGCCGGCCCGTGCAGCTGTGGATCATCGGCATGGGCAAGCTGGGCGCGCGCGAGCTCAATGTCTCCAGCGACATCGACCTGATCTACGTCTACGAGCAGGACGGCGACACTGCCGGCCTGCCTGACGGGCGCGGCGTTCTCTCCAACCATGAGTACTTCGCGCGTGTTGTCAAAGGCATCTATGGCCTGATCGGCGACACCACCGAGCACGGATTCGTGTTCCGCGTGGACCTGGCGCTGCGGCCCAACGGCAACTCGGGGCCGTCGGCTGTCTCGCTGGCCTCGCTGGAAGAGTATCTGCAGACCCATGGCCGCGAGTGGGAGCGCTTCGCCTGGCTCAAGAGCCGGGTGGTGGCGCCCATGGACAGCGTGCGCTCCACGCAGGTGCAGGCGCTGCGCGCCGTGGTTCTGCCTTTCGTCTTTCGCCGCTATCTGGATTACGCGGTCTTCGATGCGCTGCGTTCGCTGCACCGCCAGATCCGCGAGCATGCGGCGCGGCGCAGCGCGGGGCATCCCGGCCGCTCCAATGACGTCAAGCTCTCGCGCGGCGGTATCCGCGAGATCGAGTTCACCGTGCAATTGCTGCAGGTGGTGCGGGGCGGCCAGTTCCCCGAGCTGCGCTGCCGCCCCACGCTGGAGGCGCTGGGGCGCCTGGCGCGCGCCGGCCTCATGAGCCAGGAAGTGGCCGACGCCCTGGGCGCGGCCTATACCTTTTTGCGCCGTGTCGAGCACCGAATCCAGTACCTGGACGACCAGCAGACCCATGTGCTGCCCACGCGCGATGACGACCTCGAATGGATTGCGCGCACCATGGGCTTTGCCGATACCTGCGCCTTCCTGCACCAGTTCGACGCCCACCGCGAAAAGGTGGCCGAGGAGTTCGACACCCTGCTCGGCGGCTCGGCCCCGCCGCAATGCAGCGCGGGCCGATGCAACGGCGCCCGCAGCCCTGCCCAGGGAGGAACGCCGCGCGAGATCGATGGACTCATGGAGCAGCTGCCGCCCGCCCTGGCCGCCCACGTGGCCGACTGGCGCGGCAACGCCCGCATCGCCAACCTGCGCGACGAGGCGCGCAGCCGGCTGTTCCGCCTTGTGCAGCGCACGGCGCAATGGGTGGCCGAGCGCAGCGTGCCCGAAGACGCCGCAGTGCGCTTTCTGAACTGGCTGGAGCCGCTGCTGCGCCGCGAAAGCTATCTGGCCCTGCTGCTGGAGCGCCCTGCCGTGCACGAGCGGCTGCTGGACCTGCTGGGCGCGGCGCGCTGGCCCGCGCGCTATCTGCAGCAGCACCCGGGCGTGATCGACGAGCTGGCCAACGACGCCATGCTGGGCGAGCGCTTCTCCCCCATGGATTTCGAGCATGAGCTGGCCCTGCGCCTGGCCGCGCTGCAGACCACGGGCGAGGACGACGACGAAACCCTGCTGAACCTGCTGCGACGCGCCCACCATGCCGAGGTCTTTCGCACGCTGGCGCGTGATATCGAGGGCCGCATCACGGTCGAGCAGGTGGCGGATGACCTCAGTGCGCTGGCCGACTGCGTGCTGCGCGTGACGGCCAGCTGGTGCTGGAGCCGGCTCAAGAACCGCCACCGCGAGTCGCCGCAGTTCGCCATCATTGGCTACGGCAAGCTCGGCGGCAAGGAGCTGGGCTACGGCAGCGACCTGGACATCGTCTTCGTCTTCGATGACGACGACGAGCACGCCTCCGAGATCTATGCCGCCTTTGTGCGCAAGCTCATCAACTGGCTGGCCGTCAAGACGGGCGAGGGCGATCTGTTCGAGATCGACACCGCGCTGCGCCCCAACGGCAACTCCGGCCTGCTGGTGACCAGCTTTGCCTCCTATGCCAACTACCAGCAGCAGCGCGGCAGCAACACGGCATGGACCTGGGAGCACCAGGCCATGACGCGGGCGCGCTTCGTGCTGGGCAGCGACGATCTGCAGGCCCGCTTCGACGCCGTGCGCGAGGCCGTGATCACCGCACCGCGCGACGCTGCGGCCCTGCGCGACGAGATCGTGGCCATGCGCGAACGCGTGCGCAGTGCGCATCCGGTGCGCGGCGGCCTCTTCGACGTCAAGCACAGCCCCGGCGGCATGGTCGATGTGGAGTTTGCCGTCCAGTACCTGGTTCTCTCGCAATCGGCACTGCATCCGGGGCTGATGGCCAATCTGGGCAACATCGCGCTGCTGCAGCGTGCGGAAGAGGCGGGCCTGCTGCCTGCAGGCGTGGGCCAGCAGGCCGCCCGGGCCTACCGTGAACTGCGCCGCCTGCAGCACGTGGCGCGGCTGGACGAGCGGACGGCCCAATTGGTGCCGGGCCAGGCCGAACCGCTCAGTGCGCCGGTCAAGGCCCTGTGGGACGCGGTTTTCACGGGGGCCGCTCTGGTGTGAGGATGCGAAGAGGGAAGGTGGTCGGCCCTGGCCGACGCCGCCCCGTCAGCATCCATCGAACACGGCCTACAGCAGAATGACGCTTCTCGTCAAAATGTTACATTTTTCCCACCCCCGACCCCTGGAACTTCTGCAAAAGTAGCTCATCTATTGGACAGGTTGACGAGAGAGGGTATCCAGATCGAATTTCACGTTGCGAAGCCTCTGGGGCCACAGTCCTGAACTGTTCCGCCCGAAGCGCTTCTCCTCCCTCCCTCTCTTTATTCGTTTCGGGATGCTTCGCAACTTTTTTATGCCAGCAAAAAGGCCACCCATCGGGTGGCCTTTTTTGTTGCCGCTGCAACTGCAGTTGTCGTTGCGGGGGTGACCCGTTTTCAGGGCTGGGGCGGGCGTGTGGCCGCAAAGCTGGCGCGTTCCGCCAGCTTGGCCTGCAAGGTGGCCAGATTGGGGTGGTCGGCGCGCCAGTCCAGTTCGGGAAAGCGAAAGTCCAGCCAGCCCAGGGCACAGCCCACGCACACGTCGGCCAGGGTGAAGTGGATGCCGCAGCAATACGGCTTGTCGCCCAGGCCCTGGGACATCACGTTCAGTGCGGCGCGCACCTTGGCCAGCTGGCGGTCTATCCAGGCCTGGCAACGCTGCTCCTCGCTGCGGCCATCCCAGGTGGCTTCGAGGCGGGCCAGGGCTCCGGCGTCCAGCACGCCATCTGCCAGGGCTTCCCAGGTCTTGATCTCGGCACGCTCGCGGCCTGTGCCGGGGATCAGCTTGCCTACCGGGGAAAGTGTGTCCAGATATTCGACGATCACGCGCGAGTCGAACATGGCATCGCTGCCGTCCATGACCAGGCGTGGCACCTTGCCCAGCGGGTTGCCGGTGCCGGGCGACAGCTCGCGGCTCCAGGGGTTTTCCTCGACGAACTGATAGTCGAGCCTTTTCTCGGCCAGTACGACGCGTACCTTGCGTACGTAGGCGCTGGTGGAGGAACCTATCAGTTTCATGGCTGTTTTCCGTGGCGAAGAGGCGGCCCATGGGCGGGCAGCCGATTCTATGCGCTGCCCGGCGATCTCCCCCTACAGCCCCCGTTTTTGCCGCGCGCACCTACAATCACGGCCCATGAATCTGCCGCACATCTCCGCCCTGTCCCCGCTCGACGGCCGCTACGCCGCCAAACTGTCTCCTCTGCGCCCGATCATGAGCGAGATGGGATACATGCACCGCCGCGTGCAGGTGGAGGTGACCTGGTTCATCGCCCTGTCAGACGCCGGCTTTGCCGAGTTCAAGCCCCTGACCGAAGGCGCCCGCGTCTATCTGCAGGATCTGGTGAAGAACTTCTCCGAGGCCGATGCCGTGGCCATCAAGGACATCGAAAAGACCACCAACCACGACGTCAAGGCCGTGGAGTACTGGATCAAGGGCAAGTTCGACGGCCGTCCCGAACTGCTCAAGGCCGCCGAATTCGTGCATTTCGCCTGCACCAGCGAAGACATCAACAACACCAGCCATGCGCTGCAACTGCGCGCCGGTCGTGACAGCGTGCTGCTGCCGGCCTTGACGGGCATTACCGCCAAGCTGCGCGAGATGGCCCACGCCTACGCGGCCGTGCCCATGCTCAGCCGCACGCACGGCCAGACCGCCAGCCCCACCACCGTGGGCAAGGAAATCGCCAACGTGCTGGTGCGTCTGGAAAAGGCCTCTGCCCGCATCGCCGAGGTCAAGCTCCTGGCCAAGATGAATGGCGCCGTCGGCAACTACAACGCCCATCTGTCGGCCTGGCCCGAGTTCGACTGGGAAGCCTTCAGCAAGAAGGTGATCGAGTCGCCCGAGCCCCAGGGCCTGGGCCTGAGCTTCCAGCCCTACTCGATCCAGATCGAGCCGCATGACTACATGGCCGAGCTGTTCGACGCCATCGCACGCGCCAACACCATCCTCATCGACTTCTCGCGCGATGTCTGGGGCTATGTGTCCCTGGGCTACTTCAAGCAGCGCCTGAAGGCCGGCGAGATCGGCTCGTCCACCATGCCGCACAAGGTCAACCCCATCGACTTCGAGAACGCCGAAGGCAATCTGGGCCTGGCCAACGCCCTGCTCAAGCACCTGGCCGAAAAGCTGCCTATCTCGCGCTGGCAGCGCGACCTGACCGACTCCACCGTGCTGCGCAACATCGGCGTGGCCATGGGCTATGCCACGCTGGCCTACAGCTCCCTGATGACGGGCCTGAACAAGCTCGAACTCAACGAAGAGCGCCTGCAGGAAGACCTGGACCACGCCTGGGAAGTCCTGGCCGAGCCCATCCAGACCGTCATGCGCCGCTACGGCGTGCAGGGCGCCTACGAAAAGCTCAAGGAAGTCACGCGCGGCAAGACCGTGCAGGCCGAAGACCTGCACCGCCTGATCAACGGCCTGGAAATCCCCCAGGCCGACAAGGATCGCCTGCTGGCCATGACGCCTGCCTCCTATGTGGGCAAGGCGGCCGAGCTGGCCCGCCGCGTCTAATCCATCCTTTGCCGCGCCATGAAGGGCGCGCTTCAACCATTCAGGGCTGCCGATGCAAGCACAGGCTTGCTGCGGCAGCTCTTGTTTTTGATAGGTTCTGTCTCATGGCCCTCAAATCCACCATCTTCAAGGCGAACCTGTCCATCGCCGACATCGACCACGGCTACTACGCCGACCATGCGCTGACCCTGGCGCGCCATCCCAGCGAGACGGACGAACGCATGATGGTGCGCCTGGTTGCCCTGGCCCTCAATGCACACCAGCTCAATGATATGTGCAAGGGTGACGGCACGCTGGCGTTTGGCGCAGGCCTGTCCGATCCCGAAGACCCCGATGTCTCGCTGACCGACTTCACGGGCGCCAAGCGCCTGTGGATCGAGGTCGGCCAGCCCGAGGAAAAGCCCATCGCCAAGGCCTGCAACAAATCCGATGCGGTGGTGCTCTACGCCTTCCACCATGCGGCCGAGGTCTGGTGGAAGGGCCTGGAGGGAAAGCTGGCGCGGCTGAACAAGCTGCAGGTCTGGCGCATTCCCTCCGAAACATCCCAATCCCTGGCGGAACTGGCCGAGCGCAGCATGCAGCTGCAGGCCACCATCCAGGAAGGCGCGCTGACGCTCAGCAGCAACCTGGGCACGGTCTTCATCGAGCCGCTGCGCTGGAAGTAAACGGTCTCCCGCTCAAGTCCCCGTCTCAACCCGGCAACTGCATCCGGACGGCCTGGGCGAAGGACTCCACGGTCCAGCCCGCGCCCAGCAGCATGCGGCGCGTGGACAGGCGGTCCATGACATCGTCCGGCACATTGCGGCCCAGATGGATGAGCGACTTGCTGTCCGCAATTCCCACATATCGGCCGTCATAGCTTCGCGCCAGATGGTTCCACAGGCCGTGGGCGCCCGGCGACTGGCGTGCGCCGCTGACCAGGCAGGTGCCTTTGTCCAGCACGCTGCGATACACGGCGCTGGCAATGCCGCGCCGCTGGTAATGCGGCGCAAAGCGCGAATGCGGCGAGCGCACGCGCCGGTCTGTGCGCTTGTCCACCTCGACCAGGCGATTGAACACCGTGTAGCCAGCCAGGCAGCGTCGCTCCATGTCCTCCACGTAGGCAAACCATTCGCCGTCGGCTTCGCGCCAGTGCAGCTGGAACTGCGGGTCGTGCAACGGGCGGCGCTCCAGGCCATGGAGCTTGTTGCCGGGCTGGTACAGGCGCTCGTGAATGGCTTCGAGCTCGCCCTCCACCAGCGGCTGCATCACGTCGATGCGCAGCTCGGTGACGTGGCGTGGCGCGCAGCGGGGCAGGGCGCGATGCGCCACGGTATCGCTCAGATGGCGCAGATGGCGCAAGAGCGTGGAAAAAGAGGGGGCGGCAAAAGAGGGTCCGGCTGGGGCAAGGGCTAGACAGGTCACGGCAGGGCTCGCTTCGTCGGCTGGCCTTGAGGCCGGGCAGACGCGTGAAAATCCAACCGCCTTCAGGCTTTCGGATGAAGGCGGCGCAAGAAGAGCGGATTCAGTGAAGCGACGCTGCCCGGTTCCGCGCAGGGCAGCGCATCAAGACCGTGCGGCCTGTCGGGGGCCGATGTTCAGCCGTGCCGCATCACGCTCGCGCAGGCGCGCGGCCGTGGCGGGCCAGGCCTTGCCGGCCGGCACGCGCGTCTCGCCCGCATCACGTGCCGTGAGGCGCAAGCAAAGGCGGAGGTGGCTGGGGCGGTAAGCGGCGGTCTGCAGCATGGCGGCCGATGTTAGGCCGTCTGCAACATCGCACTGGTCCGGTGCGGTATCCGGCAGATCAGCCGGCAATCAACCAGCAATCAGCCAGAGTCACGCGATGTGTCCGTGCGCTCGGCCGCACGCTCTGCATAGCGGGTGAAACGCCAGGAGTCGCCCTCTGCCGTGATCCTGCGCCAGACCATCCGCTTTTGTGCCGGCTCCATCGCGGTCCACAGCTGCACTTCGTCAAAGCTGCGGCCGCAGCCCTTGCATCTTTCGTCGCCCTGGCTGGTGGAGCAGATGGCGATGCAGGGCGTATCGGGCGTGGTGTCGTACCAGGCCAGCCAGGCCGCCATGGCGTGCGAGGGAAAGCCCTCAACCTGTACTTCGCTCTCATGCCAGAAGATCATCAGCGCGTACACCTCGGCCAGGGCTCGTACTTCGGGCTGCAGCAGCACGCCGTCCGGGGACGGATGGCGCTCGCGCCAGTAGTTGATGGCGGCTTCGATGTCGGTGATGTGCAGTGCGGTCATGGACGGTCAGGGGGAAGGGACAGCGATGATAAGACGCCTGCCCGCGCGTGGCCGGGCATGGCTGCAACACTCCGTTGGCTCAAGGGTTGCTATGGATAGTGAAGCATTTGAGGTAGGCGAATAAATGGTCTGGGGGACGCGCGACTTGTGCTTCCCGTGGAAATGAAGGGTTTTTTCACTTGCGCGCCGTGGCGGCTTTGTGTTGCAATCCACAGGTTCGAAGGGGAGTAGCTCTCTGCCGGCGGGGGTGGTTTTTGCAAAGCCACGGTGCCGGCATCGGAATGGTCGTCAATACGAAGCGCAAGCTTCCGGCCTTCCGGGTTGCGGTGCATACCGCAGCCGAGCAAGACCTTTGATGGACCTGATGACGGTCGATCAATGTGTTCTCCCCTGAGCCAGGCATGTCCTTGCCCGGGTAGGCGCTGCGGCGTTGCATCGGTCTTTCTGTGCCGGTGGGTGTTTCTCCAGGAGGGAGGAGTTCTCGCCGGCCTTACTCAACAGCGAGGACCTTATGGACTTGGACTTTCTGACTCACGCCCCGTTCTGGGTGGCCCTGGGCCAAATCATCATCATCGACATCCTGCTGGGCGGCGACAACGCGGTCGTGATCGCGCTGGCCTGCCGCAAGCTGCCGCCCGAGCAACGCAAGAAGGGCATCATCTGGGGCACGGCGGGTGCCATCATCCTGCGCGTCATCCTGATCGCCTTCGCGATGACATTGCTGGCGCTGCCCTTCCTGAAGTTCGTCGGCGCACTGCTGTTGGTGTGGATCGGCATCAAGCTGATTGCTCCTGATGAAGACGGCCACGACAATATCCAGGGCAGCGACAAGCTGCTGGCCGCCATCAAGACCATCATCGTTGCCGACCTGGTGATGAGCGTGGACAACGTGATCGCCATCGCCGGCGCTGCCCAGAGCTCGGGCGAGCACCAGATGCTGCTGGTCGTGCTAGGCCTGTTGATCTCCATCCCCATCATCGTCTGGGGCTCGCAGCTCGTGATCAAGCTGATGGAGCGCTTCCCCATCATCATCGTGGCCGGCGGCATGCTGCTGGGCTGGATTGCCGGCGGCATGCTGGTCACCGACCCCGTCTTCGCCAATACGGAGAAGTGGGACTGGATGGTCAAGCTGCCCCAGACCGACATGCTCAAGTACGGTGCCAGCGTGTTCGGAGCCCTGCTGGTGCTGGCACTGGGCAAGTACATCGCTTCGCGCCGTCCTGCTCCCAAGGCCGGTGCCCACGGAGCCTGATCCGCTGAAAAGTTGAGGTGGGCGCCGGGTTGGCCCGATGGGCCGCCCGCGCCGATTCGCGACAATCCATGGCAAGGGCGGCCCCGGCCGCCTGCCTCTCCCACTCCCGCAAACCCAGTTCGACAAGGACTTGCTTTGAACCCCATCATCGTCTACGTGGATGACGCTTCCTACGCCCTGCCTCTGGTACAGGCCCTGGCCGCCTCGCCGCAGGCCCAGGCCTCGCACTGGCTGCTGGTGGCCTGCGCACCGCGCATTACCCACCGGGTCAGCAAATGGGTGAGCCACAGCGCGCGCGAAAGCTGGCGCGGCAAGTGGGCGGACAAGCTGTTCGCCCAATTGCTGCCGGTGTTCGGTGACAGCGCTGGCAGGATCACGCCAGTGCTGGCCAAGGGCCCGCTGGCCGAACTGGTGGCCCAGCTCCAGCAAGAGCACGGCACGGCCCAGATCGTCGATGCACGCCGCCCCAAGCAGGAAGCCACGGCTCCCGCCGTGGCGCCTGCCGCCCCGCTGGGCCGGCGCTGGAATCTTCCGGGAACGCTGGCGGCCATCGGCGCGCTGATGGGCTTGGTGTTCGAGGAAGCGATGATCTAAAGGCTGGCGTCTGCCTGGCCGCTCTGATCAGGCGATCACTTTCAGGACGGCATCCCGAAAAACGGGATGCCGTTTTTCATGGGGCTCTCCGGTCCACGGTTTCCAGTGCGCCGCCTCAACCCGGATCTGCCGGCTGCTGCTATGCTGCCCGCATGAAAATCCTGATCAAATGGCTGCTCAGCGCCGGTGCCCTGCTGGTCGTGGCCTATCTTTATGGTGGCGTGCAGGTCAACAGCTTCAGCTCGGCCATGATCGCGGCGCTGGTCATCGGCCTGCTCAATGCGGTGCTGCGCCCCATCCTCGTGGTGCTGACGCTGCCCGTGACCATCGTGACGGTCGGGCTGTTTCTCTTCGTGGTCAACGGACTGATGTTCTGGGCAGCCTCGGGCCTGCTCAGCGGCTTTCACGTCGCGGGCTTCTGGGCGGCCATGCTGGGCGCGCTCATCTACTCGCTGCTGGGCCTGGCCATCGAATCACTTCTCGCGCGCCTGTTCCCTTAGCAGCTCCTCCACGGCACGCAGTCGCGTGTCCACGATGGAGGCTTCAATGAAATCCACCTTGGGCCCGCCCTTGCGGGCCAGGTCCTGCGCGGCCTTGAAACGGTCCACTGCCGCCGCGTAGTCGTAGTGCGCGACCTGGGCCTCGGCCTCGGCGCGCAGCGCGCGCAACTCCTG
The DNA here is from genome assembly GCF_016516495.1 of Delftia sp. S65. NCBI lineage: Bacteria > Pseudomonadati > Pseudomonadota > Betaproteobacteria > Burkholderiales > Comamonadaceae > Delftia > Delftia sp. S65. The sequence goes on from NZ_JACVUR010000022.1 coordinate 58,353, forward strand.
GCCCTGGGCGCGCTGCACCTGGGCCAGCAACTGCCAGGCGCTGGCATCACGCGGGTGGTCCGTCACCCAGGTCTGCAGCGGGCCTGCCATGCTGGAGGCGCCCTGCTCGCGCAGCAGGATCTGGGTGCGCATCAGCAATTCCGGCCTGCGCACGGCGCGGTTTTCGACCACATTGACGGTGGCCAGGCTGGGGCCGCTCTCCGTTGTCTTGGCGGGGATGGATTCCGTTGGATTGGCCTGGGCAGGCGCAGCTGCCGGCAGGTAGAGCGGTGGCAACGCCTGCAACGCGGCGCCGGGCTTGCCGGCCGTCAGCTCCATTTCGGCCTGCAGCAGCTTGGCCTGCCGCTGGGCGCTGGCATCTGCGGCGGTTGCCACTTGAAGCCGCCCGGACATTTCCCGCGCTTCGGCCCAATCGCGCAATTGCACGGCGCTCAGCGTGGCGGCATATAGCTGCGCCACCTGCTGGGTTTGGGTTTGGCTGCCAAAGCTGGTGGAGCGCGGCTGCTCGGCCCACTGGCGCAGCACATCCACGCCGGGGCGCGACAGCACGCGGGCCCGTGCGGCCATCATCACGTGTTCCAGGGATGGTGCTGGCGCAGGCGCAACGCCACGCGGCAGGCGCGAATGCATGTCGGCCATGCGTTCCGTGGTCAGCGGATGGCTGCGCAGATAGGGCCAGCTGCCGTTGTCATTCAGGCGGTTGGCCTGCTGCAGCTTGTCGAACATGGTCACAAAGCCCTGTGGCGCGAACCCTGCCGGCGCCATCAGCCCGTAGCCCATGCGGTCTGCCTCGCGCTCCATGTCGCGCGAAAAATTCAACTGGTTCTGCACGGCCAGCGCCTGGCCGCCCATCATCATGGCCATGGCGGCATCGGGGCTGCGGCTGGCGGCCAGGGCGCCCAGAATCATCGAGCCGATCATCAGCGGCGTCTGCTTGCCCTGCTGGGCAATGAGTCGCGCGATATGGCGCTGCGTGACGTGGCTCAGCTCGTGTGCCAGCACCGATGCCAGCTCGTCGCGCGTGCTGACCACGCCGATCAGGCCCAGGTGCACCCCCAGATAGCCGCCGGGCAGCGCAAAGGCGTTGACTGAGCGGTCCCGCCCCAGCAGGATCTCCCAGGCAAAGCGCTCTTCCAATTCGTCAGACAGTTCGCCGCGCGTGCGTGCCGCATCGACCAAGTGCTGCCAGATGCCTTCCACATATTCCTGCAGTACCGCATCGTCGATGTAGTCCGGATCGCGGTACAGCGAGCGGATGATGCGGTCACCCAGGCGCCGCTCGTCACTGGTCGTCGTGGCCGCGCCGTCGCCCAGCGTGGGCAGGCGCAACTGGGCCTGTGCGGGGGCATGCGTTGCGATGGTGAGGGAGGTCGCCAGCAACTGCAGGCCGACGGCGATACGTGTCTTCAGGCGTGATGGGCGCATGGGCAGGTAGGAGGCCAGAAGGCCGGGCCCTGCACCTTGATGCCGGGCGGTGGAACACCCCACTATGATGCCTCGGTTCGCCGAACGTTCATGGCGCGTTCGACCTGCGTGTCAGGACTGCCATGGGCCGGTCAGTGCATTTTCAGGAGTTTCCATGTCTTCCCTCACCCATTTCGACGCCCAGGGCCAGGCCCACATGGTCGATGTCGGCGCCAAGCCGGCAACCCACCGCATCGCGGTCGCCGAAGGCCGCATCACCATGCAGCCCGCCACACTGGCCATCATCCAAGGTGGCACCGCCAAGAAGGGCGACGTGCTGGGTATTGCACGCATTGCTGGCATCATGGCAGCGAAGAAGACCAGTGACCTGATTCCGCTGTGCCATCCGCTGGCCCTGACCAGGGTGGCGGTGGATTACGAGTTCCTGCCCAATGCCTCCGCCGTCCGCTGCACAGCCACCGTGGAAACGGTAGGGCCCACGGGGGTCGAGATGGAGGCACTCACGGCCGTGCAGGTTGCCCTGCTCACGATCTATGACATGTGCAAGGCGGTGGACAAGGCTATGGTGATGGAGGGGGTGAGGGTGTTGGAGAAGCATGGTGGGAAATCGGGCAGTTTCGTCGCATAGCGACGCCAGGGCTGCCGAGACCCGATAAATCATCAGATGAGAAAAGGGAGGGAGTTCATGAATACTGATTTGGCGCGGCAGCCTCATGCGGCCCTGGATATACTGTCAAGACAGAAAAAGGCGCGGAAAATAGAAGTTCTGCTCAATCTTTCAGATCACAAGGGAGTTCTGAAAGTTCTTGAGATTGGAACGGGGTCGGGATGGATAGCTAATTATTTTGGAAGGCATTCCTCTCTGCAATGTGAAGTGATGGCTGTTGATATTTTTGATAATCGGCAAATATTTGAGGGTTATGAATATATCCAGGTCCAAGGAGTCAAGCTGCCATTCGATTCCGAGAGCTTCGATCTGGTCATCTCCAATCACGTCATAGAGCATGTTGGGGAAGAGGGCGTTCAGAAAGAGCATCTTGCGGAAATAGCGCGTGTCTTGTGTAAAAATGGAAAAGCATATATTGCGGTTCCCAATCGCTGGATGCTGAAAGAGCCACATTATCGGTTGAAATTCCTGAGCTGGCTTCCGCGGAGTTGGCGCACACCTTACCTCAGAATGAGGGGGAAAGGGGATTTCTATGACTGTGAACCTTTGGAAATGAAGACCCTGGAAAAAATGATTTCCGCCTGTGGACTATCATTTGAAAACATGTGCATCCAGGCATTGCGGAAAACCTTGGAATTAGAGAGGCCTGGTAAATTGGGAACCCGGATCATGAGTGCAATTCCTGATTGGCTGATAAAGCCATTGGTGCCTGCCATTCCCACCCTGATTTACCAAGTTCACCATGTCAAACTCAATGAGCATTAATTTCTCTTCAGCTCTTGCAAGCCTCAAGGAAAAAATCTCCCATGGCTCTGTGCGCGTAGGTGTCTATGGACTTGGCTATGTAGGTCTGCCTCTAGCCCTGCGCTTCGCCGAGGTTGACATCAAGGTTTTGGGCTTTGACATCGATGAAGCCAAGGTCCTTATCCTTGGCGAAGGCGGCAGCTACATTGAACGTATCACTCCCGCGCAGATCGGGCGTGCGTTGGAGCAGGGCTTCGAGGCCACCACGGACTTCGGGCGCACAAAGGAAATCGATGCCTTGATCATCTGTGTGCCCACGCCCCTGAATGCTCACCGCGAGCCCGACCTGAGCTTCATCATCAACACGGTGGAGGCGGCGCTGCCTCACATGCGCGAAGGTCAGTTGCTGAGCCTGGAGAGCACAACCTGGCCCGGCACGACGGACGAAGTGCTGGCACCGCGCCTGCGCAGCCGTGGACTGGAGCCTGGCGCCAATTGCGCTCTGTTGTTCTCTCCGAAGTGCGAAGACCCTGGCAATCCGCATTACGGCACCAAGGACATCCCCAAGGTGATCGGAGGGTGCACTGCCAGCTGCCTGGAACTGGGCATGGCGCTGTACCAACATGCCGTCCAGACCATGGTGCCCGTCAGCAGTACCAAGGCGGCTGAAATGACCAAGCTGCTGGAGAACATCCACCGCAGCGGCAACATCGGCCTGGTGAACGAGATGAAGATCGTGGCCGACAAGATGGGCATCAACATCCATGAAGTCATCGATGCAGCTGCCACCAAGCCCTTCGGTTTTGTTCCCTATCGACCCGGCCCAGGCCTCGGCGGCCACTGCATTCCCATCGATCCCTTCTATCTGACATGGAAGACGCGTGAATATGGCGTAAATACGCGCTTCATTGAACTGGCCGGTGAAATCAACCACTACATGCCGCACTGGGTGGTGGGCAAGGTCGCCGATGCACTCAATGAACGGGGCAAGGCCGTCAAGGGGAGCCGTATATTGGTGCTGGGGCTGGCCTACAAGAAGAATATTGATGACACACGGGAATCCCCAGCTGTGGAGATCATGGATCTGTTGCAAGCCAAGGGGGCGCATGTTGAATACAGTGATCCACATGTTCCGGTGTTTCCGCGTAAGCGGGATTATTACTTCGATCTGAAATCCATAAAGCTGACATCGGGGGCCGTTGCCAGTTATGACTGTGTGGTGCTGGCTACGGATCATGACGGGTTTGATTATGAAAAGCTGCTTGTAAGTGCATCGCTGATAGTGGACACAAGGGGGCGGATGAAAGGAGGGGGGGAGACCGTGGTCATGGCGTGAGGATGATGAATTTCCATGACTGAAACGCAGTTTGGCTCTGAATTTCTCCCGGATGTTGAAGGATTGAAGGCAGTTGCGGTCTTGCTCTTGGTAATTGATAATTTGACAGCTGCCAGATTTTCTCCCGAATACATCGGAATTAGGATATTCTTTCCTGGCATGTACATACGTGCCTTGATGTTTCAGGGGCAAAATGAATCATCCAGAGACTCGAGGCCGATGGCATGGACACGCAATTGGATGGTATTGCGGCCTCCAGTAAATTCATATATAAGCAATATTAGAATGTACAGGCGACCTACTGAATCCGTACACATACATGGCTAAATGATGTGGCCTGCTGCAAGATGAGAACAATGTCCCCATCGCCCGATTTAACGCCTCCACCGCGGCCCACCCGCTTCTTGATCGTGACTCGCAATCTTCCGCCGCTGGTGGGCGGTATGGAGCGGCTCAACTGGCATATGGCACAAGAGCTTTCCGGTCGCGGTGAGGTGCATGTGGTTGGACCGCAGGGCGCTGCCGCGCTCTGTCCTCCCGGTGTGCAATGCACGGAGGTACCGCTGCAGCCACTATGGAAATTTCTCGCATGCTCCACCGCAAAAGCCTTGTGCGTGGCCAAGAGCTGGAAGCCGGACAGGATACTGGCCGGCAGCGGCTTGACGGCTCCCGCGGCCTGGCTGTCCGCACGTGCTGTGGGCTCTCTTGCTAGCGTCTACCTGCATGGTCTGGACGCTGCCGTTCGGCACCCCATTTATCAGGCGATCTGGCATCCGGTGATCCGCCGTATGGACAACGTGATCGTCAACAGCAGGCCCACAGCCGACTTGGCACGGGCTATCGGCGTGGATCCACAGCGTGTGTCCGTGGTACATCCCGGGGTCCAGCTGCCGCACGAGCCTCAGCCAGGATACGTGCTCTGCGATTTTCGAGAGCGGCATAGTTTGGGAAAGGCAAGAATTCTCATCTCTGTAGGCCGCTTGACTACGAGAAAGGGATTGCGAGAGTTTGTGGAAAAATCTTTGCCAGCGATCATAAAGCAGCAGCCTGATACATTGTTAATGGTAATAGGGGATGCTCCCGATAATTCACTTCACGCTACTGTTCAAACGCGGGAGAGCATTCAGGCAGTTGCCGATGCAGCAGGAATAGGGGAGAAAATAAGATTCTTAGGGATGATCACAGACCCTGTAGAATTGGCCGCCGCTTACGAATGCTCTGCCTTGCATGTATTCCCCGTTCGCAGTTTAGTAGGCGATCCCGAGGGATTTGGAATGGTTGCGGTTGAGGCTGCGGCGCATGGCGTGCCCACGGTTGCTTTTGCTACAGGAGGTGTTGTCGATGCAGTTGCTCATGGCTGTTCTGGATATCTAGTCGAATCGGATGATTATTCTTCTTTTTCTAGGAAAGTGCTGGAGATATTGGCCGAATCCTCCAGCTTGTGGGCAGTAAAGGCGAAGTCATTTTCGGAGAGTTTCTCTTGGGAAAAATTTGGAGAAAAAATATACTTTTCACTAACTTCAGAAGTTAGACTAAGCAATAGTCATACTAGGAAATAGTGTGAAATTAAATGATTTTTTTCTTGGTATTCTTCGATGGAAGCCGGGAAAATTGGCGTGGCACAGCTCGGTATTGCTGGCGTGGATGTTGTTACGCGCTGCCACTCAGGCAGCGACGGTATTTGCGTTGGCTCATATAATCGGGCCCGTTGACTATGGGAAATTTGTATCAGTATTGGCAGTGGCTGGGTTTTTGTTGCCATTCGTTGGTTTAGGCTTATCAAATTTGGTTTTGAGAAACGGCGCGAGAGATTATCAGAGTTTGCGGTTTTATTTTCGCTATGCAGCTTATTGGTGGCTTTTGACGCTGTTGCCGTTGACGTTACTTTCAATTATTATTTTTGAGTGGTTAGTGCCTGATGGATTGCCAACTTTTGCCGCATATGCTGCTATTTTTATTGAGATGTGCGCTATCTCGCTTACTGAATTGTGTGCACGCTACAAGCAAGCGGTAAATAAAATTGGAGCATATGGTGCAATTAATGCTGGTTTGCCAATAATTCGCCTGATGCTTCTGTATATTCTATTGGTATTTTTTGAGCCTAATGTTAAAAGTGTCTTGTGGCTATATGCTGCAAGTGGTCTGCTTTATATTTTTCTATTGAAAATATCTTTCAAAATTGAAATTGACAGGAAATTATCGCAAGGATCCGAGCCCATGCCAGTCACTGGCGGGCTACCTCTGAGTCTCTCTGCCTTTGCTATGCGAGTGCAGGGAGAATTTAACAAGCCTGTTCTGGCTCACGTCGGATTTGATTTGGTGGGTTCGTACAATATTGCGCAACGCACGTTGGAAATAGTGGTTATACCAATACAGGCGCTTCAAGAATCGCTGTGGCCACGTCTATATTCCTACTCTGATCCACTATGGTCGTTGAAGTATTTTGGGGCTGGGCTTTTGTTGTTTGCCTTGCTTTGTGGAGGGGGTATATGGTTGTGTGCTCCCTGGTTGAGTGTTGTATTTGGTGGTGAATACGAAGGTGCAATAGAAATTCTGAGGGTTATTGCCTGGTTACCTGTGTTCCAGGTGATTCGTGCAATGATGAATTTTTGCGCAATTCACTATGGGATTACACACCAAATAGGTTGGTCTTGTTTGGCTGCCGCATTTGTCAATGTCATTGGTGTTTCTCTATTGGTTCCACTCATCGGTGTAAAAGGTGCGGTGGCGATGGCTTACATTTCAGAGCTTACAATGATAATCTGGTTGAGTTTTGGGGTCTGGAGTTTAATGGAGAGGCGGCGGAGGAGTTATGAATGATTTAATTAGAAATTCAAAAATACTACGTAAGCCTTTGCTGGTGATTACCAGGGCATTGCTTATGCCTTTGAAAGCTGGACTTCCAATCCTTCGCCGGGCTGCCTATGATGTAATGCCTATTCCATATTTGGTTGCAGGTTCACCGGAGAAATTTATTATTTCAACAGCAGATAAAGTCATCGGGCGAGAGATTTTCCTGCATGGTGAATTTGATTTTGAAAAAATGGAGGTGGCCCTCTCTATTCTTAAAAGAGAAAATAGGCCAACACCAAGACATCTGATAGATGTAGGGGCAAACATTGGCACTATTCTGATACCAGCATTGAAACGTGGATACTTCTCTTCGGCTATTGCTATAGAGCCTCATCCTGAGAATTTGTGCCTGCTGAAGGCCAACATTGAACTCAATGGGGTTTCCGAAAAGGTGGAGGTTTTTGAAATGGCCGTTGGAAGCAGGAAAGATGAGAGTTTATTCCTGAAAATATCAGATACCAATAGTGGAAATCATTATGTGTCTAATGTTGGTATCAGGATACATTCGACTAGGCTTGATGATCTGAATATCAAGCTGGATAATGCTCTTCTGTGGATGGATATAGAAGGATATGAGGGGCATGCGCTTCAGGGGGCGAGTGCATTGCTCGCAACTGGGGTACCGCTGGTTTCAGAGTTTAATCCGACTTATTTATCTGCTTCTGGCGGTTTGGAAGTGTTTGTCGAAATTCTGAAAAATCGAAAAATATTCGACTTGAAACATCCTAATGAGATGGTTTCTTTTGAGTATTTGAGAAATCAATATAAAAAAGATTTTACGGATATCCTGGCGATTCCTGTGTGAGCTCCAGATGCTTCTTGGCGGAAATGCTCGATAAGAATTCTCTGTACCATTCCGGTGATGGGCGTTCATGATTTATTGAGCCATTAGCGGAATTTATGATGGCATTTGCTATTGAATGCGGGTCATTTACGGGAAGTAATATCCCATATTTTCCATCTTCTAGAATTTCGGAAGGTCCATAGTTACAATCAGTGGATATGATGGTTGTTCCGCTGAAAAGTGCCTCGACTAAAACAAGGCCAAAGCCCTCATAGCGTGAACTTAGTATGAATGCTGTTGCAGCACGCAGTTGGTGCAATGGATTTTCAGTGAACCCTGGTAGAGATATGTGGTTTGAAAGTCCGGCAGACTCTATTCTTTCTTCAAGCTGATTTCTCAATCCGCCGTTTCCAAAAATTATTAATCGTGCTTGAATAGTTTCGTTTGCAATCTTGAATCCATCAATGAGTGTGTCGAAACCTTTCTGATGCTCCAGCCGTCCAATGGCGACAAAGGTGGGCAATGAACTGGATGCAAGCCAGGGATGTAACGGTTTTTCTGACTGGGGCCAATCTATGCTATCGAAAACCGGATTTCTGATGGTGATGACTTCATCATCGTGCAATTTCAAATATTGTTTTGTGGCTTGAGATAAAGTTCTGGAGACACAAACGAATTTGGATTGCTTGGCCGACCATCTTGAAAGTGCTGGGCCAATAAGTTGATTTAGTTTGCTAGCATTTTTCCATTCTAACTCCAAATTATTTTCGTTTCTGATAATTAGAGTGGATTTCCATTTGTACATTCTTTGAGATAAGGCGGCGGCGATACCTGTCTGTATTCCGAAGCAAATAATTGCATCTGCTTGAGATGATATTATTAGTTTTGATAAAGTGCGAATTCCGGATATTGGTTTATTGCAAGCCAAATCAATGATCTTTACGTTTTCCGGGAATGAGTAAGCTAGCTCTCCATTTTTTCTGGCTGTCGCAATTTTGACCTCACATCCAAGACCACTCATGCTTCTTGCTAGTAGTAATGCTACTTTCTCTGCGCCACCACCTATTAAGGATGGGACAAAGAAGATTATTTTCTTTGGCTTTACGGGGGGGGGCATTTGGCTGAAATAGCTATTTAGCATTCGGAAAATTTTTTTCACCTGAAAAGAAGTCGCTACTAGCTCTAAAAAATCCTTTCAGGGGTAATGTGCTTCTTAATCTGATTGAACGTAATATTGCGCGAACTGTTAGTGTGAAGATCCTGAAAAATAAAGCTGCGCTGTATTTAATATTCTCTGGAAATAGCTCTCGTGCCAGAAGCCAATGCCCTCTATTTATGTGATATTCATAAAATAGTGAACCATTTTTTGCGCTTCCTGAGCCTTCATGCACAGCAATGCTATTTTTTACAACAGTGAAATTCTTTCTCAGCTGAACCATGGTGGCCCCCAGCATCACATCTTCGCCATAAAAGAAAAACTTCTCATTGAATAACTGTGAGCTAACAACTTTTGGTGAAATCACCATACAGGCACCTGTAATATAAGGGAATGACCCTGGGATTCTGTGTTTAGTCAATAGGGCAAAATATTTGTTGTAGTAAAATAAAGGTGGACGAGGCGAGTGACCGGGTTCCGCGACTAGCGGAGCTGCAATATCTGCCCCAGCGGGGAGCGCTGAAATGAGATTTACGAGTGAATTTGGCATCAGATGAGCATCTGAATTTATTAGTAATACCGAATCTTCCTTTTGTATATATTTGCTTGCAAGAGCGATGTTAACTCCTGCAGAGAATCCAAGGTTTTTACCATTGTCTAGGATTGCAACTGATACTTCTTTTTCTGAAATAAAATCCAGTCCTCGCTGCATCGCTGCTAGCGTAACTCCACCATCTTCTGAATTTTCGACAAGGATAATGCGTGAAATACCTTGATCAACAAGGGTTTTAAGGCATTTCAGGGTTTTCTCTGGTGTTCTGTAATTGAGAATCACTGCCACAATCTTTTCATGATTGGCGGTGCTCGGATTTAATATCTCTGTATATTTTTTCATAAGCATCTGTCATCGTGTCGAGGCTGAAACTGGATGCTATCGTGTTTCTTGAATTTTCGCCAAGTATCTTGCAAAGATCGGGATCTAACGCTAGTTTTCTAACGGCAACTACAGCGGAATTTATATCATCTCGAGGGAAGAGAATGCCTGTTACTCCATTCTTCACGAGTTCGGGCAGAGAAGAGGCGTGTGCTGCGACAACGGGAAGACTGTTTACCATTGCTTCCATGACTGTTAGAGGTAGTCCTTCCAGTCGAGATGGGAAGATTAAAGCGTTTGCATTGATATAAGCCTGTTGTAGTTGCTCTTGGTTCAACCGGCCAACGCATTTGCAGTTTGAGGGAAGATTGATTTTCTTGTGAAGGCCATGCGCGTCTTCGGTATAGTAAAGTTCAAAATCCGGGCCCAGCATTTGCATGATACCTGGCAGGAGATCGACTCCCTTCCTTTTCGACCAGTTGCCAACATATAGCAGACGGAATGGCTGGTGCGGATCATGGGCTTTAATGGCTGGCGATGGTGATATAGGTATTCCATTGGGGATGACTTGAATTTCTTTGGTCTGGAGGAATTCTTGTGTGCGGCATGCCGTATAGTGGCTGACCGCAATAGTTTTGTCTGCCCGGAGGAGTAGTGACTTCTCTGTTGGGCGGATCCAGTATCGGTGATAGAGGTGCTGAACCAGGCTTTTGTAAGGGCGCAGCGCCAGATCGTGCACACATAGGTGCATAGTTGCGACGATTGGAATGGATTTGGGTATAAACCGATTGTGAGTCCATGTATTTAAGTGGACTATATTGGCCCAAGCTGGTTTTTGCGGAATTTTTACCATCCAAGGAAAATATTCAGCATGGTGCGGCAGCCATGTGATCTCTGCACGGATTCCTCTTGCGTTGAGGGCGGAACAGAGTTGCAATGTGAAAACGTCTGTGCCCGTCCCTGTTTTAATTGCAAGGAACCAGACCCCAAGGTGATTTTGGTTGGTGGATAGGCTCAATCCCGTCCCCTATACATTAAGGCTGTTATTTGCTCAGATATCAAGCCCATGAGAAATACCATTACGCTGCCACTGTAGAGCAAGGCACTCATATTTGTGAAGCGACCATGATGCCACCATGTCCATCCGTACCAGCCGGACGCTAGAGCTAACATTGAAAATGCCACGGGGGCGAAAATCTTAAGAGGTGAAAATAGTGTGCCGATTTTAAATATGATGAGTAAGAATCGCGCGCCATCGCGAATTAGACGAATATGGCTTTTTCCCATACGGTGCGCCGCATGGATTGGTACATAGGCTACCGAGTAGCCAGCACGGAAAAATGCCATCGTGCTTGTTGTAGGGTAGGAGAACCCGTTGGGTAAGAGATAAAGAAATTCGCGAAACTTGTCGGCGCGTACCGCTCTGAAGCCGGAAGTCAGATCCTCCACGCGATGGCCCGTCATCCACGATGCCAACCGGTTGTAAAACGCATTCGCGATGCCGCGTCCTAAGCTTGCTTGCGAACCTTTTTGTCTTGCACCTACCACCATATCATGGCCTTGGTGAATTTTCTCAAGCAGCCTTGCGATATCTGCTGGATCATGCTGGCCATCGGCATCCATGAAAATTATAATTTCACCTTTGGCCGCTCGCGCTCCAGTTTTTATGGCCGCACCATTTCCTTTGCTATACGGGTGCTGCACTACATGGGCACCTGCCTGTTCGGCCAATTGCGCAGTATGATCGGTTGATCCGTCGTTCACGACAATTACTTCGGCATGGGCAACCTCCGATAGGATCTTTCGTACCGTATCGCCCACACTGAGAGCTTCGTTCTTGGCTGGTAATACGATGCTGAGCTTCATTTGTGACCTGGCTTTATGGCTTGTATATCGAGGAGCAAGAGTTGGTTGAAGCGCTCGATTTCCTGTTCATAGCTTTCTCTTGATCTCTTGAGCGTCCTATTGGATTGCTTGGCATAGACATCCTTGGCTGCTTGCAACAGTTCCAGAGCTTCCTGAGGGCGATTGGAGTTGCCCATGTCTGCCACCATGGGCAGCGCGGCATCAATGTCCTGATACTTCTCTATGGCCTGCTTGAAGCTGGTGGTTGCCTGCGCGTATTCTCCCTGACTCAGTAGCAAGCTGCCACGCAGGTAGGGTTCCAGACGGTTGAACAGTGGTACTGCCGTATAGCGTGGCATACCGCGCATTACATCCAGCAGCTCAAGCATCTGCCGCCGGTACTCTGGGCGTGTATCTGTTTCCTGCAGGCTGTCGACAATCATGCGTATGCCCAGCAGAGCCTGGGCGTCGAAACGCTGGTTCGGCAGTTGGCTTCTCACATTGGCAAAGTCCTGGGGAGTGGCTTCTTTGTGTACGACCTTCTGAAGCAGCCATTGCATCGTCAAAAGCGAGCTTTGCGGGAGCCTCTCCGAGGCTTGTTCTAGGAGCTGGAAGCCTTTTTCTGGCTGATTGGACTTGAACATCTGCATGGCCAGATGGTTCTGGGCCCGCGGCGATAAGGGGGAGGTCACGGCCCAGTAGTTCTGTAGTGCCTCGGAATTTGACCATAGTGTTGCTCGCTGCCATGTGAGAAGGGCCAGCAGTGTGAGCATGGCGCAAAGCGTCGTGGCCGCAATGAACACGCTCTTCTTTTCGGCCAGCCACAGAAGTCCCATGATGATGGGCAGGAACAGGAACACCGCCGCCGCATAGTTGCGGTGTTCAAAGTACAACTCCAGGCCGATAACCGTTGATTCGATGAGGTGGGACACGAAAAAGAACAGTATGGCCAGGGCTACATAAGGCTGCTGTCGACGTAGTAGCAGCCCTGCGAGCAGCATTATTGCCAACCCGACAAGGCTGGGCAGCGTGGTTGATGGGCTGAGCAGGCTGGTCGAGATTTCATAGCCGTCCTGAAACAGTCCCAGGCCTTCTATGCGCGGGATGAACAGATGCTGCAGGTATTCCCAGACGATGCGTGGTTCGGTGAGTAAGCGTTCGACCTGGTTGAAAGGGCGGGCCGGCCACACATCGGGTGAGAAATTGATCTCCTTGCCAAGTGTCCAGAAAACCGCCAAGCTGGGCAGCCATAGAAAAATCAGGCGCCAGCGCCAGTCGGGGCGCTCAGCTTGCGCAGGTTCAGCAGCAACGGGCACGGGCCTGCACCATTCGACCAGCATGGCCAGCATGGGCAGCAAAATACCGTTCTCCTTGCTCAAGGTGGCGAGTAAGGTGCCCAGGCCCAGGGAAGCGCTCATCCAGAGATACCCCCCGGTACGCCGGCCCCGCATCAGCAGGCGCCCATGCAGATAGCCCGCCAGTCCGGCTAGGGCGAACAGCGTTGCCAATTGCGCCATGCGCTGCACCACGTAAAGCGTGGTGGAGACCATGTAGGGGTGTAGCAGCCAGAAACCCATATTGAGGACGGCGCCCCAGCGGGCCTGCTCATCCCGAACCCCATACAGCCGCAGCAGGTTCAGCGTAGTCCAGCACAGAAGCACGCCCGTCAGCAGGTGCAGCAGCAAGTTGGTGCGCTTGAACGCAGCGGGGGCACTGGGCCAAAAATTGTCGTCCAGCAGAAAGCTGGCGAGAGAGACTGGGCGGCCCAGGGGGCCAGCGGAACCATGGAACACGAAAGCCCTGAAACTGTCCCAGTTCTCCACCCCTCCACGTGCTCCCAATTCGGAGAGGTTGGGCATGTCATCGAATAGGAAGCCGCCCTTTAGACCGGGCAGATAGCTCGCCAAGCATAGACCGATGATCAGCCAGAAAGCCAGGCACCATGCATTTCTTCTCAGCAAACTACTTTGTCCTTCTCAAAAAAAACTGCCCGCGATAGCGGGCAGTCGGATGCGCTGATTGCGCTGCTATACCGTCGTCAAAGACTTAGCCGCGGCAGGAAGCAGGGTAAAACTTGAGGGGGGCGCCACCGGCACCGGGCTTGCACTTCCATTCGATCGAACCCACTCGAGTAATGGGGCTGAGAACCAAAGTCTTGCCCTGAATATCCTTGGTAATGCCAGTGCTCTTCATCCGTGCGGTAATAACGCCATCAGCAACGGAAACGTTGTTAACGTACTTGCCGGTGATGGTGTTTGCGGTTGCCAGTCCAGCGGCGCCATTGGTGGTTGGCCAAGCACCGTTGTTGGAATACGATTCAGTCACAGCACCCTTGGCGCCGCTGGCCAAAGTCATGGCCTCGGACATTTGGGCACGTGCCGTGTAATCTTGATAAGCCGGCAGCGCCACGGCTGCCAAAATGCCGATGATCGCCACAACGATCATCAATTCGATCAAGGTAAAACCTTGCTGGATGGAACGCTTCATGAACTTCTCCTCATAGGGGTTGATTGCATGCTCTATTGAGCAAGAGCCGTGCCAGTCGCTCCAGGGGGCCAAGGTCCAAGTCTATGTATGGTTTGGTTGCAACTGACACGGTTGGACGCCATTCTCTGACAAATTGATCCACTTGTTGTGACGTTTTTGTCAGAGATCGTGCGCTTGCTACAGACGTCACGCAAAGCTTGTCGGCGGGATCGAGTTGGTCCGTCACGCCACCAGGAACTGCATCTGCGTACCTGCCAGCTCCACCGTGTCGCCATGTTGCAGCGGCATGGCGCGGCGGCCGATTTCCTGGCCGTTGAGCTTGAGGCTGGGGGAGTCGCCTTCCAGCTGGGCCAGCACGAAGCCGTGGTGCTTTTGGGTGATGGAGGCGACGGCCACGCCGGGCTTGCCCAGCGTGGTGACGACTTTGACCAGTGGTACTTCGCGGCCGGCGGCGTTGCCGTTGAGCATGCGGATGGCGGCCTGGCGCGTGGCCAGTCCGGCCATCGACGGGGGCAGGGTGTGGTCGAAACCCGAGGGCGTTTCTTGGCTGAACTGCGAGGGCAGATCCGCTTCTGCCAAAGGCGCCGGGCGGGTAGCCTCGACTGCGGCGGCGATGGCGGCCAGGGCCGAGCGTGAGGACGCGCTGACCTGCTGTTGCACGAAGCGGATCTTGTACTTGCCGATGTCCAGCAGGTCGCCGTGGTTCAGGGCCTGGCGCAGTATGGGCTGGCCGTTGACATAGGTGCCGTTGGTGCTGCGCAGGTCTTCGATGATGACGGTGCCGTCGACGACGCTGAGAACGGCGTGCTCGCCGCTGACGGCGAGGTTGTCGATCACGATGTCGTTGTAGGGGCGGCGTCCCAGCGTGGTGCGCTCCTTGGCCAGCTGCACTTCCTTGATGACGGCGCCGTCGATGGAGATGACCAGGGTCGGCATGCTCAAAGTTCCTTTGTTATGCCCGGGTTGCACCATCCACTGGGCGATCCGGAGCTGGGGTGTATCTAAATATTATGTCTGCGGCCTGCGCGCGCCGAGGTCTGCCATGGTATTTGATACAGACTATGGATCGTCTTTTCCTGATTGTTGAATTTGCAATCATTTTTAACAATTGGAACCTGCGAGGGCGGTGCAGGCAAGCGCGTCCATCGGTTGGGATCTGCCGTCGATCGCTGTGTGGGGCTCAATCGAGGGAAGTGCTGGCTGCAGGGGGCGGGCTGGCCTGTATCTCGATCAGCGCCGCGCTGATGTTGTCGTTTCCGCCGGCTTCATTGGCGGCGGTGAGCAGCGAGGTCAGCAAGACGGGCAGCGGGCTGGATTGGGTGAACAGGGCGGCGATGGCTTGGTCATCGAGCATGTCGGTGAGGCCGTCGGAGCACAGCAGGATGCGGTCGCCGGGTTGCAGCGGCCACTCATTGAAATCGGGCGTGACGTCCGGCGTGACGCCCAGGGCCTGGGTGAGCAGGTGGCCCAGGCCGGATTGCCGGGCTTCGTGGTCCTGGATGCGGCCTGCGTCGATTTCTTCCTGGAGCCAGGTGTGGTCCCGGGTCAGGCGCAGCAGTTGACCCTCGCGCCAGCCGTAGGCCCGCGAGTCGCCAAGGTGGGCGAGCATCAGCAGGCCTGGCAGCAGGGCTGCAGCAATGATGGTGGTGCCCATGCCGCGGCAGCCCGGTGTTTCCCGGGCGGCCGTAAGAATGGCGGCGTTGGCCAGGTTCAAGGCATTGGCCAGTGACTGCTGCAATTCCTGGCGGGCTTGTGGAGTGTTGGCTGCAGGCGCCTCGGTGGCTACGCTTTGCAGTGCCACTGAGACCAGGCTGATGGCCATGGCGCTGGCGACTTCGCCGGCGTTGTAGCCGCCCATGCCATCGGCCAGCACCGCAATGGGCCAGGGCTGGGCGCTGGGGTGGATGGTGACCGCATCCTCGTTGTTGTCACGGCGCCGGCCCACATCGGTGCGCGCAACCATGGCGCAGTGTTGCGCAGGGACTGCCTGTCGGCAGGGCTGGTCCGGGGTCTTGGGTGCGCTGGGCATGGTGGCGAAGGGCGGGCGCGGCGGTGTTGCCATCAGTCCCTGTGTGCAAATGCAATGGTGAAGCCGGTGCACAGCGTAATTGAAAACAGTGCTCCCAAGTGCCAAGAATGGGCCGGCGCAGCGGCTCGTCAGCTTGACGCCACATCAAGAACGGACCCTCACAAAGCAAAAACGCACTGCCGAGGCAGTGCGTTGTGGAGGTGGCGAGGGGCCGCCTGCGGCGGTGTCAGGCCTGTGCCGCGTGCTTGGCGCCGGAGCGCGACTGCAGGAGCTTGCCAATGCCGACGACCAGCACGGCACCGGCGGCAGCCGCCACGTAGTGCAGCCAGGGATGGCTGATGGCGTAGTCGTGCAGCAGGCGGTCGTTGACGATGGTTTCTCCGCCGACCCAGCCGATCAGGGCAGCGCCCAGCGTGATGATGACGGGGAAGCGCTCCATGAGCTTGATCATCAGCGTGGAGCCGAAGACCACCAGCGGGATGCTGATGGCCAGGCCCAGGATCAGCAGGACCATGTTGCCCTGCGCCGTGGCGGCCACGGCGATCACGTTGTCCAAGCTCATCACCAGGTCGGCGATCAAGATGGTGCGGATGGCGACCATCATGCTGCCGTGACCCTTGGATTCGCCTTCATCCTCTTCTTCGCCGGTCAGCAGTTGCAAGCCGATCCACAGCAGCAGGCAGCCGCCCACGATCTGCAGGAACGACAGCTCCAGCAGCTTGGCCGCGACCACGGTCAGGATGATCCGCAGCACCACGGCGGCGCCGGAGCCGAACATGACGGCTTTCTTTTGCTGTGCGGGGGGCAGCGAGCGTGCTGCGAGGGCGATGACGACGGCGTTGTCGCCAGACAGAATGATGTTGATCCAGACGATCTTCAACAGGCCGATCCAGAAATCGGCGCTTTGCAGGTATTCCATGGTTTCTCCACTGTTATGAGTTGAAAAGCGCCAGGGCGGGGGCCTCTGGCGCTTTTTCTTTTTTGGAGTCGTCAGTGTAGGGCGGACTTGCCGCCTTACCGATTCGTAATTCTGCGTAATTTTTTCCTGGGGCGAACCCCAGGATGTCGCGCAGAACCGGTGCCGCTTAGATCAGGCCCTTGAGCAGGCGACCCATTTCGGAAGGATTGCGGGTGATGACGAAACCGCACTCTTCCATGATGGCCAGCTTGGCGTCGGCCGTGTCGGCACCGCCGGAGATCAGCGCGCCGGCGTGGCCCATGCGCTTGCCGGGAGGGGCAGTGACACCAGCGATGAAGCCGACGATCGGCTTCTTCATGTTGTCCTTGCACCAGCGGGCAGCTTCGGCTTCGTCGGGACCGCCGATTTCGCCGATCATGATGACGGCGTCGGTGTCGGGATCGTCGTTGAAGGCCTTCATCACGTCGATGTGCTTGAGACCGTTGATCGGGTCACCGCCGATGCCCACGGCCGACGACTGGCCAATGCCCAGTTCGGTCAGCTGTGCCACGGCTTCATAGGTCAGCGTGCCGGAGCGGCTGACCACGCCAATGCGGCCCTTCTTGTGGATGTGGCCGGGCATGATGCCGATCTTGATCTCGTCGGGCGTGATCAGGCCGGGGCAGTTGGGGCCCAGCAGCAGGGTGCGCTTGCCGCCTGCGGCTTCCTTGGCGCGCATCTTGTTGCGCACTTCCAGCATGTCACGGACGGGGATGCCTTCAGTGATGCAGATGGCCAGGTCCAGGTCGGCTTCCACGGCTTCCCAGATCGCGGCGGCAGCGCCTGCGGGGGGAACGTAGATCACGGAGACCGTGGCGCCCGTGCCTTGCGCGGCTTCCTTGACGGAGGCGTAGATTGGCACGTCGAAGATCTTTTCGCCGGCCTTCTTGGGGTTCACACCGGCCACGAAGCAGTTCTTGCCGTTCGCGTATTCAATGCACTTTTCAGTGTGGAACTGGCCCGTCTTGCCCGTGATGCCTTGGGTGATGACCTTGGTGTCTTTGTTGATGTAGATCGACATGGTGTTTTCTCCGGGCCTGCTTACTTGACGGCTTCGACGATCTTGGTGGCCGCTTCGGCCATCGTGTCGGCGCTGATGATGGGCAGGCCGGACTCGGCCAGCATCTTCTTGCCCAGTTCTTCGTTCGTGCCCTTCATGCGCACGACCAGGGGCACTTGCAGGTTCACGGCCTTGCAGGCAGTGATCACGCCGGTGGCGATGGTGTCGCACTTCATGATGCCGCCGAAGATGTTGACCAGAATGCCTTCGACCTTGGGGTTCTTGAGCATGATCTTGAAGGCTTCGGTGACCTTCTCGGGGGTGGCGCCGCCGCCCACGTCCAGGAAGTTGGCCGGCTCGCCGCCGAACAGCTTGATGGTGTCCATGGTGGCCATGGCCAGACCTGCACCGTTGACCAGGCAGCCGATGTTGCCGTCCAGCGAGATGTAGGCCAGATCGAACTTGGAGGCTTCGACTTCAGCGGGATCTTCTTCGTCCAGGTCGCGCAGGGCCACGATTTCGGGCAGGCGGAACAGGGCGTTGGCGTCGAAGTTGAACTTCGCGTCCAGGGCAACCACGTTGCCCTTGCTGTCACGGTTCAGCGGGTTGATCTCGACCAGCGAGGCATCCGTGTCCATGTAGCACTTGTAGAGCTTCTGGCAGATGTCGATGAACTGGGCGGTGGAGTCGGCAGGCATGCCGATGCCCTTGGCCAGTTCTTCGCCCTGGGCCTGGGTCAGGCCGACCAGGGGATCAACGAAGATGGTGATGATCTTCTCGGGAGTGGAGTGGGCCACTTCCTCGATGTCCATGCCGCCTTCGCTGGAAGCGATGAAGGCCACCTTCTGCGTGCCGCGATCGGTCACGCACGACAGGTAGTATTCCTTCTGGATGTCGGCGCCGTCTTCGATGTACAGGCGGCGGACCTTCTGGCCTTCGGGGCCGGTCTGGTGCGTGACCAGCTGCATGCCCAGGATCTGGCCAGCCAGTGCCTTGACGTCGTCAATGCTCTTGGCAACCTTCACGCCGCCGCCCTTGCCGCGACCACCAGCGTGGATCTGGGCCTTCACGACCCACACGGGGCCGCCGAGCTTCTGGGCGGCCTCGACGGCCTCTTGCACTGTGAACGCAGGGATACCGCGAGGTACAGGCACACCAAACTGACGCAAGATGTCCTTGCCTTGGTATTCATGAATCTTCATGATGTCTCTCTCAAACAAATAGGGGGGGATTGACCCGGTAGCCCTGGGGTGCTGCCTCAAGGCGGAGTGACCTGGCAATCGCCGAATGTACCATGCTGCACTGCGCCATCCGACACGCCCCCATGCGCAGAATCCACAATTTCCTGCGGGCCAAGCAGCATGTCAGGAACTGTGCAATGCATTGATATGTCAGGGAAAAGACGGTTTCCCGACATTTCTTTGAGGCGCCACAGCTCTTTTGTCTTATAGAGGATCTGCAGACTGCGCTGCCCGCTGTTTGTAACAGGCGCATGTCAGCGCGCCCTTGATCGCCGCTGCCAACCGTTTTGCGACAACGGGCGCAGGGGGACCCGGTTTCGGTGAGAATCCGCAGCTGGAACGCGGCAATGGTGCCGCAGCGGCTCCAGGAGGGCCGCGCAGCAGGAGAAATACAGCGATGGCAAAAGTCTTTATCGATGGCGAAGCAGGCACGACAGGGCTGCAGATCCGTGAGCGTCTGGTCGATCTGTCCGGCGTGGAGCTGGTCAGCATTGCCCCTGAGCTGCGAAAGGATCCTGCCGCCAAGCGTGCGCTGATCGCCGGCGTGGACTTGGTCATCCTGTGCCTGCATGACGATGCCGCGCGCGAGACCGTGGCCATGGTCGATTCCATCGAGGCCGAGACCGGCCGCACCATCAAGATCATCGATGCATCCACGGCCCACCGCGTGGCGCCCGACTGGGTGTATGGCTTCCCAGAGCTGCGTGCCGGCCAGCTTGAGGCGGTCAAGACTGCCAAGCGCGTGTCCAACCCCGGCTGCTATGCGACGGGAGCCATCGCGCTGCTGCACCCGCTGGTTGCCGCGGGCCTCATCCCTGCCGACCACGGCCTGAGCCTGCCCTCGGTGTCCGGCTATTCGGGGGGCGGCCGCAGCATGATCGAAGCCTATGAGGCCGGCACGGCCGCGCCTTACGAGGCTTACGCGCTGGGCCTGACGCACAAGCACATTCCCGAGATCCTGCAATACACCGGCCTGACGCGCCGCCCGGTGTTCATTCCCGCCGTGGGCAATTTCCGCCAGGGCATGCTGGTGCAGCTGCCGCTGCATCTGGATCTGCTGCCGGGCGCGCCCAAGGCGGCCGACCTGCACGATGCGCTGGCCTCCCACTACGCGGCCACCAACACGCCGGAGCAATGGGTGTCGGTGTTGCCGCCGACCGAGGACATGAAGCTGGCCGCCGACACGCTGACGGACACCAACAAGCTGGAGCTGCGCGTGTTCGCCAATGAGCAGTACCGCCAGGCCGTGCTGATCGCCCGCCTGGACAACCTGGGCAAGGGCGCCAGCGGCGCCGCCGTGCAGAACCTGCAGATCATGCTGGGCCTGTGAGCCCGGCCACGCCACCGTCCGCGTCCCTGCCGGGCCTGCGCAGTCCGGTCTGGGGCCATGTTCTGGCCCTGGCCGTGCTGTGCCTGCTGGTCATTGTGTTTGCCTGGAAGCTGCGGCCGGCATTGCCGTCTTCATCGCGCCTGCTGCTCAGTCCGCTGCTGGGCAATATGGAGGCCTGTCTGGTGCAGGACGGGCTGCGCGAGGATTTTCCCAAGGAATTTCAGCAGATACCCGCCAGTTGCCTGGGTCCGCAGGGCTCGGCCGCAGAAATGGTGAAAGCCACGCTGCAGCGCCTGGGCCGGCCCCAGGGCGAACTGGACCTGGGCTATACGCTCAGCGTGCCGCTGCTGCGCTATGTGCAGTGGAATGGCCAGGCCTGGGAAGTCCGGGGCGAGGCGCTGGACCGCGTGGTGCGCACGGTGGCGCAGGCGCACCGGCCAGTGGTGCTGTATCTGTTCGCCACGCATTTCGAGGTGCACTCCAAGGCCGAGGAGCGCCTGGCCGCCGATCCCGCCAATCTTGCGTGGACCCCCAAGGGGCCGCTGCCGCTGGACAGCTATCTGGGCGCGCGCATCTTCCCGTGGTCGGTCGCGCGGCAGGACAACGAAGTTACGCGCGTGCGCAAACTGGTCGTCGATGCCCTGGCCGAGCGCATGTGCGCCGCAGGCGATGCCGCCATGCACCAGCTGCGCGCCCTCACCGTGCTGGGCGAGACGCACCAGCTGTTCCCGGGGTTCGAGGCCGGCATGGGATTCGCGGCCGAAGGCTATGCGGTCACCGACTACAGCCCGGCCTCCGTGGCGGGTTTCCATGCATTCCTGCGCCAGCGCTATGGCGACATCGCGCGGCTCAATGCCCACCTGAAGTCTGGCTTTGCCAGCTTCGACGCGGTCGAGCCGCCATCGCGCAACATCCGCAGCGAGCCGCTGCAGAACTTCTTCCAGCACATCGACAGCTATGCAGCGGGCACCGTGCCCGTGTCCGGCTGGGTCCACTCGCCCGATGCGAAGCTGCAAAAGCAGCTGGCCGTGGCCGTCTTCGTGGACGGGCATCCTTACTCGCACGCCCCCGTGCACATGCACCGCCAGGACGTGGCACAGGCCAAGCCCGGGTTCCTCACGCCCGATGTGGGCTGGCGTGCCGACATCCGCTATCCGGCGCTGGGTGAGGGCCTGCACCGCATCGACGTGGTGCTGCAGGCCGGTGGACGCAGCCTGGGCCTGCTGGCCACGCGCCAGATCGCCGTGATGGACCGCAACCAGGGCGAGCCCAGGCCCCATGCCGCCGAGGCCTTGCCTGACTTCGGCAAGCTGCCGGACGGCGTGGAATTCTGGGTGGACAGCCCGCAGGACCGGCTGGCGCTGTTCTACAACCCGCTGGTCACGGACTGGAACGATTTCCGCGAGCAGCAGGTGGCCGACTACATCCAGGGCTTTTCCGAGCACATCGGCCACGGCTGCCTGGGCCGGGTTCCTCGCTTTGCCCACCAGCTCAACCCCCATGCGAATCCGAGCTGGGATGCCAACCGCTACGCTGTGGAGCGCAGCCTGCAGCGCATGCCGGGGCTGTCCCTGGGTGTCAGCCTGTACGGCGAAGATACCTACGGCCCGCTGGTCGGCCAGATGCTGCGCCGCTATGGCCACACAGCCTATGGCGTGACGGAGTTCCATCCGCTGGTGGCCCTGTCGCCGCAGCGGCTGGAGAAAGTGCTGACCATGCACCGCCGCCAGGGTGCGCGCTTCCTGTCCTTCTTCATGGAAGCCCGGCCCGAGGATGCGACGGGCACGCAGTCCAGCAACGAGTTCTCGTTCGATGCGGACAACACCGCGCATGGCTCGGATGCGCTGTACCACTCGCTGCGCCAGCTGCTGCAGCCGCACTGAGCTGCCGCGCGCAGCCATCGACGTGTCTTCCCTGCAGAACAACTCCCCCGTGGCCGCCGGCCGGGCCACCGCCATCGGACTGCTGGCCGTGGTGTGCTGGAGCTGCACCGTGGGCCTGATGCGCTCGGTGGCCGAGCCGCTGGGCGCCGTGGGCGGCGCCGCCATGCTCTACACGGTCAGCGCACTGTGCGTGGCCGCCGTGCGCGGCTTGCCCAGGCCCTCGCAGTGGCGGGCCATGCATCCGGCCTACTTCTGGGGCTGCGGCCTGCTGTTTGCGGTCTACGAGATCTGCCTGTCGCTGGCGATTGGCCTGGCGCAGGACCGCGCCCAGGCACTGGAGCTGGGGCTGATCAATTACCTGTGGCCCAGCCTGACCATCGTTTTGGCCGTGCTGCTGCGCCAGCAGCATGCGCGCTGGTGGCTGTGGCCCGGCGTGCTGCTGTGCCTGTGGGGGCTGACGCGCGTGCTGGGCGGCGACTCGCTGCAACTGCGGGGCATGGCGGACCACATGCTGTCCAACCCGCTGGCGTATGGACTCGCTTTTGGCGCGGCCCTGCTGTGGCCCTGCTATTCGCTGGCTGCGCGGCGCTGGGGCGGTGGCCACAATGCCGTGGGCCTTTTCCTGATATGGACCGCGCTGGCGCTGTGGATCAAATGGCTGTGGCTGGGCGGTGAAGGCGGCATGCAATGGTCAGGCACCGTGGTGCTGCAATTGCTGGCCGTGGGCGGGCTCACCGCCCTGGGCTACAGCTGCTGGGAGCACGGCATACAGCACGGGCATCTGGCCGTGATGGCTGCAGCGTCGTACTTCACGCCCGTATTCTCTGCCTTGCTGGCCAGTGCCTGGCTGCAGGTGCAGCCGGGCTGGGGCTTCTGGCAGGGCGTGGTGCTGGTGACCGTGGGGTCGCTGGTGTGCTGGGGTGCGACCCGGCGCGCAGACTAGCCTTCGTCCTCTGCTCCTGCATCCCAGTCTTCGCTGCGGCCCCGCAGCACCTTGCTCGCAATTTCTCCACCAAAACCGCGCGCGGCCAGAAAGCGCATCTGCTTGAGTCGTTCCTGCGGTGTGGTCGGTAGTGCGCCGAAGCGCTGGCGCCATACGGCAAGGGCGCGCTGCAGTTCGGTGGCGCGCAGTTGCTCTGCGGCGGCGCGCACCAGGCCGTCGTCCAGTCCCTTGTTGCGCAACTCCTGCACCACGCGTGCCGTGCCAAAGCGCGCGGCCTTGCGGTGCAGCACGGACTCGGCCACGCGCTGGGCACTGATGAAGCCGCGCTGCTCCAGCGCGTCGAGCATGGCGCCCAGGTCTTCGCCTTCCTCCACATGGGGGGCGAGCTTGCGTTCCAGCTCCAGCCGTGAATGTTCGCGCTGGCCCAGCAGCTTGAGCGCCCGGCCCTTGAGCGACAGCTTGGCGAATCCCATGCGGCAATGTCTCCTGAATCGTCCCGAGTAAAAAAGGCCCCCACGCTCCCCTTGCTGCGCAAGGTCCGCTGCCCCCCAAGGGGGCCGCTTTTTTGCCTTGGGGCGTCCCGGCGATAAAAAAGGCGCAGACGTGAGCCTGCGCCAAGATGGCAAACACAGTGTGTGCAGGCGCGGCGGCGCCTGCAGTGAGGGGTCAGGCCGCTCAGGCTTCGATCACGCCGTCCTTGTCGGCCTTGGCCTTGCCCGCCTTGGCGGCCTTGGCTTCGGGGGCATCGCCACCGGCCGTGGGCAGCAGGGCGATGCCCAGGCTGTCGCGCACCTTGTTCTCGATTTCCACGGCCAGGCCGCTGTTCTCGCGCAGGAATTCGCGGGCGTTGTCGCGGCCCTGGCCGATCTTCTCGCCGTTGTAGGCATACCAGGCGCCCGACTTGTCGAGGATCTTGGCGTTGACGCCCATGTCCAGGATTTCACCTTCGCGCGAGATGCCTTCGCCGAAGAGGATGTCGAACTCGGCGGTCTTGAACGGAGGCGAGACCTTGTTCTTGACGACCTTGACCTTGGTCTCGTTGCCGATGGCCTCGTCGCCCTTCTTGATGGTGCCGGTGCGGCGGATGTCCAGGCGGACCGAGGCGTAGAACTTCAACGCATTGCCGCCCGTGGTGGTTTCGGGGCTGCCGAACATCACGCCGATCTTCATGCGGATCTGGTTGATGAAGATGACCATGCAGTTGGTCTTCTTGATGGTGGCTGTCAGCTTGCGCAGCGCCTGGCTCATCAGGCGGGCCTGCAGGCCGGGCAGCTGGTCGCCCATCTCGCCTTCGATTTCGGCCCGGGGTGTGAGGGCGGCCACCGAGTCCACGACGATCATGTCCACGGCGCCCGAGCGCACCAGGCTGTCCACGATTTCCAGGGCCTGCTCGCCGGTATCGGGCTGGCTGATCAGCACTTCGTTGAGGTTCACGCCCAGCTTCTGGGCGTAGCTGGTGTCCAGTGCGTGCTCGGCGTCGATGAAGGCGCAGGTGCCGCCCTGCTTTTGCATTTCGGCGATGACCTGCAGCGTCAGCGTGGTCTTGCCCGAGGATTCAGGGCCGTAGATCTCGATCACGCGGCCACGGGGCAGGCCGCCCACGCCCAGGGCGATGTCCAGGCCCAGCGAGCCGGTGGAGACGACCTGGATGTCCTGGATGGCTTCGCCTTCACCCAGGCGCATGATCGTGCCCTTGCCGAACTGCTTTTCGATCTGGGCGAGTGCGGCCTGCAGGGCCTTGGCTTTTTCACTGTTGGCGGTGGTGACGGCGGTGTTCATGCGGACTCCTGGGTTGGCTGGGGTTTCAGCTCTGTATTTGCATTCAGGCTGGATGCTTGAACAGTAGTTTATGGGCTTGTTGGTTTGTTTTGTTGGTGTTTTTAGTCAGTTTTCCTGACTTGTTGGATTTGCCTCCACAATGCATCCATGAGTGAGTTTTCCCCCGTCACGCCGCCCGCCGACGCCTGGCGCCAGACCCACCTGGGCCGCCTGCTCGGCCATGCCATGCGGCGGTTCGACGCGCGTGTGCTGCAGCTCATGGCGCGCGATGTGGAGGTGCCGCTGGCGCTGTCCAATCTTGCGGCGCGCGACAAGGTGGGAGCGGCCCACATCCACATCACGCGGCATCTGTCGCTGGCTGGCGACAGGCTCACCGACCTGGCCGAGCGCGCTGGCATGACCAAGCAGTCCATGGGCGACCTGGTGGCCCAGTGCGAGGCCTGGGGCCTGGTCACGCGCGAAAGCGACGAGCGCGATGCGCGCGCACGCCGCATCCGCTTCACGCCTGCGGGCCTGGCATGGCTGCAGGCCTTCCATGACGCCGTGTCCCAGGCCGAGGCCGAGTTCCGCGAGGAAGTCGGCGACGACATCGCCACCGTGGTGGCGCTGGGGCTGGAGGCCTATGCGGGCGGCGGCTCACTCGGGTAAGGTCCCTGCCCGTGGGGCGGGGCCCATCCTAGAATCCTAGGAATCAAAGACGCGCATTTCCAACATCCAGAGCGCGTCTGTATTTCAGGAGACAACCCCATGCGCATTCTGATTGCCGAAGACGACCAGGTCCTGGCCGATGGTCTGCTGCGCAGCCTGCGCGGCTCGGGCGCCGTGGTCAGCCATGTGGCCAACGGCAGCGAGGCCGATACCGCGCTGATGACCAGCAGCGAATTCGACCTGCTCATCCTGGACCTGGGTCTGCCCAAGATGCACGGGCTCGAAGTGCTCAAGAAGCTGCGCGGCCGGGGCGATGCGCTGCCGGTGCTGATCCTCACGGCGGCCGACAGCGTGGAAGAGCGCGTGCAGGGGCTGGACTACGGCGCCGACGACTACATGGCCAAGCCGTTTGCGCTGTCCGAGCTGGAGGCGCGTGTGCGCGCGCTCACGCGGCGCGGCATGGGTGGCGCCAGCAGCACCATCAAGCATGGTCCCCTGGTCTACGACCAGGCCGGCCGCGTGGCCACCATCGACGGCAAGATGGTCGAGCTGTCGGCGCGCGAGCTGGGCCTGCTGGAAGTGCTGCTGCAGCGTGCGGGCCGGCTGGTCAGCAAGGACCAGTTGGTCGAGCGCCTGTGCGAATGGGGCGACGAGGTCAGCAACAATGCCATCGAGGTCTATATCCACCGCCTGCGCAAGAAGATAGAGCGCGGCCCCATCCGCATCGCCACCGTGCGCGGCCTGGGCTACTGCCTTGAGAAGATCGCTTCCTGAGGCCGCTGCCCTGGCTGTCAGGCCCGGGTTGGCTTGCCTGCGCATAGTGGCGGATGCCACGGGGCCGTGAACCCGTCGTGAGGGCTGCCCGCCGATGAAAATCTTCCAGCGTGAACAGCGCTCACTGTTCGGCGAGATCCTTGACTGGATGCTCACGCCGCTGCTGCTGCTGTGGCCCGTGAGCCTGGCGCTGACCTGGCTGGTGGCCCAGGGCCTGGCCAACAAGCCGTTCGATCGCGCGCTGGAGTACAACGCCCAGGCGCTGGCGCAGCTGGTGATGGTGCAGCAGGGCAAGGTGCTGTTCAACCTGCCGCAATCGGCCAGCGAGATCCTGCGCGCCGACGAGTCGGACACCGTGTATTTCCAGGTGCTGGGCGTCAAGGGCGAGTACCTGGCCGGCGAGCGCGATCTGCCGCTGCCGCCTGAGTCCGACGATCCGCCATCCGGCGATCTATCGCCCGGCGGTGCACCGACCGGCGGGGCCGTGCAACTGCGCGATGCGGAGTTTCGCGGCATTGACCTGCGCGTGGCCCATGTCTGGGTGCGCATGCCCCTGCCCGACGAGCCCCAGGCCCTGGTCCAGGTGGCCGAGACGCGCGAAAAGCGCAGCGTGCTGGCCACGGAAATCATCAAGGGCGTGATGCTGCCCCAGTTCGTCATCCTGCCCCTGGCCGCCTTGCTGGTGTGGCTGGCGCTGGCGCGCGGCATCAAGCCGCTGCACCGGCTGGAGGAGCGCATCCGCGCGCGCCGGCCCGAGGACCTCTCGCCCATCAACCACAAGGACGTGCCGCTGGAAGTCGTGCCGCTGGTGGACTCGGTCAACGACCTGCTGGGTCGGCTCGGTGATTCGCTGGCCACGCAAAAGCGCTTTCTGGCCGACGCGGCCCACCAACTCAAGACACCGCTGGCCGGGCTGCGCATGCAGGCCGAACTGGCCCAGCGCGAGGGCGTGAGCACGGAGGAGTTGCGGCAGTCCCTGGCACAGATCGCGCGCTCCAGCATCCGTGCCACGCACACGGTGAACCAGTTGCTGGCGCTGGCGCGCGCCGAGAGCGCCGGCGTGGGCCGCGGCCTGGCCATGCAGCCCTGCAACCTGGTGCGCATCGTCACCGACGTGGTGCGCGACTGCCTGCCGCGCGCCATGGACAAGCATGTGGACCTGGGATACGACGGCGCCGAGTCATCGGCCACCGGCGTCTGGCTGCAGGGCAACGCCACGCTGCTGACGGAGCTGGTGCGCAACCTCGTGGACAACGCCATCAACTACACGCCTTCCAGCAGCAGCCGGCCCGGCATGGTCACGGTGCGCGTGCTGGCCGATCCCTTCGGCCAGGTCCTGTTGCTGCAGGTGGAGGATTCGGGACCCGGCGTGCCCGAGGCCGAGCGCGAGCTGGTGTTCCAGCCGTTCTACCGCGTGCTGGGCTCGGAGGCCGATGGCTCGGGCCTGGGCCTGCCCATCGTGCTGGAGATCGCGCGCCAGCATGGCGCCCAGGTGGTGCTGGAAGATGCGCATCCTGGCCAGCAGCCGCCGGGTGCGCGTTTCAGCGTGCGCTTCAAGGCGCTGCGCTCGCCGCCGTCGCCCAAGCCTGCGGCATAGGTGGCGGGGCATCCCCGGCTGCCGCAGATTCCCCGGGAGCCACAGGCGCCACCGCGATCCGTCCCGGCGTCTGCGCGGCATGGTCCACCAGCCAGTTGCGGAAGATGCCCAGGGTGCCGTGGTTGGCACGGTCGGCCGGGTAGCACAGCCAGTAGCCCAGGGCGCTCTGGTAGCCGTGCTGGGGCAGGGGCTCGTTCACCAGGCCGGCCGCGATCTCGTCGTGCACCAGGCAGCGTGGCACCAGGGCGATGCCCATGCCGGCCATCACGGCGCGGATGATGGTCTGGAACTGGTCGAACTGCGGGCCCGCAAGGGGGCTGATGCCGTTGACGCCATGGGCCTCGCTCCAGCGCGCCCAGGCATCGGGAATGGTCACATGGCGCAGCCGGGTGCAGCGCGCCACGTCCTGGGGGGTGGTGATGCGTGCCTCGGGGCCCGCGCCGCGCGGCGGTGCGATCAACGCCACCTGGCGGCCCACCAGATAGTGGGCATGCGCGCCATTCCAGTGCCCGTCGCCAAACAAAATTGCGCAGTCCAGCCCCGGACTGTCAAATTGGTAGCTGTGTACGTAGGGTACAAAGTGCAGCGTGATCTGTGGATAGCGCTGCTGAAACTGGGGCAGCCTGGGGATCAGCCACTTGGCCGCGAAAGTCGGCAGCGATGACAGGTGCAGCGCGCCTCGGCTGTCATCGCTGGTGATGAGTTCGAGGGTGGCTGCCTCCAGCTGGCCCAGCAGGGCGCGCACTGCGCGCTCATAGCGCTCGCCCGCGGGTGTCAGCCTCAAGCGCTTGCGCTCGCGTTCGAACAGCGGCACGCCCACCCATTTCTCCAGCTCCTGGATCTGCTTGCTGACTGCGCTTTGCGTCAGGTGCAAGGCTTCGGCCGCGCGCGAGACGCCCCCGAAGCGCACCACGGTGGAGAAAGCGCGCAGCAGATGCGTGGGCGGGTTGAGGCGGCGCAAACTCATGACAGGGATATGATGAAAGTATTCCTGTTTGGAATATTAACAGGCACAGTATTTGCTTTTTTTGTGAGCAGATTTCTTTTAATCTGAACTTGTTTGTAAGAAAGATCCTATGCAACGACGTCATTTCCTTGCTTCCATCGCCGCTTCTTCTGTCGTTCCTGGAATGTCCTTCGCCCAGGACACCTCCCGTCCCCTGCGCATCGTCGTTCCGTTCCCTGCTGGTGGCTCCACCGACATGGTCCCGCGCAACATGCAGGACGTGCTGCCCAAGCTGCTGGGCGGCCAGGCCGTGGTGATCGAGAACAAGGCCGGCGCTGGCGGCTCCATCGGCATGGCCGAAGTGGCGCGTGCCACCGACGGCGTGACCTTCGGCATCGCCACGCTGTCCACGCACGGCGTGAACCCCGCCGTGTTCAAGAAGCTGCCCTACGACGCCATCAACGACTTCGTCGGCGTGACCGAGATCGTCAAGGCCCCCGGCGTGATCGTGATCAACCCCAAGCTGGTGCCCGCCAACAACTTCGCCGAGTTCGTGAAGTACCTGAAGGCCAACCCCGGCAAGGTCAGCTTCGCAACACCCGGCAACGGCACCATCGGCCACATGTGGGGCGCCCAGTTCATGAAGAGCACGGGCACCGAGATGCAGCACATTCCCTACCGCGGTGCAGGCCCGGCCATCAACGACGTGCTCGGTGGTCAGGTGCCCGTGTACTTCGACCAGGTGGCTTCCTCGCTGCCCCACATCAAGGGCGGCAAGGTCAAGGCCCTGGCCGTGTCCTGGCATGAGCGCCTGGACGTGCTGCCCGACGTGCAGACCTACGCCGAAGCCGGCCATGCCGACCTGAACGATCCTTCGTGGTTCGGCCTGGTGGCCCCCAAGAGCACCCCGCCCGAGCAGATCGCCCGCGTGCAAAAGGCCATCGCGGCCGCGCTCAAGGACCCGGCCGTGCAAAAGCGCATGGCGGCCCAGGGCCTGTACATCTCCGGTACCAGCAGCGACGCTTTCACCAAGCAGATCGCCAGCGAAGTCGCCAAGATGAAGAAGATTGCCGCCACGGCCCAGATCCAGCTGGATTAAGGCTCCCACGGAGGCGCTTCGCGCCTTCCCCCTCTCTCGCTTCGCGGGAGGGGGACCACGCCCTCGCTGCGGGACGGCCCTTGCTGGGCGTGCCTGATATGAGGCTGCGCCCTGTTCATGGAGTGCGCCCGGCGAGTGGCGTCTGCACAACCGAGTAGACACATCTCATGCATCCCGTCCTGCGACTGATCAGTCAGAACTTCCTGCAATCCCTGCCCGGCGCGGCAGGTTCCGGCGCGGCCGATGCCGCGCCGCCCATGGTCACCAGCGTTGCCGGCGCCAGTGCCGTGGTGCTGGACTCGCCGCACAGCGGCACGGTCTACCCGGCGGACTTCGGCTCCTGCCTGCCGCTGGCCACGCTGCGCCAGGCCGAGGACACGCATGTGGAGAAGATCTACGCCTTTGCGCCGGGCCTGGGCGTGAGCTGGGTGGAGGCGCATTTCCCGCGCATCTACCTGGACGCCAACCGCGACACCACCGAGATCGACACCACCATGATCGAGGGCCAGTGGCCGCTGCCCGTCACCACCGACCAGGTCGTGCTGCAGAAGGTGCGCCTGGGCAAGGGCCTGATCTGGAAGTTCACCGATGAGGGCGTGCCCATCTATGACCGCCAGCTGCCCGCCGCTGAACTGCTGCAGCGCATCGAGCGCTGCTGGAAGCCCTACCACGCCGCCGTGGAGCGCGCCATCGACGGCGCCCATGCGCGCCATGGCTACAGCATCCATATCAACTGCCACTCCATGCCTTCCGTCGCAGCCAGCCACGCCACGCTGCACCCGGGCCTGGTCCATGCCGACTTCGTGATCGGCGACCGCGACGGCAGCACGGCCAGCCCGGCGCTGTCCGAGCGCATCTGCGCCTTCCTGCGCGAGCGCGGCTACAGCGTGGACTACAACCATCCCTACAAGGGCGTGGAGCTGGTGCGCCGCTACGGCAAGCCCGCCGAGCACCGCCACAGCATCCAGATCGAGATCAACCGCAAGCTCTACATGAACGAGCAGACCCTGGATCTCGACCAGGCCGGCTACCTGCGCCTGACCACCGACCTGAAGGTGCTGGTGGAGCAACTGATGGCCACCGATCCGCGTACGCTCTGAAGCCCCTGAGAGTGAAATGCAAAAGGCCCGCGATCACAGGATCGCGGGCCTTTTTTCATCGTGCCCTGGCGGGGCTCAGCAGGGCCTGAACGGCTTGCCCTCGAAGGCCTTGCCGCCCATGGACTCGACCTGGCTGCGCAGCGCGGGCGTGGCCTGGGGCAGGCGCAGCGTGTAGAGGGTGATGTCGGGGCGCTCCTGCACCACGCGGGCCGTGCGCACGCCCTGGCGCGCAACGTTGGTCAGCTCGCGCGTGGCCGCTTCCTCGGAGGAGAAGCGGCCCAGCGACAGGCCGGGCTCCAGCGCGCCGCCTGCGCGGTCAAAGTCGATCTTGCGTGCACGCAGTTCCGCGCGCTTGCGCTCCAGGAACTCGGCATCGGGGAACTTGCCCATGTAGACCATCCAGCGGCCCGGCTGGTGCGTGCTGCTCAGGTCCCACTGGTCGCTGGCGACCTGGGCGATGAGGCCGCGGCGCAGCGCCTCGGCATGGCGGTCTTCGATGCCCGTGGCCACCAGGCAGCTGGTAGGCTGGCCCGCGGCTTTCTCGGGGCGAGCCGGTGCGGCGGGTTCCTCGCCACTGGCAGGGGCAGCAGGTGCTGCGGGTGCCGCAGGGGATGCAGGGGATGCAGGAGCCGTGGCCGGGGTGGCCGAGGAGGGGGCTGGCGCGTTGTCCACACTCAGCAGGCTCAGCGCCTCCGGGCGCACCTGCTGGCCCAGGCGCTCGGGCTCGGTCTGGGATGGCGGTGCCAGGCCCAGGGCCTGGAGCTGGCCGTGGTTCCAGAGGTAGTAGCCGGCATTGGCCAGCACCAGCAGCAGGAAGGCGATTCGCAGCATGTCGTTTCTTGGGCCCTAGTGATGAGTCACCCGCCCTAGCCTACAGCAGCCGGGCGCACGCTGATTTCCGAGCTGGTGATGGCCTGCAGGCCGCGCGCCGTGCGTACCAGCAGCGCGCCATCGGGGCCCACGCCCTCGGCCGTGCCGCTTTCGCCATCGCTGAGATTGACGGCGCGGCCACGCAGCAGGTCGCGCTGGGCAAAGCGCTCCACCAGCGGCGCAAAGCCCTGGGCGGCAAAGGTCTGGATGTCGGAGACCAGGCCCGGCAGCACGCAGGCCAGGGCGGTGGGCGCGTCCAGGCGCTCGTCCAGCTCCAGCAGGCTGGCCGGGGGCGTGCGCATGCCGTCGCCGGGGCGCGGGCGCACGTTCAGGCCGATGCCCACGACCACGTAGCGCGGCGTGCCGGGTTCATGCGCGGCGCTGCCGACAAAGCTGGCCGTCTCGATCAGGATGCCGCCGAGCTTGCGGTCGCCGTCGATCCACAGGTCGTTGGGCCATTTGAGGCCGATGCGCGGGCGCTGCGAGCCCGGGGCGGGCAATTGCGGCTGCAGGCTCTGCGCCACGCTCAGGCCCACGGCCAGGGACAGGCCGGACCAGTCGGCAGGCGCCAGCGGCATGCCCAGCGAGAAGGTCAGCGAATCGCCCACGCCGCTGGTCCACTGGCGGCCCAGCCGGCCTCGGCCGGCGGTCTGCACTTCGGTCACCAGCAGCACGGGTTCGTTGCGGCCATCGCGGGCACGCGCCATCAGCTCGGTGTTGGTCGAGCCGATGCTGGGCACGATCTCCACGGAAAAGCCCGGCAGTCGCGGCTCGATGGCCTGCCACAGCGATTCCGCAGGCCAGTGAATGGGGGACGATGCCATCATGCGCCGGCCTTTGTGGAGGATTTGCGGGATTTTTTCCTTGGCTTTTGGGAGGCCTTTTCCAAGGGCTTTTCCAAAGGCTTTTCCGCTTTGACCTGCTGCTTTTTGGCCCGCTTTGTCTTTTCAGATTGTTCCGATGCCGGCTTTGCGCTGGCCGGCAATGCATCGCCGGGCATGGGCGGGCGCCAGCCGCGCTTGGGCGCCAGCAGCGTGCCGCGGCAGGTGGCCGCGCCGCACCAGCATGGATACTCGGCCTTCAGCTTCCTGGTGTAGGGTTCGTCGATGATCAGGCCGTAGTCGTAGCTCAACTCCTCGCCGGCGGCGATGTTGCGCAGCGCGACGATGAAAATCCGGCCATCGCGCTCATCGGTGTAGCAATTGGGAGCGCAGCTGTGGTTGATCCAGCGCGAGGAGTTGCCGCCGTAGTTGGCGTCGATCACGCGGTCTTCGTCCACGTGGAAGTAGAAGGTATGGTTGGGCTGGCTGGGGTCGTGCGGATGCCGGTCCTGGGCTTCCTGCCAGCTGACGATTTCCCCTACGTACTCGACAAGGACCTCGCCTTCGGCAAGATCCTGCGCGGCGAAGACGCCCTTGCCATGGACACCCGAGCGGCGGGTCTGGATACGGCGGCCGCCGGAAGGGGCCAAAGCTGTGCGGGGCATGTTTTCTCTGATAACTTGAATAGGCACACATGCGCGTGCGCGTACACGTACGTACACGCGTGAGCCATGGATTGTAGAAGCGCAGGCTGCGACATGCAGGTCCTGCGGGGAATGACGAGTACACACAATGACAAAGACCCTGGTGATTGCTGAGAAGCCTTCGGTCGCGCAGGACATCGTCCGCGCGTTGACTCCGGTGGCGGGCAAATTCGACAAGCACGATGAATACTTCGAGAGCGAGCACTACGTCGTGACCAGCGCCGTGGGCCACCTGGTGGAAATCCAGGCGCCCGAGGAATTCGACGTCAAGCGCGGCAAATGGAGTTTTGCCAATCTGCCGGTGATTCCGCCGTATTTCGACCTCAAGCCCGTGGACAAGACCAAGAGCCGGCTCAATGCCGTGGTCAAGCTGGCCAAGCGCAAGGATGTCACCGAACTCATCAACGCCTGCGACGCGGGCCGCGAGGGTGAGCTGATCTTCCGCCTGATCGAGCAGTACGCCGCAGGCGCCAAGCCCGACGGCAAGGGCCTGGGCAAGCCGGTCAAGCGCCTGTGGCTGCAGTCCATGACGCCGCAGGCCATCCGCGACGGCTTCCAGAACCTGCGCAGTGACGCGCAGATGCTGGGCCTGGCCAGCGCAGCGCGCAGCCGCTCCGAGGCCGACTGGCTGGTGGGCATCAACGGCACGCGCGCCATGACGGCCTTCAATTCGCGCGATGGCGGCTTCTTCCTGACCACCGTGGGCCGCGTGCAGACGCCCACGCTGTCCCTGGTGGTGGAGCGCGAGGAAAAGATCCGCAAGTTCGTGAGCCGCGACTACTGGGAAGTGCACGCCGCCTTCGACGCCCAGGCCGGCCAGTACCTGGGCAAGTGGTTCGATCCCCAATGGAAGAAGAGCGAGGATGCGGAAGCCCGCGCCGACCGCATCTGGAACCAGCGCGACGCCCAGGCCATTGCCGACGCCGTGCGCGGCAAGCCGGCCCAGGTCACCGAGGAGTCCAAGCCCACGTCCCAGGCCAGCCCGCTGCTGTTCGACCTGACCAGTTTGCAGCGCGAGGCCAACGGCAAGTTCGGCTTCTCGGCCAAGACCACGCTGTCGCTGGCGCAAAGCCTGTACGAGCGCCACAAGGCCCTGACCTACCCGCGTACCGACTCGCGTGCCCTGCCCGAGGACTACGT
Source organism: Delftia sp. S65 (assembly GCF_016516495.1). Classification (NCBI taxonomy): domain Bacteria; kingdom Pseudomonadati; phylum Pseudomonadota; class Betaproteobacteria; order Burkholderiales; family Comamonadaceae; genus Delftia; species Delftia sp. S65. The sequence continues at coordinate 93,386 of NZ_JACVUR010000022.1, forward strand.
GCCCGTGGCGCACCAGACCTTCGCCATGCTGGCCGGCAGCGGCATGCGCCACCTGGCGCCCTTTGCCCAGCAGGCGCTGGACGAGAACTACGTGCGCCCCACCAAGCGCATCTTCGACAACAGCAAGGTGTCGGATCACTTTGCCATCATCCCGACCACGCAGGCGCCCAGCGGCCTGTCCGAGGCCGAGCAAAAGCTCTATGACCTCGTCGTGCGCCGCTTCATGGCCGTGTTCTTCCCCAGCGCCGAGCACCAGGTGACCACGCGCATCAGCAAGGTCGAGCAGCACAGTTTCAAGACCGAAGGCAAGATCCTGGTCAAGCCCGGTTGGCTGGCCATCTACGGCAAGGAGGCCGCCAACGAGGTCGAAGGCGGCAAGGACGGCGACAAGGGCCAGCCCCTGGTCGCGGTGCAGCCCGGCGAGCAGCCGCGCGCCGGCCAGGTCGATCCCAAGGGCCTCAAGACCAAGCCGCCCGCGCGCTACTCCGAAGCCACGCTGCTGGGCGCCATGGAAAGCGCCGGCAAGCAGGTCGAGGACGACGAGCTGCGCGAGGCCATGCAGGAAAAGGGCCTGGGCACGCCTGCCACGCGCGCGGCCATCATCGAAGGCCTGCTGACCGAAAAGTACATGCTGCGCGAAGGCCGCGAGCTGATTCCCACGGCCAAGGCCTTCCAGCTCATGACGCTGCTGCGCGGCCTGGGCGTGGAAGAACTCTCGCGCGCCGACCTCACCGGCGAATGGGAGTACAAGCTGGCGCAGATGGAAAAGGGCCAGCTCTCGCGCGATGCCTTCATGCAGCAGATCCAGTCCATGACGGAAAAGCTGGTCAAGAAGGCCAAGGAATACGACCGGGACACCGTGCCCGGCGACTACGCCACCCTGTCCACGCCTTGCCCCAACTGCGGCGGCGTGGTCAAGGAGAACTACCGCCGCTACGGCTGCACGGGAAGCGACGGACAGGGCGCGGGCTGCGGCTTCTCGTTCACCAAGTCGCCTGCAGGCCGCACCTTCGAGACGGCCGAGGCCGAGCAACTGCTGCGCGACCGCCGCCTGGGCCCGCTGGACGGCTTTCGCTCCAAGGCCGGCTGGCCCTTCGTGGCCGAGGTCACCATCGTGCACGATGAGGAAGGCGGCAACTACAAGCTCGAGTTCGACTTTGGCGACGACGCCGCCTCCGAAGACACGGGCGAGCTGGTGGACTTTGCCAGCCAGCAATCGCTGGGCCCCTGCCCCAAGTGCGGCGCGCCGGTCTTCGAGCACGGCAGCAACTACGTCTGCGCCAAGGCCGTGCCCACGCTGGCCCAGGCCACGCCCAGCTGCGACTTCAAGAGCGGCCAGATCATCCTGCAGCAGCCCATAGAGCGCGAGCAGATGCAAAAGCTGCTGCAGACCGGCAAGACCGACCTGCTGGACAAGTTCGTCTCCAACCGCACGCGCCGCAGCTTCAAGGCCTTCCTGGTCTGGGATGGCGCGGCCGGCAAGGTCAACTTCGAGTTCGAGCAGCGCGACAGCAAGTACCCGCCGCGCAAGACGGCGGCCGCCAAGAGCGCGCCGGCCAAGAAGGCGCCTGCCAAGAAAGCCGCAGCCAAGACCACGGCAAAGACGGCCACCAAGACCGCGCGCAAGCCGGCTGCCGGCACGCTGCAGCCCAGCGCGGCCCTGGCCGCCGTCATCGGCGAAGGCACGGTGGCGCGTACCGAGGTGGTCAAGAAGCTGTGGGAATACGTCAAGGCCCAGAACCTGCAGGACCCCAAGGACAAGCGCGTCATCCGCGCCGACGACAAGCTGCGCCCCGTCTTCGGCAAGGACAGCGTGAACATGTTCGAGCTGGCTGGCATCGTGGGCAAGCATCTGGCGTAAGGCGCCTGCCTGACCTGATCCGGCGACCCGCTTCTGCACCTTGCCGGAGCGGGTCGCCGGCCTGACACGGGGGCAACACATGCTTGGGCTAATCTAGCGGGCATGGATACCGAAATGCTCACCCCGGCAGCGGCCGCCGCCGCTGCTTCCTCCCCGGCGCCCTCGCGCTCCATCCGCCTGGACGGCGCCTCCAACTTCCGAGACCTCGGTGGCTACACGGGCCTGGATGGCCGGCGCGTGCGCTGGCGCACGCTGTTCCGTGCCGACCACCTGGCCGGCCTCAGCGCAGCGGACCTGGACGTGCTGCAGGGCCTGAAGCTCGCGCGCAGCGCGGACTTCCGGGGCAAGATGGAAAGCGCCCACCTGGCCTACGAATGGCCGGGCATTGCCCGCCATGCGCTCATCGTCGAGCCCACCGTGGTGCAGCGCGCCAGCGCCCTGATCGCCGCAGGCAACGACCTCACGGCCGCCCATGCCGAGGAGCTGATGCAGGATACCTACCGCAGCTTCGTGCACGACTACGCGCCACGCTTTGCACAGCTGTTCCAACTGCTGCTGGACAGCCAGGACCCGCTGGTCTTCCACTGCACGGCCGGCAAGGACCGCACGGGCTGGGCCGCCGCCCTGCTGCTCACCGCGCTGGGCGTGGACGAGGACACCGTGATGCAGGACTACCTGCTGACCAACCAGCTCTACCAGCGCCCCGCCACCACCTTCGCTCCCATGCCGGCCGAGGTGATGGATGTGCTGTGGCGCGTGCAGGCGTCCTACCTGGCGGCGGCCACCGACATGGTGCGGGCCGACTTCGGTGGAATGCAGGGGTATCTGCGGGATGCGCTGGGCATCGACAGCGCTGCACGCGAGCGGCTGGCTGCGCTTTACCTGGAAGGGTGATTACCTTCGCTCACGGGGCGGCGGGTTGGCGCGGCTAACATGGGCTGTGCCGGTCGGTTGCGCCGGAGATGAAGGAGATTGAGATGAAGTACGGCATGCGTGGGCTGGCCGCGATGGTGCTGGTGGCCTTGAGTGTGGGGCTGGCTGGTTGCGCGGGCGGGGTGCCTGGGGATGTTTCGGGGAGCCAGGCGTCCAGTGGCAGTGGGGTGACGGTGTTTGGGACTGTGGATGCCAATGTGAGTCATACGCGGACTTCGCGGTGACTCGGTTTGTGCTTTGATTCTTTCGCTGGATTTGTCCCTGCCGGGTGGTTGTTTTTCGAGGCCGGGTTTCGGCCCGGCGGCCGACC
>NZ_JACVUR010000023.1:0-95148 GCF_016516495.1 Delftia sp. S65
CCCCTCTGCCGCCTCCCCTGCCGCCTGCCCTGCCCCGTCCGCGCTGCGCCTGCCTGCCGTGGACAAGGTGCTGCTGAGCGCCGACATGCTCGCGCTGCGCGAGCGCCACGGCCTCGATGCCTGCACCCAGGCCGTGCGCGAATCCCTGGCGCAGATGCGAGCCGATGCGCAGGAGCGGCTGCGGTCCGGCGAGCCCGATGCAGGCGCGCCCGGCATCACTGAGGTGGTCCAGGCGGCCGGCCTGCGCCTGGCGAGGCGCTTTGCGCCCCGGCTGCGCACGGTCTTCAACCTCACGGGCACGGTGCTGCACACCAACCTGGGCCGCGCCCTGCTGCCGCAGGAGGCGGTGGACGCCGTGGTGGCCGCCATGACGGCGCCGGCCAACCTGGAGTACGACCTGGAAGACGGCGGCCGTGGCGACCGCGACGACCTGATCGAATCCCTGGTCTGCGAACTCACGGGCGCCGAGGCCTGCACCGTCGTCAACAACAACGCCGCCGCCGTGCTGCTGACCCTGGCCACGCTGGCGGCCGGGCGCGAGGTCATCGTCTCGCGCGGCGAGCTGGTGGAGATCGGCGGGGCCTTCCGCATTCCCGACGTGATGACGCGCGCAGGCGCCACTCTGGTCGAGGTGGGCACCACCAACCGAACCCATGCGCGCGACTACGAAGGCGCTGTCGGCGAACACACCGGCCTGCTCATGAAGGTGCATTGCAGCAACTACGCCATCACCGGCTTCACCAAGGCCGTGAGCGACGCGGAGGTGGCATCCATTGCCCATGCGCACGGCCTGCAGATGGTGGTGGACCTGGGCAGCGGCACCCTGGTCGATCTGCGCGAATGGGGCCTGCCCTACGAGGTCACGGTGCGCGAGACCATCGAGTCAGGCGCCGACATCGTCACCTTCAGCGGCGACAAGCTGCTGGGCGGCCCGCAGGCCGGCCTGATCGTGGGCCGCAAGGACCTGATCGCCCGCATCAAGAAACACCCGCTCAAGCGCGCACTGCGCGTGAGCAAGCTCACCCTGGCCGCGCTGGAGCCCACGCTGCGCCTGTACCTGCATCCCGAAAAGCTGGCCGAGCGCCTGACCACGCTGCGCCTGTTCACGCGCCCCCAGGCCGACATGCAGGCACGCGCGCAGGCCCTGCAGCCGCTGGTGCAGCAGGCGCTGGGCAGCCGCTATGTGGTGGAAACCGCCGAGATGAACAGCCAGATCGGCAGCGGCGCCCTGCCCGTGGAAAACCTGCCCAGCTGGGGCCTGCGCCTGCATCCGGCCGACGGTCGCCAGGCCGGCCGCCAGCTCACCCAGCTGGAGGCCGGCCTGCGCAGCCTGCCCCGCCCCGTCATCGGCCGGCTGCATGACGACGCTCTGTGGCTGGACCTGCGCTGCCTGGAAGCGGCCGACGAGCCTGCCTTCACCGAACAGCTGCCGCTGCTGCACATCGCCTGAGGACGAACGCATGATCATCGGCACCGCCGGCCACATCGACCACGGCAAGACCACCCTGGTGCGCGCGCTCACGGGCGTGGACACCGACCGCCTCAAGGAAGAGAAGGCGCGCGGCATCTCCATCGAGCTGGGCTATGCCTACACGCCGCTGCCCAATGGCGAGGTGCTGGGCATCATCGACGTGCCCGGCCACGAAAAATTCGTGCACACCATGGCCGCAGGCGCCGTGGGCATAGACCACGCCCTGCTGGTGGTGGCGGCCGACGACGGCGTCATGCCGCAGACGCGCGAGCACCTGGACATCCTGCAGCTGCTGGGCGTGCGCGAAGCCACCGTGGCCCTGACCAAGGCCGACCGCGCCACGCCCGAGCGGCTGCAGCAGGTGCGGGCCGAGATCGGGGCCCTGCTGGCCCCCACGCCACTGGCAGGCGCGCCGGTCTTCCCTACCGCGGCAGCCCTGCCTGACGACGCAGGCGTGGCGCAGTTGCGCGATCACCTCATGGCGCGCGCCCAGTCCATTCCCGCGCGGGCCAGCGACGGGCTGTTCCGCCTGGCCGTGGACCGCAGCTTCACGCTGCCGGGCCAGGGCACCGTGGTCACGGGCACCGTGTTCGGCGGGCAGGTGAAGGTGGGCGACACGCTGGTGCACTCGGCCTCGGGCACCGAGGTGCGCGTGCGCAGCCTGCATGCCCAGAACCAGGCCAGCGAACAGGGCCTGGCCGGCCAGCGCTGCGCGCTCAACCTGTCGGGCATTGCCAAGGAAGCCATCACGCGCGGCGACTGGATCGCCGACGCACGGCTGCTGCAGGCCAGCGACCGGATCGACGTGCGCCTGCAACTGCTGGCCGATGCGCCATCACTGGCCCAATGGACGCCTGTGCATGTGCACATCGGTACGGCGCGCTGCACGGCCCACGTGGCCCTGCTGCAGGACCAGCCGCTGGGCCCGGGCGAACAGGCCATCGTCCAACTGGTGCTGGACATGCCCGTACATGCCCAACCCGGCGACCGGCTCATCGTGCGCAATGCCCAGGCCAGCCGCACCATTGCCGGCGGCAGCGTCATCGACCCCTTTGCACCCGCACGCAAGCGCCGCAGCCCCGAGCGCACGGCCTATCTGCAGGCGCTGGAATCGCTGATTGCCACCGGGGACGCCAGCGCGCTGGTGCAAGGCGCGGCGCACGGCATTGCCACTTCGCAGCTCATGCGCCTGACGGGCCGCGCATCGGTGGCCACGGATGCCCGCCTGCACCGCCTCCCCCTGGCCGAGGGCGATACGCTGCTGCTGGGCGAGGCACGCTTGCAGCAGCTGCGCAACCAGGTGCTGGACAGCATGGCGCGCTTCCACGACAAAAGCCCCGACGAGCCCGGCGTGAACGCCGCACGCCTGCGCCGCATGGCACTGTCGGGCCTGGTACATGCAGGGCATGACGCGCTGTGGAAGGGCCTGCTGCAAGCCCTGCTGCAGGACGGCAGCCTGGCCGCCAGCGGCGCCTGGCTGCACCTGCCCGGCCACAGCGTGCAGCTGTCGGACAGTGAAAAGCAGATCGCCCAGAAACTGCTGCCCGCCATCGAGGCCGGCCGCTACGACCCGCCCTGGGTGCGCGACCTGGCCCGCGACAGCGCCACCGGAGAGGAAACCGTGCGCCAGCTGCTGCGCAAGCTCGCACGCCAGGGCCAATTGTTCCAAGTCACAAAGGACCTGTTCTACACGGCAGCCCGCATGGACGAACTCGCGGCCCTGGTCCGCGAGTTGGCCTCCTCCACCCCCAACGCCGAAATCCAGGCCCACGCCTTCCGCGACGCCACCGGCCTGGGCCGCAAACGCGCCATCCAGATCCTCGAATTCTTCGACCGCATCGGCTACACCCGCCGCCTGCGCGACGCCCACCTGCTGCGCCCCGATGTGCAGTGGACCACTGGTGCCACAGCAAGAATCTGAGGCAAGGGGCCGCTACAATGGCGAGCTTTGCTTCGCCACGGCGCCAGCAACCGGCGCGGCCCAAGGCGAGAGACACCGAGCAAGGGCCGCCCCGCCGCAAGGGTGTCGTCCCCCTCCCCCGCGAAGCGGGTAGAGAGGGGGAAGCGGCGTAAGCCGCTCAGGGGGAGCTTCAAGCCAGAAGGAAAGCATACGCACCCGGTGGTGCGCCCGGGCTTCAAACCCGGTCAGGGGCGTCAGCCGCTCCTGGGTAGGTTCGACTCCTGCTGCTTTCCGCCAATCCCCCGACTCTGATTCCAGCCAGGTTACGGCTATTGCAAGGGCACGACGATGGCCACGCGGCGGTTCTCCGCCGCATCGCTGGGCACCACGGGCATGGCGCGGCCCAGGCCCTTGACCTCGATATCCTGGCGCGCCAGGCCAGCTTCGGCCAGCACATCGGCCACGGCCTCTGCGCGGCGCAGCGACAGGCGCATGTTGTAGGCATCGCTGCCGCGATCGTCCGTATGGCCTTCCACGCGCAGCCGCTCGATGCCCACGCCCTTGAGGGCACGGCCCAGCTCCAGCACCTTGGTGCGCGCCTGGGCGCCGACTTCGGCCGAATCAAAGCCGAACAGCAGCTTGCCCGACATCTGCAGCTCCCAGCCCTGGTCTGCCTGCGCAAAACCCTGGCTGCGCAGCAACTGCTGCTGTTCTTCGGTCAGCCCCGGCGCCTTGGCCGGCGCCTGCGGCACCGTCTGGCAACCTGCCAGCGCAAGGGCCAGCACTGCGGCCGCACCTGCGCCGCACATCCGGATCCAGCTCCGTCGTTTCAACATGTCATCCTCCTGTGATTCGTTCGGCCTGGCGCATGGCCTTGGCCTGGTACATGGCCTGGTCTGCATGGCGCATCAGCGTCTCCATGCTCTGGCCATGCTTGGGAAAAAGGGCGACGCCCGCGCTGACCGAAGGCTGCAGCACCACGCCGTCGCCAACGACCAGAGGCTCGCGCATGGCGGCCTCTATCTTGTCCTGCACCATCTGCGCGTCGCCACCGCCGCCGATGGGATAGAGCAGGATGGCGAATTCGTCGCCACCCAGGCGGGCGACCAGGTCGGTCTCGCGCACCTGCGAGCGCAGCCGGGCGCCCACCGCCTTGAGCAGCACATCGCCCACGGCATGGCCGTAGGCATCGTTGACCTGCTTGAAGCGGTCGTTGTCCAGAAACAGCACGGCCAACTTCTGCCCGCTCTCCGCCGCACTGTCCAGCGCCTGCTGCAGTCGCTGCTCGAAATGCAGGCGGTTGGCCAGCCCCGTGAGGCTGTCGCGCGAAGCCTGCCGCTCCAGGGCCGAATTTTGCTGCTGCAGCCGCTCATGGCGCGTCTGCAGCTCGGCCAGCAGGGCGTTGAAGTTGTCGCCCAACTCGCGCAGCTCGGCAATGCGCGCCAGCGGCACGCGCTGGTCCATGGATCGGTCATGGCGCACAGCCCGGGCCACGCGCGCCAGCTGCTGCAGCGGCTCGGCAATGTCGCGCAGCATGCGGCGCGACTGGCGCAGGCCCACATAGCCGCTGACACCCACGCACAGCACCAGCACGATGAAACCTGCGCCCAGGAAGCGGACCAGGCCCACGCCATCGCTGGCCAGCTGCACACTGCCGACCAGCCTGCCGTCCTGGCGCACATCGGCCTCGGCGCGCGGCAGGCCAATGCCCACGGCCAGCAGCTCCCCGATGCTGGACAGCGCCGAGCCACCATGGCCCGACCACCGCACGAACGGGCGGCCCTCGGCATCGAAGACCTCGGCGTGGGCCACGCCTTCTCCGCGCAGCAGCTGGTCCAGCACGCGGGCGGCCTCGTCGCGGTCCCCGAAGACCAGCGATGCCTCGACCGTATAGGCCAGCGAACGGGCCACCAGATGCAGGTTGTTGGACAGGTACAGGCGCAGGGTGGCCACGCCGACGATGAGCAGCAGCGCCCCCGCCAGCGCGATTGCCACCGCCGCCATGCGCAGGTGCGCGCGGCGGATCACGTTGCGCAGGGAGGCATTGCCGGACAGGGACAACTTCATGGCAAGGTCCTGTGGCGCGCCAGTTGCAGCACCTTGGGATTGACACGCAGGCCGCTGCGGGCCACGGAGTCGAGGCTGACCTCGAAGCCCGCGCCCTCGCCACGGCGGCGCAGGCAGAACATGGCGCCGATGCGGCACAGCTCGCCCCGCTCGCTGATGGTCAGCAGCGGCCGCCCCGCCAGTTGCTCCATGAGCTTGCGCCAGGCAGCCTCATCGAGCTGGCCGGCATAGATGCCCTCGCATTCGACCAGGGCGCGCGCATCGACGGGCACCACGCGCCGCACTTCCAGCCGCTGGCTGCCCACGGTCTGCGGGGCGCCATTGAGCAGGTCGTCGGCATATTCGGTGGAGCCCACCACGCACAGCCGCAGCACGGGGCTTTCCGTGGGCCAGCGCGTGTAGCCCAGGATGCCTACGACGGTGCGGGTCACCCCCAGCTCATGCTCATCGGCCGCCGGCTCCGCATGTGCCGGCCCCACCAGCCCGGCCTGCAAGGCCAGCAGACCCACGACCAGCCAGGCCCCGGCAGACAGGCCTTTGATCCTGCAATCCATGCCCCACCTGCGGTGTGTTTGATGTATGCGATGTGTGCGAGCTGCCAACCAAGGCTCCTTGAACGGAATATCCATGCATTGCGCCACGCTGGCGCACTGAAGCATTTTTTCACATATCGACCCCATCGGGCCGCCGGGACTGTCACGCCGGGGCGCCCGTGATGGGCCAATGCGGCAACACATCAAAGCGCAGAGGCAGGCAGCCGGTAGTGATAGCCGTAGAGTGCCTGAAAGCCCAGGCTTTCATACAGCCCGCGCGCCACCATGTTGGGCGCACGCACCTGCAGTTCGGCCCATTGCGCTCCCTGTGTCTGCCCCCAGTCCATCAGGCCATGCACCAACGCCCGGCCCAGTCCCTGGCCGCGCAGCGCAGGCGTGATGACGATGTCATACAGGCCCACGCAGCCGCGCTCCACGACGGCCAGGCCAAACCCGGCCACCTCGCCGCCCACCTCGCCGCCCACTCCACCGCCCACTTGCAGCGAAGCAAATGCGGCGGGCCAGGCAATGGACTGCAGCATATGGTGGTGCGCCTGCCTGTGCTGCTCCGGCACGGCGCCGGCCTCGGCAAAGCCCTGCAGCCAGGCCATGCCAGGCTGGGCTTGAATGGCAAGGGTCCAGCCCTGGTCGTTCGCTGGCGGCGCCATGTCCGTCAATGCGGCACGCATCACCAGGGAAGGGTCGGCCAGCAGGTAGCCGGCCTGCGCCAACTGCGCATCTGCATCGGGACTTGCCAGGGGCGAGAGGCGAAAGATGGCAGGCAGGCCCTGGCGCTCGTAGAAGGCCTCGATCTGCGGCAGCAAGGCGCCAAGACGGGCGCCGGGCTGCTGGGCATTGGCCGAGTTGGCGCGCTTGGTATGGCCCTGCGCAGCGCGCAGCAGCCAGTCGCCGCAGAGCACGGTGCGCTGGGCTGGCCAGGCGTTGAAGCCGCGCTGCTCCACGCCCACCACCGTCTCGGGATCGCATTCCACGGATGCGCGGTCATGAGTGAAAGACTTGGACATGCCCGCTTGTACCATGGCCGCCCGCCGTGCCCGCCCATAATATGGCGCGCTGCCGCGCTGGCGGCAGGCACTCTTTCCCACTACTGCGATCGCCGCCGATCGCCGGATTGCTCCATGACCACAGACACCTCCCAAGCCCCCCGACTCACCTCGCTGTCCCATGGCGGCGGCTGCGGCTGCAAGATCGCGCCGGGCCTGCTGGCGGAGCTGATCGGCAAGAGCGCGCTGCCCAAGCAGTTCTTCCCGGACTTGCTGGTGGGCACGGAGACCGCCGACGACGCCGCCGTCTACCGCATCAACGACGAGCAGGCCATCGTGGCGACCACGGACTTCTTCATGCCCATCGTGGACGACCCGTATGACTTCGGCCGCATCGCCGCGACGAATGCGCTGTCCGACATCTACGCCATGGGCGGCCAGCCCCTGATGGCCCTGGCCATCGTGGGCATGCCCATCAATGTGCTGCCGCACGACACCATTGCCAAGATCCTGGAAGGTGGCGAATCGGTCTGCCGCGATGCCGGCATTCCGCTGGCCGGGGGCCACTCCATCGACTCGGTCGAGCCCATCTACGGCCTGGTCGGCATCGGCATCGTCAACCCCCGCCAGATGAAGCGCAATGCCGACGCCAGGGCCGGCGACGTGCTGATCCTGGGCAAGCCGCTGGGCGTGGGCATTCTGTCGGCCGCACTCAAGAAGAACCTGCTGGACGGGGCCGGCTACCGCGCCATGGTGGAAGCAACCACCCTGCTCAACCGCCCCGGCACGGCGCTGGGCAAGATGGACGGCGTGCACGCGCTGACCGATGTGACGGGCTTCGGCCTGCTGGGCCACGGCCTGGAACTGGCACGCGGCGCGGGCCTGACGGCACGCATCGACAGCCGCAGCCTGCCCGTGCTGCCCACGGTGCAGGGCTTTGCCGAGCAGGGCGTCATCACGGGCGCCTCGGGCCGCAACTGGGCCTCTTATGGCGCGCAGATTGCGCTGGGCGCCGGCATCACCGATGCGCAGCGCGCGCTGCTGACCGATCCGCAGACCTCGGGCGGCCTGCTCGTGTCCTGCGCGCCGGATGTTGCCGATCAGGTGCTTGCACTGTTTGCCGAGCAGGGCTTTGGCAGTGCCGCCATCGTCGGCCGCATGGAGGCGGGCGAGCCGCGCGTCATCGTGGACTGACGGCCAGCGCATTCCAAAAGCAACGGGGGCCTCGGCCCCCGTCGCTTTTTGCACTCCCGGCGAGCCGCCAGCGAACCGGCGGCCCGTCACCGGGTCACAGGTTGCTTCACTCGCTCACGGTCTGCGTCTTGTAGGCCGGGCTGGCCTGGATGGCGCTGTCGGTGAACGGCAGCTTGAGCCATTGGCGCGCGCCGTAGGCCTTGGTGTAGTCCACGTAGTGGGCCGAGGCCGGGTCGTCCGACAGCGAGAAGGTCAGGAAGGTATGGGCCTCCACACCGGCTGACGGGAAGCTCACCACCTGCATGTAGCTGTTGCCGTGCGGCTGGCCATCCATGCTGTAGCCGCCCTGCTCTATCTTGTTTTCCGAGCAGGTGATGGTGAAGTAGCCCACCTCGCCGCAGCCGCCATACAGCGCGATCTTCTCGCCGCCGCGCTGCGAGAACAGCACGGTGCCGCGCGCCGCATCCATGGCAAAGCCGCTGGCCTGCACGGCCTTCACTGCTTCGGCGAACGCCTTTTGCAGCGCCGCCTTGGCAGTGGGCTTGATGCCACGCGGCGTGTTGACGGGGTCGGCCGCATCAAAGGGCACGGCATACAGGTCGGCCGATTTGATCTGGCTGGCCACGCGCTTCCAGAACTCATCCCAGACATGGGAGCCCCTGGATGCCGCCGTGCCCGTGCCGTCCCAGGCCTGCAGCGCCGTGCAGGCAGCCGATACGTCCACCGTTTCACCCGCCGAGGACACGGGGCCTGGACAGACCTGGGCCAATGCCTCGTCCTTGAAGCGCGCGCTGTAGACACGGCTGTCCAGCACCATCTGGCGCACGATGTCGCTGGTGGCCAGCTTGCCCGGGTAGCCGTCCGTGCCCGCCAGCCGCTGCAGCGCCATGGTGTGGCCCAGGCGCGTGCGCAGGCTCTGGGCAGAAGAGGTGGAGCCGAAGATGGCCGGATAGCCGGTCAGCGGCGCCGAGGCATTGGACAGCCAGTAGCTGTCATTCATGTTGCCCACGTAGTCGCTGCGCAGCAAATTGGGCATACGTGCGGGGCCGATGGCGCCCGCCTGCACCGAATCCGCATCCGAACTCCAGTCGCACTGGCTGCTGCCACCGGCCAGCACCGGCACCTGGGGCAGCGCCGCGTTGATGGCGGCCGAGGCGGGCGTGGCACAGGCCTGCAATTGCGCGGGCGGCACGTTGGGCACGGCGCCTATGTCGGCATACCAGACCTGGGCATTGCCGCGCCCTGCGGCCACGGTGTTGACCCAGGGAATGGCCGACTCCTCCTTCTGGATGCGGATGAACTCGTCCAGCGACTTGGCCTGGTTCCAGCGCAGCCAGTTGCGGAAGGTGCGGTAGTTGTAGGCGTTGATGTCGCGGATGGCGAACACGCTCTGCGTGGTCCAGCCCAGCGCCGGGTCCATGGCGCCCAGGTTGACCACCGGGCCGTGCACGGTCTTGTACAGCGTGCGCGTGACCTGGTCCTGCCCGCCGGAGGCATTGCGCACGCTCACGGTGATCTTGCTGGCCTGCATGGCCTCGGTCTTGCCGTCACGCACATAGCGGGTCGGATCATTGGGCGCCAGCTGGTACATGAACAGGCCGAAGCGCCGCGCCGTGGACACGGTGTGGCTCCAGGCCACGTCGTTGTTGAAGCCGATCAGCACCATCGGGATGCCCAGAAAGCTTGCGCCACTGACATCGATCTCGCCGGGGATCGTGAGCTGCGATTGATAGAAGCGGTCCGGCCCCTTCCAGTACCAGTGCGGATTGCCGAACAGCACGCTGCTGCCGCCGCCCGTGGCCTGCTGGCCAAAGCCGTACATGTTGCTGCCGATGCCCGTGGTGCCGCCCACCTGGAACGATGGCGCCACCACCTGCCCCGGCTTGAGCGCGGCCAGCTGTGTCGCGGCCGGCCGGGCCTTCGCCGGCCTGGCCGAGGCAGTTGCTGCCGCAGCCGCTGCAGGCGGCACGGCATTGGCGATCTGGGCGACGAAGTTGCTGTAGCCGCCGGCCAGATTGGCCGTGTACATGCGCCGCCAGATGTCCTGCGCGGTGATAGCCTGCACCCACGGCTGGCCCGCGCAGGCCGCATTGGTCTTGGCCCCGGCCGGGGTCTCGCGCACCACGCGGTTGTAGCCGGCCACGAAGCCATCGACCAGTTGCTTGAGCTTGTCCGGCTGGGCCTGGATCATGGCGGCCACGGCGTCATCGGAGACGACATGGCGGAAGAAGAAGTCCGAGTCGAGATTGCGCGGCCGGTCGATGGTGCTGTCGTAGACGGCCTGGGCATCGCCGCCAAGGTAGCGCGAGCGCTCCCCGCGGTACGTCAGGAAGGAGTCGGCCATGGTGCACAGGTTGTCCTGCGCCTGGGCATAGCCGGCGCCATAGCCCAGGCCCGTCCAGTCCTTGGCCTTGATGTGCGGAATGCCCATTTCCGTGCGGCGGATCTCCGCGCTGTACTTGCTGCTGGAGCCGTCGCCCGAACCGCCGCAGGCCGCCAAGGCGGCCAGGCAAATCAATGACAGGGGCTTCCATCCACTGCGAACCGCTGGGTACATGCTTTGTCTCCTGGTGTTATGCGTACACAAAGAAAGGCCCCTATTTGTACGGGGGCCCACAACAGCATAGGAGGGCCGCAAGGGACTGCCTACCCGGCAGTTTCACTAGCAGATGTCAGAGACCCGACAGTGGTTGCAAGGGCTGCAGCGCGCCCGTCAGGCAGCGGATTCGCCCGGCTGGCTCAGGGCCGCCGTCGTGCGCCGGTCGATCTTGCGGCTGAGCACCACCGAGGTATAGGTCTGCTGAATGCCGTCGATCAGGCCGATGCGGTCCAGCAGCGCATCGAGCTTTTCATTGCTCTCGCAGCGCACGAACACCATGTAGTCGTACTGGCCGCTGACGGCAGAGACCTCCTCGACCTCGGTGAAGCGGTTGAGCGCCTGCATGACCAACGTGGCCGTCTTGGGCTGCACGCGGATGCCGCAATACGCCCGCACGGCAGACTGCTCCACGCGTGCGCCCAGGCGCACGCCGTAGCCAGCGATCACGCCCTCTTGCTCCAGCCTGGCAATGCGCGCCACCACCGTGGTGCGCGCCAGATTCATCTGCCGAGCCAGATGTGCGGTGGAAGCCCGTGCATTGGTCTGCAGCAGACGCAGCAGCTGGCGGTCGGTTTCATCAAGACGGTATTCCATGCGGTTCCCTGGATTTCAACGGCAAGCACCCATGGAGGCTGCCCGGATGTGGTTCCACATTTCGGCAGAGATCTCCCCCAATCCGGCGATTTTATGCGTTGCGCATCGTCGTTCTATCGACAGGAGTTGCACTTTTCCTGGTACCGCGGCGGCTGGAACGCCTCTCCAACCCTCGCCAGACGGCAGCCGCCCCAGCTGGCACCACCAGCTCTTGGGATATTCATCAGAAACAAAAGTAACTAATTACAAATTCTTGATGCAATAGGACGCAGGGACCACGCAGGGACTTGACTACGGAACCGCATGAATCATTAGCATGCACCCCATCTTTCCTTCACAAAAGCTGCTCCAGGCGCACCGCTGCCACTTGAGGCAGCGCTGATCGGGCGTACCGGCGCCTGCGAAACGCTTTCATAGCTGCCGTATGCAAGATGGATCAGTACTTGCAAATACATGCATTTCCGCTAGATTGGCCCCACAGGCGTAAATTTTGTGTACTCAAGTTACCCCGCACCTCTTGTCTGATCTGCCCCGAGGAGGATTTCCTGTTCCCGCTGCCCGCCGGGCCGCTCGTTCACCACCATGACAAGGGCATGGCCGCCATGCCCGACGAACGCGCGCAGAGTCCGGTGCCTCCATTCGGTCTCCACAGGGGAGACATATGTCACATCGCGCCGCATCCGGAGATCCGTGGAGCCTTCCACAAGCTGCAACGCCCTGGCGGGACAGCTTTGTGCTGGGCGGGGTGCTGTTCCTGTGCTCGGCCGTGGCGCTGGGCCTGCGCTCTCCGGGGCATCTGTCGTCCCTGTGGCTGTCCAACGCCCTGCTCCTGGGCTGGATGCTTCGCAGCCCTGCCTACAGCCATAGACACGGCTGGACGGCTGCCGCCATTGCCATGGCGCTGGCCGAATGGCTTTCCGGCAGTCCGCTGGACCAGACCCTGTGGCTGACCTTTGCCGACCTGGCCGCTGTGGCCTGCGGCTGGGTGATGATGCGGCGCCTGCCGCAGCGGGTGCAGCAGATGCGCTCCCCTTCCTCGGTGCTGCACCTGGTGATGTGCAGCCTGCTGGTGAGCGTGGTCGGAGCCGTGCTGGGCTCGGCGGGCATGCACCATCTCATGCATTGGCCCTGGCAGCCCATGATGGCCATGTGGTTCAGCAGCGAGTTGATGCACATGACCCTGTTGCTACCTGTGCTGCTGAGCCTTCCGGCAAAGCTGGAGCCGCTGTCCTGGCGCAGCCAGCCATTCAAACAAACGGCGCAGGCCTTGCTGCCGCTGCTTGCCCTGGCGATTTCCGAATCCATTGCCATCTACCTGGGCGGACCAGGCGCGCTGTCGCTCACCATGCCGGCCATGCTGCTGTGCGCCATGCGCTATCGGCTGTTCGTGGTCGCCCTGCTCAACCTGGTCAGCTGTGCCATCAAGCTGGCCACGTTTTCCCATGTGTTGTTCAGCTCGCCCGGCACCGAACTGGAGACGACGTTCTCCTTCCGCCTGGGTCTGGCCATGCTGTCGATCGGCCCGCTGGCCGTGGCCTGCACGCTCATGGCTTTCAAGGACATGCTCAGCAAGCTGCGCCATGCAGTGAACCACGATGCGCTGACCGGACTGCTGGCACGCACCAGCTTTCTGGAGCGCGCACAGCGCACGCTGGAGCGCCTGCAGCGCGAGCGCCAGTCAGGCGCCATGCTGATGCTCGACCTGGACCACTTCAAGCACATCAACGACCGCCATGGCCATGCCGCCGGCGACCGGGTGCTGCAGGAAGTCTCGGCCCGCCTGTCGCAGGCGCTGCGCCCGCATGAACTCATAGGCCGCCTGGGCGGCGAGGAGTTTGCGGTGCTGCTGCCCGGTGCCGACTGCGTCACGGCCAGAGCCGTGGCCCAGCGGCTGTGCGAGGCCACGCGCGAAATTCGCATCGACATGAACGATGGCGCAGCCATCTGCCCCACGCTGAGCATTGGCATAGGCTGCACGAACATGGCCTACCCACCGCTGGGTTTGAGTGCCTTGCTGCGCATGGCCGATACCGCGCTGTACCAGGCCAAGGCCAGCGGCCGCGACCGCTACTTCGTGGCCGGCGAGCAGCCGGGCGAGGCCGACTCACCGGCCTTTGCCTGCGAGCATTCCGGGGGCGCCAAAGCGGCCTGACACCAGGCACCGCCTCGGCGTTTTGCCAGCGCTCAGCGCAGGCGGCGGGCGCCGTTTCCTTCGTCGAGCTTGAAGCCCGCCACGGCCTGCGCCAGCTGCACCGCCTGCTGCTGCAGCGACTGCGCTGCGGCCGTGACCTCTTCCACCAGGGCAGCGTTCTGCTGCGTGACCTGGTCCATCTGGCCGATGGCGCTGCCCACCTCGGCAATGCCACGGCTTTGCTCCTGGCTGGCGTTGCTGATCTCGGCCACCAGCGTGCTGAGCTTGCGCACGCCGTCCACGGCCTGGTCGATGGTGGTGCCCGCATTGCGCACCAGGCGGCTGCCCGTGTCGATCTGGCCCACGGAATCATCGATCAGCGCCTTGATCTCCCTGGCCGCCGTGGCGCTGCGTTGCGCCAGCGTGCGCACCTCGCTGGCGACCACGGCAAAGCCCCGACCCTGCTCGCCGGCGCGCGCCGCTTCCACCGCCGCGTTCAGCGCGAGGATGTTGGTCTGGAAGGCAATGGAGTCGATCACGCCGATGATGCTTTCGATCTTGCGTGCGGAGGCCTCGATGCCGCCCATGGTCTGCACCACCTGGCCGACGGCCTCTCCGCCCTGGGTGGCGATCTGCGAGGCGCTGGTGGCCAGCTCGCTGGCCTGGCGGGCATTGGCCGCGTTCTGCTGCACGGTTGCCGTGATCTGCTCCATGGCGGCTGCCGTCTGCTCCAGCGAGCTGGCCTGCTGCTCGGTGCGTGACGACAGGTCCTGGTTGCCACCCGCAATCTCTGCCGACGCCATGCGCACCGATTCCGACGACTCGCGAATGCGCAGCAGCACCGTGGCGATCTTGTCCACGAACTGGTTGAAGGACTGGCCGATCTGCGCCAGCTCATCGCGGCCGGCAGAGGTGAGGCGGCGGGTCAGATCGCCTTCGCCCGAGGCGATGTCCTGCAGCGCATCGCGTGCCACGGCCAGGCGGTTGAGCATGCGGCGCAGCGCCACGGTCAGCAGCACCGCCGCGCCCAGCACGGACAGCACGGTGATGAGGGCGGCCACCTGCAGCAGCGCCCGCACCGAATCCGTGGCCTGTGCGCGGTCGATCACCACGGCCAGCGTCCAGGGCGTGCCCTCGACCTTGGCGGCGTAGAGCATCTGCGGCTCGCCATCGAGCACCAGATCGGCGCGGCCGCCCTGCTCGGCCAGGCGCTTGATCAGCGCGGCATCGAGTTCAGGGGCAATCGCGGAAGCGGGCTTGAGCGCCAGCTCGGGCTTGGCGTAGGCCAGCAGGCGGCCTTCGCCATCAATCAGAAAGGCAAAGCTTTTTTCCTGGGGACGGATGGCGGCCACTTTCCTGGACATGGCGGCCAACCGCACATCAGTGCCGACAACGGCCGTGATGGCGCCCGAGCTGCCGACCGGATCGACAAAGCTGATGGTCAGCTCGCCGGTGCTGGCATCGACATAGGCCGGCGTCACGCCTGGCCGGCCTTCGCGCACGGCCTGCTTGAACCAGTCGCGCTGGGTTCCGTCGTAGTTCTCCGGCATGGGATGGGTGAACACGGCGCGCTTGTCGGCATGGACGAAATAGGCGTCATCGAAGCCGCCAGCCTGCTGGCCGGCCAGCAGGAAGGGGATGGGGTCCGTCTGGTCCACCGCCTTCTTCAATGAGCCGGTGATGCGCTGCTTGTCCTGAACCCAGTCGGTCAGTGTGGATGCATGGGCCCGCGTGAGCTGGCCGATGTTTTCGTCGATATCGGACAGCGTGCTGCTGCGCGCCGTCCAGAAGGTGGCCATGGACAGCGCGAACAGCGCGGCCACGGTGATTGCTACGCAGATGAGGATCAGGCGGGCACGAAGTGTTTGAAACATGATGCGTAGTGAAGGCAAAACGAGGGCTGTGAATGCCCACCGAGCCTATCCGAGACGCATCGGCCGCCAGAGCTCGAAGAGTGCGTACTTGCCCTTGTAATTGCCTGCTTCTGGCGTGCGAAGAAGCCATCTGGCTAGCCCCTTAGCGCAGGCACTGCATTGCTGGCAGCGCCGCCCAAGCCGCAGTCGTCAGCCTTTTGCAAGAACCAGTCACAAGCTTGAAGGATGCGTGCTATAGTGTCAATTTGTAACACAGACACTTGCCGCCCTGGCTGCGGGATTTTTCTGTCGCAAACGCCAGCGCCTTGATTCCAGGACCCTGCCGTTTGCGCCGCGCACCCTGTGTTTTTCCCTCCCTCATATTTTTGGGGTGCACCACGCGGCCTTTTCTTCCCTTGCATGGACTGCCATTGATCGAGAGTGGCTTCCCATCGGGGCCGGCAGGGAGCCGGGCAAGAAAGTGTTTCACCTTGATACAAAAATGCCGATAAGAAGGCAGATCTGTCATTCAAGGGAAGAGAAACATGAAGCGATGCATCATCAAAGTGGCCGGCGCCTGCTACACAGCCCTGTTCCCCAGCACCTGCGCCGCTGTGGCAGACGCGATGGCCCGGTTTCCATACGCTACAAAAATCAGCGTCCGACTCGCCTAGACTCGGGCAAGATGGGAATCCGTTCTCAGACAGGTTCCAGGCAATACGCCTGTCGTCGTCCGGGTGTTGTGCGGCAGTGTAGGCTCACTTTGCCAAAAGTCTCCTAAGATTCCTTTATATTGGCAGATCAACATTCATTGATATACATGACTACCGACTACAAGACACTGCTGCAGCAGAAAGCCCATCTCGAAGCCCAGATCGCCGAAGTGCTCAAGACCGAGAAGTCCGGAGCCATTGCCCAGGTGCGCACCATCATCGACCAATACGGATTGACCGAGGCCGACGTCTTCCCTTCGTCCAAAGCCAAGGCTGGTGGCGGTTTCCGCGTGGTCGGCGTCCCCAAGTACCGCGACCCGGCCACGGGCGCGACCTGGACCGGCCGCGGCAAGCAGCCCCGCTGGATCGAAGGCAAGGACCGCACTCCCTTCGCCATATGAGGTCCGGCGCAGCCCGCCCCCTGGCAGCCGCCAAGCTGCGACAGAGCCCGCCAAGTGCGGGCTTTTTGCTGCAAGAAGCAACGGGTTAACCCTATTGCTCAGAAGTTACAAATTCTTCAATGTAGTGCAGATGCGTGAACCGATGGGTGCCGGCATGTTTCGGTACCCAAGCAATCACAACAAGGGAAACAGCAGGTATCACACAGGGAACTGTCCTACAGCCCTACTCTCCAAAATCATGTTGGCCATGCCTTAGCACAAGCGCAAGCCATGTGGATGCAACCACGCAGCGGCAAAGTCCAGGCGGCCACTGGATCGATCCGCAGCCACCACGAACCATTTTCCAGCCGGGCCAGGGAGACTATCTCCTCCCTCCCCTCTCACTGACTTACCCTGGCAGGCCCGCAAGGGCACCGGCTTTTCTCTTCAAGGACCGCCCTCAGGCGGTCCTTTTTTCTGCGTGTGTTATTGCGCCTTGGTGCTGGTCAGCGCAAGGCTGGCACGGCATGGCCCACCTTGAACACGGCCACCATGCCCGACAGGCGCTGCGCCTGGTCGCTGAGGGCGGCGGCCGCCGCTGCGGACTCCTCCACGAGAGCCGCGTTTTGCTGCGTCATCTGGTCCAGCTGGCTGACTGCCTGGTTGACCTGGCCAATGCCGTCGCGCTGCTCCGTGGAAGATGCCGTGATCTCGCCGATCATGTCCGAGACCTTGCGCACGCTGCCCACGATGTCATCCATCACCTGGCCGGCCTGGGCCACCTGGGCCGAGCCTTCCTGCGCGGCATCGACCGAGGTGCTGATCAGCACCTTGATCTCCTTGGCGGCCTCGGCGCTGCGATGTGCCAGGGCCCGCACTTCACCGGCCACCACGGCAAAGCCGCGGCCCTGCTCGCCTGCGCGGGCCGCTTCCACGGCAGCGTTCAGCGCCAGGATGTTGGTCTGGAAGGCAATGGAGTCGATGACACCGATGATGTCGGAGATGCGGCGTGCGCTGTCGCCGATGCGATCCATGCTGGCCACCACATGACCCACCACGGCGCCGCCGCGCTCGGCGGCCTGGGCGGCGCTGCCGGCCAGATGATTGGCCTGGCGCGCGGTGTCGGCCGCCTGGCCCACGGTGGCGGTCAGTTGCTCCATGCTGGCGGCCGTTTCCTCCAGATTGGACGCCGTCTGCTCGGTGCGCGAAGACAGGTTGTGATTGCCCGCGGCAATCTCGGTGGATGCGGTGGAGATGGAATGCACGCTGTCACGCACCTCCGTCACCAGCCCGCGCAGCCGCGCCGCCATGCCCGAGACCGAGCGCAGCAGGTGGCCGAACTCGTCCTTGCGGCTGTCATCGGCCGACACCGTGAGGTCGCCCTGGGCGATGGCGTCCGTCAGCTGAACGGCGCGTTCCAGGGGGCGGGTGATGGCCCGCGTCAGCGCCAAGGCCAGGGCCAGACCCGCCAGAAGGACCACGCCCTGGACGATCCAGGCCAGCACGCTGGCCTGCTGCCGGGCGGCCTGGGCCTGCTCGCGGGCTGCATCGCGCTGGCTGCGCTGCAGCTGCACGAAGACTTCCAGCGAGTCCACGTAGCGGCCAATAGCGCCCAGGTACTGCTGCTGGACGAACTCGCGGAATGCCGCTGCATCGCCGGTCAACTTGATCTCGCGCGCCCGCTTGTTCAGTGCCAGCACCTCGGTGCGGATGGCGGCAATGCGCTCCAGCGCCGCCTTGTCGGCCTCGCTGGCGCCCTTGACGATCTCGGCCTGCAGCTTGGTGATCAGTGCCGAGCCTTCCTTGACCCGGCCGTCGAGCAGGCGGGTCAGTTCCTCATCGGTGGAGGCATTGCTGGCCAGCACCCGCTCGCCCGTGGTCTCCGTTGCGCCCTTCCATTGAATGGCCAGGCTGATGCGGCTCTCGTACTCGGACAGCGTCTGCATGCCGTGGTCCATGGCGCGAGCCGCCGCAAACTGTGCCCAAAGCGATACCGCAAGCATCATCGCCAGCAAGCCGCCCAGCGTGCCCCAAAGCTTGGCGGACACGCTCCATTGATCAAATTTCATTCGTAGCACTCTCGTCGGAAAAACCGAATACAGGAAAGGTGAAACAACAGGCCGCGCACATCAGCGGCGACCGTTTTCCGGCGCAACGCCTTGCCATATCGGCATAGGCCACCAATCCGGAAAAGATGACCTGCTCTTTCGTCACAAATGCCCGGGACTTGAGGCCGCTGCACGGGTAGGCCCGATATCGCCAGCCGTGCACAACGCGGAACATGCGCCCATGCGGCCGCAAGCGCCGTGGCAACGGATGCAAAATGGACCGGCGCTTCGGAATGCAGCACCATTCAATGCCGCAATCGCGAAGCTGTCGCCACCCGCACCTGCAAGTGCATAACACGCTGTGGATGTGTCACTCGATACCGATCGCCTCTATGTATTGATTGCGCCGCTGAGCATTTTGCTGCTCAGTTGCACGCTGGCCGTGTGCTGGCTGGTGCAGCGGCGCCAGCGCTACCTGCTGTGGATTGCGGGCGGATACGCCCTGGTTTCTCTGGCGCTGGCCTGGCAAAGCCTTGCACCCCGGGAAGAACTGCACCACTGGGCCGTGTTCACGGGCGCCATGTATCTGTTCGGCACCTGGTGCTTCGCGCGCTGCATGGCGGGGCGCTATGGCGTCTCGGCCCATCCCTTGCTGGGGCTGCTCATAGGCGCCGTCGTCCTGGCTGCGCTGTACTACTACAGCCGGGTCCAGGTCGATCTGTGGGTGCGCGTGCACTGGCTCAACACCGGCCTGGGCCTGCTGCAGATGCTGCCGGCGCCCGCCATGCTGCGGCGCCGGCCACCTCAGGATTGGCTGGAGAGAATGCTCTACTGGTCCTACGTGGTGTTTGCCGGCTATACCGCTGCCCGGCCGCTGCTGGTGCTGGCCCTTGGCAGCACCGATCTCAACGAGATTGCACGCTCCACCTACTGGCTGGTGACCCTGGTCAGCACGCTGTCGTTTGCGCTGCTGTTCACCCTCATGCTGCTGGCCTGCACGGTGCGCGATGTCTTCACCGCGCTGCGCGAGGAGCGCAACCACGACTCGCTGACCAACCTGCTCAACCGCCGCGCCTTCCAGGAGGCTGCCGAACTGCGCCTGGCCGATCCGCACATGGCCCCGATCTCCGTGCTGGTAGGCGACATAGACCACTTCAAGCGCATCAATGACAGCTGGGGACATGACTGCGGAGACCGTGTATTGCAGGCCGTGGCCCAGACCCTGCAGCAACACGTGCGCAACGACGATCTGGTGTCACGCTTTGGCGGCGAGGAATTCGTGCTGCTGCTGATGCGCACCACGCCCCAGGAGGCCGAGCGCGTGGCCCAGCGCATACGCGCCCAGCTCAGCGCGGACGGCTATGTGCTGGCGGCCGGCCAGCGGGTGACCATCAGCTTCGGCATCGCACCCGTGGCCGCCAACACCGCCTTGACCGATGCGCTGACACGCGCCGATGGCCTGCTGTATGCCGCCAAGCAGGCGGGCCGCGACCGCGTGCATGTGGCCACGGACCCTGGCCGCAGGGTGC
Source organism: Delftia sp. S65 (assembly GCF_016516495.1). Lineage (NCBI taxonomy): Bacteria > Pseudomonadati > Pseudomonadota > Betaproteobacteria > Burkholderiales > Comamonadaceae > Delftia > Delftia sp. S65. Next base: position 20,017 of record NZ_JACVUR010000023.1, read on the forward strand.
CGCAGGCCGTCTGAAACAGGAAGCGCGCAGCGCCTTCTTCGCACGCCCATTCATCAAAATCCGTGGAAAAGAAAAAGCCCGCCAGGGTGTGGCGGGCTTGTTCGCAAAGGCAGGGTGAATGCCTTATTTTTTCGCGTCCTTCAAGACTTCCTTCACATCACCCAGCTTCTTCTGGGCCGTGCCTTCGACCTGCTTGGCAATGCCCTTGGCCTGTTGCTCGGGGCTGTCGATCAACTCGCCAGCCTTTTGCTGCACCTTGCCTGCGGCATCCTTGAGCGTGCCCTTGATCTGATCCGTGTTCATAGTTGCGTCCTTTGCTGCAAGAGCCTTCAAAAAGGGATAGGTTGTTTAACACCCAACGCAACGATACGCGTGGCAAACCGGGGCGCGCGACAGCGCGCTGCAACGATACGCGTGGTCTGAGGCCTACAGCCTTAGGTCTTCTTGCTGGTGCGACGGGCCTGGACGCTGTCCCCCGTGGCCTTGGGCAAAGACGCGGCCTCACCCGCTTCGGAGCGCAGGCGCTTGAGTGCTTCGGTCACCACGGCCTCCTTGTGCGCCTCGAACAGGCCTGCAGCGGCGTCCTTGTGTTCTTGCAGCAAGCGGCACAGGCGCGCGATTTCCTTTTTCAACTCCGACACATCCAGGTCCGGGCCGGCCTGGTCCATGTCGCCGGCTTCATCCAATTCGAAGCTGCGCCGTATGCGGGCAACGATTTCGGCATTCATGGAACGGTGGCCTGCCTTTGCCACTTCCGAGATGCGATCGCGCATTCCATCCGGGAAACGGACGATGAAGCGCTCCTGGGTTTCGCTGGGAAAGGGTTTTCGTTGCATTGGGCGATGGTACCTGCCAGATGCAAATTCAGATTCATGCCTAGTTGACATGATTCCAAGTTGGCATAACATTTGAATCGGCCCGACCGAGGACCTGGCAAGCCAGCACCCAGGCCTATGCCCGTGCCGATGCTCGTGCGTACGAGCACTGAACCCCAGACCTATTGCGCAAGAACAGAACCATGCCGGACACAGACATGCACGCCTGCGCGCGCCTTGCGCAGGCCCTCGCCAGAGCGCCCGATCCGGAGAGCCTGGCGACCGATGCGCTATGCCACATCAGCGCGGCGCTGAGCGTGCTGGAAATGCATGTGGAAAGATCCAACCGCGCCATGGTGGTCGGTGTCCACGACCTGCTGCGCAGCTACCACCTCAAGGCAGACCGTGCCGCTGCAGAGCAGCCGGTCGAGGCGCTGGCCAGCAGCGTGCTGCCGCAGATGTCGGCCGACCTTCAAGGCCTGCTGGAAATCATTGACCGCGTGAACGACGACGAGATGGACGACCCCATCCTCTATGCCGTGAGCTACCTGCTCAGGGCGGCCAAGAGATTTTCGGATGCGGCGCCGCAGGCATAGCGGCCTGCGCATCGCCGCCTGACCTCACTCCTCGTTGGTCCACTCCACCCGCGCGCCCAGGCTGCGCAGGTTCTCGACGAAGTGCGGATGCGCACGGCGAATCGGCGTGGCGTTGCGGATCTCCGAGCGACCCTCGATGCTGCTGGCGACCATGAACAGCGCAATCGCCACGCGGATGATGTAGGGGCTCTCCACCACGGCCGGCGTCAGCGGATTGCCGCCAAAGGTGACCACGCGGTGCGGGTCCGAAGAAAACACATGGGCACCGAACTTGGACAGCTCGCCCGTCCAGCCCAGCGCGCCGTCGTAGATCTTGTTCCAGAACAGCGCATTGCCCTGCGCATGCACACCCAGCGCAATGAAGATGGGCAGCAGATCCACCGGAAAGTACGGCCAGGGAGCGGCTTCCACCTTGGTGAGCACATTGCTGGTGAAAGGCGTCTGCACCTTCAGCGGCCCCGAGCGCAGCGCGCGCGACCAGCCGTTCTTGTGCTCCACCTGCACGCCAAACTTGGCGAAGGTGCGGTCGATCAGCGGAAAGTTGTCCGGCGTGCTGTTGCGCACCTCTACATCGCCGCCCGTGATCGCGCCCAGCGCGAGAAAGGTGGTGATCTCGTGGAAGTCTTCCTCGAAGGTGAAATCGCCGCCGCCCAGCGGCGCACCGCCGCGTACCGTCAGCCGCGAGGTGCCGATGCCGTCAATATCGGCACCCATCATCACCATGAAGCGGCAGAACTCCTGCACATGCGGCTCGCAGGCCGCATTGGTCAGCATGGATTCGCCCTGCGCAGCCACGGCGCACAGCACGAAGTTCTCCGTGGCCGTGACCGATGCATAGTCCAGCCAGTGGCGCACGGCCTTGAGCGGCGCGGCACTGTGGATCAGCAGAGAGCCGCTGGCGCGCTCCACCTCTCCGCCAAAGGAGCGAAAGATATCCACGTGCGGATCGATCTCGCGCACACCCAGCGTGCAGCCCTTGACGTTGTCCTCCAGCCGCGCCACGCCAAAGCGCGCCAGCAGCGGCGGCACCAGCATGATGGAAGAGCGCATTTCCTCGGGCAGGCGGTGCGAGGACGCGTCGAAGCGCGTGTCGCGGTGGTGCAGCTGCAGCGTGCGCGTGGCCTCGTCCAGCTGCACCTCGCTGCCCAGCGTGCGAAAGATGTCGAGGATCTTGCGCACATCCGTGATGTCCGGCACGCCATGCAGCCGCAGCGGCTGATCGGTCAGCAGCGTGGCGCACAGAATCGGCAGCACGGCATTCTTGTTGGCGGAGGGAACGACGCGGCCGCGCAAAGGCGTGCCGCCGTGGACGATGAGATTGGACATGGGGTGCAGCGCTAGCAGCGATAGGACAACGCGTGATTCTAGGGTTGCCGGGCTGCCCACAGGCCTTGCAGCGGCAGCGCACGCCCGCTGTTTCAACAGGTTTCGTATCCAGGCCGCCTACCCGACAACAAAGCGTCAGCCTCAGCCCTGCACTTCGTGCCCGTAGACGATGAAGCCCCGGTGCTCGGCCACCTGGTCATACAGCGCGCGGCCCGCCTCGTTGGAGGACTGCGTCTGCCAGTACACGCGGCGCGCTCCCGCCTGCGCAGCCTGCGCATAGACCGCACGGATGAGCGACTTGCCAATGCCCTGCTTGCGCCGGCGCGCATCGGCAAACAGATCCTGCAGATAGCACACCGGCTCCAGCCGCGTGGTGCTGCGATGAAACAGGTAGTGCGCCAGGCCGACCAGCTCACCCTCACTCTCCGCCACGAGCGCAAACACCGGCTCCAGCGGATTGAGGAAGCGCTCCCAGGTGGCCTGTGTGATGCCTTCGGGCAGCGCCGTCTCGCCAGCGCGCCCATAGAACGCGTTGTAGCCCTGCCAGAGAGGAACCCATTGGTGGTGGTCCGCCTGTGTGACAGGCCGGATCTGGAGCGGAGGAACAAGAGACGACATGGAACTCCTGGCAAACAAATGAAATGGGGACCAGGAATTCTAGGCACGGCAAGCCGCCGCCAAGAGGTTTGCAGGCCAGTCCCGGCCCCTTCGCAAAGCCTGAGGACGCAGCGCACAGCGCGTCCGCAAAACACATACACGGCGTACAGGCGCGGCCTACATGCGACCTCAGCCTTGGCCCGCACAGAAACACCGCGCAACCAATTGAAATAGAGCCCATAGGAGAGCACGTACCCAGAAACCTCTCCAAATCATGTGACGGAGATACAAGATGAGTCGAGTCGTTCCGACAGAAAGCTTCAACCCGGACCCGGATGCCCGCTACCACCGCAGCCTGCTGGAAGCCTTTCCCGTGCGCGGCAGCCAGCCTTTGCTGCTGCGCATGGAGTCGCGCTCGCCCCTGGGGCGCCTGTACGCGCGGGGCTTGCGCGCATTGCGGGCCGCATTCGCCACCGAACTGCCGAGAACCTTCTGATGCGACACCTCTTCCTCGTCTTTCTGTGGTCTGCCATCTGCGCCATTTCCTTTGCCGTGGCAATGCTGGCCAGCCCCATGCTCAGCCACGCCATCTGACAGTGCTGCCAGCGCGCGTGCCTTTGCCTGCACCACGCCCATAAAACCATCGGCCATCGCCCTGGCCGTCTCCAATGCGGCTTTATCCGACTCTGGATGCAAATGCCTGCCGCCTACACTGCGCCAGTCCATTTGCTTACAAAGGAATTGCCCGTGAAGAAAAGCACATTACAGATTCGTCCCGTTGTGGGCGCATTGCTGGTGGGATTTGCCGGGCTTGCAGCCCTTTCCAGCGCCTGGGCCTGTACTCGCCTTGTCTATTTGGGTGCGAATGGCCAGGTCGTGACGGCACGCTCCATGGACTGGAAAAGCGACATCGTCAGCAATCTCTGGGTACTGCCGCGCGGCATGGAGCGCAGCGGCAAGGCCGGCCCCAATTCCCTGCGCTGGACTTCCAGGTACGGCAGCGTTGTCACCTCGGGCTATGACGTTTCCACCACCGATGGAGTCAATGAGGCCGGCCTGAATGCCAACCTGCTATGGCTCGTGGAATCCCAATACCCCGCTTTCGGCGCAGGCAGCAAACCCGGCCTGACCATTGCGGCTTGGGCGCAGTATGTGCTGGACAACTTCGCCACCGTGAAGGAAGCCGTCGCGGCTTTGGAGAAAGAGCCCTTCACCATCGTCTCGGACAACGTGCCCGGAGAGAACCGCCTGACAACGCTGCACCTCTCGATGTCCGACGCCAGCGGCGACAGCGCGATCGTCGAATACATCAACGGCCGGCAGGTGATACACCACGGCCGTGAATACCAGGTCATGACCAACTCGCCGACCTTTGATCAGCAACTGGCCCTGAACGCCTATTGGAAGCAAGTGGGCGGCACCACCATGCTGCCCGGCACCAACCGGGCCGCCGACCGCTTTGCCCGCGCATCGTTCTACGTCAACGCGATCCCCAAAAGCCCGGACCCCAACAAGGCGCTTGCCAGCGTCTTCAGCGTGATCCGCAACGCCTCGGTCCCCTACGGCCTGAATACGCCGGAGGAGCCCAATATCTCCTCCACCCGCTGGCGGACCGTGTTCGACCACCAGCGCAAGCTCTATTTCTTCGAGTCGGCCCTGACACCGAATACCTTCTGGGTGGACCTCAAGGCACTGGACTTCAGCAAGCAAACAGGCAAGGTGCTCAAGCTCGACCTGGGACCGGATCAGGACCACACATTCTCGGGCGATGCCACGCGGAATTTTCAGGAATCGGTGCCGTTTGAGTTTCTTGGATTGTGAGAATCAACTTCAGGCACAGGCCACGGGCTCGCGCACTGCTGCCTCAATGTTGATTCCGCGTTGTGCTTTTCATAGGAAAAGGCCTCGCATTAATTCAAGGCATTTTCTATTAAAAACCAAAAATAGCAGAGCTAATCTCCGCCGATTAATATCATGACGGTTTATTGGCATTCAGCTGAAAAATAAATCCAAACAAATAAAATACAATAATCTCAAAGTCAATACATTTGAATATTCTATTGATTGATTTATATCAATATATAAACAATATCAACGTGACCTTACAAGCCGAAATCAAGTAATTCCTCAATAGACAATATTCAGGCCATCACATAGCATCGCGCTCGCAAAATATATTCACCAAGGGATGAGGAAAAATGCGAGCAACAACACCGAATCAACAAAGATGGATCGCGCCTTGGCCTGAACTGCGCAAGGGCATATTGAATGCGCGTCTTCTGGCAGCTTGCGCTGCGTGCCTGGCCCCTGCGGCCTGGGCGGCGCCCTGCGTCAGTGGAACGGTGTACACCGCCGCTGGCGGACCCCAGGTTTGCACCGTACCTGCAGGCATCACGACCATGACCGTCACCCTCATCGGCGGTGGCGGCGGGGGCGTTCTCAGCTCATCCATGGTGGCAGGAGGAAACGCCGCCGTTGGCACAGGCAGCTTGGCGGTGACTCCTGCCAATAACCTGCTGATCAGCGTCGGTGGCGGAGGCGCCACGGGAGGGCCTGTCGGCGCAGGGGGCGGTGGAAGCAGCAGCATCATCGACACATCCGCCCTCACCGTTCTGGCCGTGGCGGGCGGCGGAGGCGGCGCCGGCCGCAACGACACCGCTGGAGTTTCCGGTGGCAATGCGGGAGTGGGCGTCGGAGGTGGCAACGGCAGCAACGGAACGATGGGCAACGCGGCACACCCCGGTGGCGCAGGCGGCACGGTGGCTGGCACGGGCGGGGCCGGTGGCATTGGCACCGATGGCACGGGAGGCGCTGGCGGCAGCACCAGCAGCAGGGACGGCAGCACGGCCACAGGCAATGACGGAGGCGGCAGCGGCAGCGGTGTGGGTCCTGCAGGACCAGGAGCCAGTGGCGCCAGCGCCGGCAGCATGGGGCCCGGTTTGGGCGGTGGCGGCGCTGGCGGCGGAGGAGCCGGCGGCTACAACGCCGGTGGCGGCGGCGGCGGCTACGGGGGTGGCGGCGGCGGCGGCGGGAACGCAGGCAACGCTGGCGACATAGGCGGCGCTGGCGGTGGAGGCAGCAGCTACGGCGCCGGAATCACATTCGCAGCAGCCACCAGCGGAGCCGGCATGGGCGGCGCAGGAAATTCGAATGGTGCGGACGGATCCGTTCTGATCACCTTCGCTCCCCCAATCGCGTCAGCCCAGGCCATCCCCACGCTTGGCGAATGGAGCTTGCTGCTGCTGTCGGGCCTTCTGGCCTTGGTCGGCGTAGCCAGAACGCGGCGCCAGCACTGAGCACAGGGGTGGGACGGATTTTTGAGGATCCGCCCCGAAAGGAATGATCACAGCGCGTGCGCGCTGTGATTGCTTCAATGCCTTTCAGCCTGGTAGTAGTTTTTCCCGCCGCCCAAGCACGGCATGGGCGTCAGCATCACGGCTGCACTGCTATGGCAAAAGCCCAGTACCGTTCTGGCCGGTTGGACGAGTTGGCCGGCTGCATCCACCCCGCTCCAATGGAGGTCTTCCCATGGAATGCCTGTTTGCAGCACGAACAAGATGCCGTTGAGGGCGGCTTCATCGCTGAGTGCGAGCTTGCGCGCAGCACCTTTGGCGGAAGGCACGAAGGCTGGGATCAGGGGTTGCAGCTATCGCCACAGTTCGTTGCTTACGGGTCGTCGTGCCATGAGGGCAGCGAGCACAACCGCTGAGCAGCCATCTGGTGAAGTGGGGTTAGCCACTCTTAGAGGAGCTGCAGAAAAAAATCACATCCCTAGCCGCAAGCTAATCTAATCCCAAGCTGACAATATGAATCATTTAATCCTGCGGCACTTTCAGGAATTGACGAGCTTGGGATAAAACCATAAATCACACTCTGACCTAAAAATTTATTAGTTGATTTCCTATAATCAAGCATCTAACCAAGAAATTGAAAGTTATTTAAATCCCTGGATATTACCAGCCATGCAGCACCGAATGATTGGACATCGGCTGCGTGTCCTGCAGCCTTTGCTGCCATGTCCCCATACGCTGCGCGGCAGTCTTCATATACGGCATTTACGGCAGTGGCGTACGCAAGGACGAATGCGGGGGCAGCGCTGACAAGTCTGCGGGCGGCATCTGCAGATTGCTCGCGCAGGCCGTTAGAGACAGCGCGCGTCCAGCTCGACGCGCTCCCACTGCGGCGCCTGTTTCTGCTGCTTGCTCATCCGCCCGAAGCTGGCAGGCTTGGGGCGACCGCCACAGCACCAGGCCGCCCACTCCAAATAACTACCAAGTTTCAGTGATATACACAAAATACACAAATTTCTACAATTTGCAACGAATTCGGCCATCGAACATGGGTTCGGTATAGAGCGCTGCAGGGAGCGAGCCGTTCGCTAAAAAGGAACCAACATGTCATCCGGGAATTTCCGCACATGGGCACTGGGCAGCGCCGTGGCTCTTGTGGCCTTTGCTGGCTCCGCCAGCGCACAGTTGCTCAACGTATCCACATCACATACCAATGTCTCGTGTTACGGAGGAAACAATGGCACAGCCACGGCCCACAGCATCCAGAACGGTGTTGCGCCCTTCTCCTACTCATGGGCACCCACTGGAGGCACAAACGCTACCGCCTCAGGGCTCATGGCTGGCACTTACACCGTCGAAGTTACTGACTCGAACAACTTACAGGGAACTGCGTCTGTCACAGTTGGACAACCTGTAGCAGCCCTATCAGGCACAAAGTCGCAGATCAATCCCACTGGAGGCAACAACGGTAGCGCAGCAGTTGTCGCGAGCGGGGGGACTCCTGGCTACACCTACGTCTGGATCCCCTCCGGGGGCACAGCGGCAACCGCGACAGGACTAGCTCCCGGTCAATATTGGGTGACCATCACAGACGCCAACGCCTGCCAAACCGCGCTGAGCTACATGCTTGCGGCCGCTGCCCCCTCAGTGCAATCAGTAAGCGTTCCTCCCAACGGAACCTATAGTGCTGGACAAAACCTGCAGTTCAATGTGACCTACAGCGCTCCCGTCGCCGTCACAGCTGGCGGCCCACCGTCAATTCCTTTGACGATTGGTTCAACTGTCCGGCAAGCGAACTTCGTAGGTGGCAGCAACACCTCCACCCTGACTTTCATATACACCGTGCAGCCAGGTGACTTTGATGCAAATGGAGTGGCGTTAGGGACAGCCATCAATCTCAATGGGAGCACGATGACGAGCGGAGGCACCAACGTTGTACTGAATTTGGCAAACGTAGCCGCCACGACCGGCGTACTGGTGAATGGACAGCAAACCCAGAGCATCACGTTCACAAACCCCGGCGACCAAACTTTCGGCACAACGCCAACACTGACCGCGACGGCCAGTTCCAGCCTGCCCGTGGCCTTCAGTGCAACCACAACTGCCGTGTGCACGGTCACCTCGGGCGGCACGCTGACTTTTGTGAACACAGGCTCTTGCACCGTCGATGCGAACCAAAGTGGTAACGCAAGCTATCTGCCTGCATCGCAGGTGTCTCAAACCTTCATGGTGAATGCAGCAGCACCCGGAGCCCCCACCATCGGCAACGTCACTGCAGCCGACGGGCAGGCTACGGTGACCTTCACTGCACCTGCATCTAACGGCGGCACCCCCATCACAGGCTATACCGTGACCGCGACCCCCGTGGCCGTGCCCGGTGCGCCTGGTGTGATCACTCAGCAAGGAACGACATCCCCCATCGTCGTGGCTGGCCTGAGCAATGGCTTCACCTACAACTTCATGGTCGTGGCATCCAATGGGACAACCGGTGCAGCCTCTGCAAGCACACAAGCCACGCCGCGCAAGCTGCAACTGTTGAGCGCGCCCGGCAGTGTGCCTGGCATGACAGGCATACCGTCTGCCACGATGTCCGGCGGCGGCACCACCTGCACGCTGCAACCTGGCGGCGGCTTCGGACCTGTGACCTCCACCCCTCCGAACCTCCAAGCGCCCAGCGGTCAATTCGCTTTCAGCGCCGAAAACTGCACCGGATCTGTGACGATGACTCTCACCTATCCCAGCGCTCTCCCCGAAGGCGTGCAGTTCCGCAAGCCCGATGGAGCCGGCGGATGGTTCGACCCTGCGACCGCGTTGAACGTGATCGTGAACGGTGCGCGCACCACGGTGACCTACACCATCACCGACAACGGCCCGGGTGATACCAACCCTGCCTTGGGCGTGATCGCAGACCCACTCGTGCCCGTGCTGGCAGCAGCTCCAGCCGGCGGCGCTGCAGCCATTCCTACGCTCAGCGAGTGGGGTGTCATTCTGATGTCTGCCCTGATGGCGATGTTCGGCCTGCGTCGCATACGCCGCCAGCGTTGATGCAGCCCTGACCTAAAAACAAGGCCCGCAACTGCGGGCCTTTTCTTCGTCTGCGTGTCTACAGGCGGCGCGCGGCGATCTGCAGGCGCTCGGCCAGCGTGGGCTTTGCAGCCAAGCGCTCTGCCGTTCCCAGAACACCATCGCGGCCCGTTACCGCCCGCGCTATCAGTGCTGTGCCCAGCGCACCACTCACGACACGGCCCATGCCACTTTCCGTGCGCCGGGCGTGGCGCAAAGCCAATAGGCCAGCACCGAGCACCAGCCAGTGCTCTCCCGTGAATCCCTTGCGAGAGTCATCCCACTTGCGCAGGTCCTGGATCTTTTCTGAAATCGCCATTCATTGCTCCTGTTTCTTCAGAGCTTGCATGGTGCCCCGCCAGCGGGTTGCAGGCTGTCGGTCCCTGAGCAAGATTCCGGTGGCGAGAGTCCTACGGGCGCGTTGTGGGGGCCAGCCCCTGTAGTCCAGCTCAATGCGCTCCCACTGGGGGGCTTGCTTCTGTTCCTTGCTCATCCTGCCGAACGTGGCAGGCTTGGGGCGGCACCGTCATCTCTGCGAGGCGGCTCGTCGGAGGCTGTCGCACAATGCGCCCGATCGTCTGGTAGCCTGTATGTGAACGGGGCGATATGCGCCTCCTAAAAAGGACCTGCATGCTTTCCAGAATTTGCACAGCTGCATTTGTCGCCTGCCTCACGGTCGTGCAAGTGCCAGCGATGGCTCAGGCGGATGTTCCCTCTACTGCGGTGAACTTCAAGAAAGGCACGTCGAGCGCCACCGTCCAGGGCAAGCTCCAAGGCAACAAGGTGGAGACGCGCGACTACGTGGTCCGCGCGGGCGCCGGGCAGACGATGACCGTGCAGATGGAGACAAAATCCACCTCGACCTACTTCAACGTGCTCCCACCTGGCAGCGATGAAGCGCTGTTCCGCGGCGAAATGGCAGACGGGCCCACTTGGACCGGCGCCTTGCCCGCCAGCGGTGACTACCGTGTGCGAGTCTTCCTCAATCGTGCGGCCGCCCGGAAGGGCAAGTCGTCCGCGTACACGCTCAAAATTTCAGTCGTGAATTGAAGTGACGCCGCGCCCTCAGACAGCGCGGGCGCAGCACTATCTGCGTATGAAAAACCTTCCTCGCATTGCACTGGCGACTCTGCTCGCTCTGCCGATTGCCTCCTTTGCCCAGTCGAGCGTGCAGGTAGGGTTCTCACCCGAAGGTTCCGCCCACAAGTTGGTGCTGGACACAATCGCCAGCGCCAAGACAAGCATTCAGGTGCTGGCCTACGCCTTCCAGGCTCCTGACATTGCACAGGCACTTGTGGCTGTTCATCAGCGCGGCGTGGACGTGCGCGCAAAGCGTTCAAGGCTGGCGCGCGAGCGGCCGGCTACAGCCATGCCCGGCTGCATGACCTGCGGCACAGCACAGCCAGCGAGATGATCAACGCCGGCGTGGATCTGTACACCATGGGCGGCGTGCTGGTGCACAAGTCTGCAGTGAGCACGAAGCGGTCCAGCCATCTGGCGACGAAGACGCTGAAAAGTGCTGTTGCGTTGGTTGGCAAAAAACCCCGCACAACGGCCAAGAAAAAAGCGGCCTGAACGCCACTCTTGCTACTTCTTCGATAGCAAAGAAAAAAGGCCCCGTATTGCTACGGGGCCTTGTGTTCTTTGGTGGGTCCTGGGAGATTCGAACTCTCGACCAACGGATTAAAAGTCCGATATATCGAAATAGGCATAAGAGAAAATACCTTTCGTATCAATCACTTGCAACGATAGCCACTCATCTGGTGTTTTCGAAATCATGCCTTTTTCACACTATTTCACCCTATTTCACCCTATTTCACCCTATTTCACCCTATTTCACCCTATTTTTGGCAGGTTTTGGTCATAGCACACCGCCTGCCTGAACCCTCCACTATCAGCGCATCGCCGGTGTCAGAAATCTCCACTTTGGTCTAACCCAGCAGGGCATAGATCATGGCTTGCGGCGGGGGACCAGTTGAATGGGCTCCGTGCCATGCTCACGCCGCGGCGAGATCCAGTAGACCCACAGCCCCCGGGCCCACGCGCCAGCATAGATGATCGACACGGCGAAGATGCCCCACTGCTCGGCCTGCCAGCTGGCATAAAACCAGAACGGCTGCCCCAGCATTCCGAAAACCGGCGCCCATTTGCGCCAGCTCTTTCCCCGGGCTTGGGAGAGCCAAGCTGCCAGGGACCCCAGCAGGGCAATTGCGATCTGATCGAACGTCATTTCTACATATTATGTGAAACCAGAAACCTATTCAGGTCCATTTTTACCCTAAAAAATAAAAGCCTTTCGGCACGCTGCTTACACATTAAATAATCATTAGCCTATTTGACTACAGCAGAAAATTAGGAAAAGGAGCATCGTTAGACCTCAGGAGCCGATCTTGGCTTTTGATAACCAAGGAGCTCTTCATGGCCGTTTTCCAAAATACCCCTGGCAACAACCAGCAACAAGGCAACAAGCCGCAACCCTCGCCCGAGCAGCAAAAAAAGCGGTCTGAGCAAGAACAGGCTCAGCAATAAATCTGCTGGATAAAAAATCTAAAGGGCCAACAGGCCCTTTTTTCTTCAGCGAGCAGGTAAGCCGCATTGAAAGTCACCGCATGAACACCGGAGACAAGGCACTTATATGAAATTCGATGACTGGGCAAAAGCTCTACCAGATGAGATACGCACAACCCTAACCGTTTCGGAAGCATGGAATGCAGGGGCCTTATCTATGCTGGAGACATTAATAAAGCTGGGCTATATCGGCGAAGGATACGCGGAGAAAGCTAGAAACGACGTGAAGGATCTTCTAGGAGGTCTGACCTGCAGGGCCGAGTGGGTAGATGAAGCATGGCTCCAGTGTTCGCCCGTATCGCGCTCTGGGCAAACCCTGGGCATGGACCGGACGGCTGAACATTAAACCGGCCGCTGCCGCACCTCTGCGCGCCAAGGAGTCAGCCCCTTGGGTTGCAATGACTTGCCCTCAGCTGCAGCGATATGAAGATAGTTGCTCCCCGTCAACGCCCGAGCCTCCTGTGACAGCCGCTCACGAACATCAACAGATTCAGCACGCAACATGTTAATGACCAGCTTGTTCACTTTGAACTCACGACAACAGGGACACACAAAATGCGTCCACTTGGCATAGTTTTCCAAGTAGGCTGTACTGGTCAGGCTGCACAGAGGACAGGGAGCTTGGATGGAATTTTTCATGTTTTCTACTCCAAAAAAGTGCAGAGCATGTGGTTGACGTTGTGAGCTACTGCCGGTTTTGATGACACCTTGCTAAGGTGGAAGATGAAACCGGCAGCAGCCCAGACCTCTATTCCTCAATTGGGGATAAAACGAAAGCCGCGCTATTTTTACGATAGCGCGGCTTCCGCGTTTTTGTTGTTGGGTCCTTCGAGATTTTAACTCGCGACCAACAGATTAAAAATCCGTTTCGCTGAAATAGACAAAAAAGAAAACACATTTTTAATCATCCACGCTTCTGGTGTTTTCGAAATCATTCCTCTTTCACCCTATTTCTGCATACTTTGGACAGTTTTCGGTCATGGCTCAGATCCTTTCTGATTCATCAGACATCCGCTTCAGGTAGGCACGACGACAATGGCTATGAATTGGCGACAACGATTCATGCCCCCGGCCTTCGCCAAAATTGTCAGATGATGGTCATCCTGTCAAATACTTGGCGGACACCCGGGCTTCCCCAGGCAGAATGAACTACGAGATCACGCTCCGTCCAACTACGGACGGTCCCTGTTAACGTCACATCGCCACCCGTGACATCAACAACAATCGTTTTCGTATCAGAAGTCGCACGACGCTTGATGGCATCCTCGATTTCTGACTTTACGACGATGGCTGAAGCCCTGGGTTTGATGGAAATTTGGTTGCTCACACCGCGCACTCCCGGCAAGAGGCGCACTCTGTCGGCAGCATCGCTACGCTGATAGTTCCAAACCACTTCCCCAGACAAGGTAATCCAACCATCTTCTACAAGGACCTGAACGGTGTCGATAGGAACCGAATTCGTCCAGCTAAGCACGTTTCGCGCGGATGCCGCGATATCGGTATCAGTCCTCTTTCCCATTTGCGACAACTTGACAGTCATGTCGATCGCCAAGGCTCTAACACCTACCACACGTTGCACGGCCCTTTCAGCTCCCCATTTTTCCAAATAGCTACTGACCTCTCCAGCCAAAGTGACAACTCCATCCTTGACCTCTACACCAATCTGGGATGCGTGCACAGAAGGCTCCCACTTCAACTCCGCCATTACATCTTGCTGTAATTGTGTGTCAGTTTTCATGGTAATTCCTAGATGATTCAACAATCAGAATAATATGTCCAACCTAAAATCATGTCTGTGCGCCAGCACACACTTGAAATATTTCCAGAGAAATTTCTGCATCAAGGGTGTTAGGGTTAAAAAACCACTGTACGTTCGCGTACAGACAGAGCTACTTGATAAGTATAAAAGCGATAAAACGTACACCAAACATCCAACACCCGATGTGGTACGTTTTGGAGAACCTCATCATGAAAAATCAACATTCACACCATTTTCTTGCCGTTCTGGCATTAGCCGCTGTCTTAGCTTCTGCTGCAACAGCAAGGGCACAAATTGCAGGATCAACTACCACAATGGATGTTAAGACCTCCCAAACCACCAGCGCCGCCCTGGGATGGAGCGCAAAGAAATCACTGATAGGGAAGTTTATATTTAACGACACTGGGGGAAAAGTTGGCAGAGTAGATGATCTTATTATTTCACCTGACAAGAACGTGACTTATGCCATCGTGAGTGCAGGAGGGTTTGTCGGAATAGGACAGCATGATGTGGCCATTCCAATCCGTGAAATTAATGAAATATCAGGAAAACTGATTATCATGGGGGCTACAAAACAAAGTCTGAAGGACATGCCAGCATTCACCTACACCAACGAGGCAATGGTTCGCGAGCAGTTCTTAGCAAATGCCGGAAAGGAGATATCCAAAGGGAAGGCAGCGGTATCAGAACTTGAGAAGAAATATGACTTGGCAAGCTCCGATGCCAAAGTAAATATTCAGATGCACATTAATAGAATGCATACCGAGATTAAATCCGCAGATGAGAAAATGAATGAAATGCGTCACTCTGGCGTAAAAAAATGGAGAGATTTTGAGGCGGGCGTAGTTGCGGCGATCGATCGAATAAAAAAATCCATGGCATTATCCGAAGGCTGATAAAGCTTAATGGAAATTTATTCCACACTAGAGAAGCCATGAAAATAATCACTACATCCCACACGACAACACGCTGCCGCATACTGCTTGGCGCTCCTCGCGTTGACGAAAAGATGCCTATGAAGTCATTCCACTATCGAACGCATCCTGAGCGCCATGAACCGCTCACGTAGGTTGGCTGCGCGCTGCAGTGCTGGGCACCAACGACGGCATCATCTCGATGGCGAGCCTTGTCGTGTTCTGGCAGGTCGCCTCTACGGGAACACGCGCGGCGCCAACGGCCAGAGCAACGCCCACCACGAGAACCTTAAGCGGATCCACATCAGCGAGAGCGAGTTCAAAGCCCGGGTTCAGCGCGGAGAGGATGCTGATGGAGTGTTGGCAGATGTGCCGCTGGCCAGGGCTCAGGGCGCAGCGAAGGCTCTGGACAAGAAGATCTCGGACCTTCGAAAGTTCCGACAAACGCTACAGACCGCAGATGTCCCGGACAAACGCGAACAGGTAAACACCGTGAGAGTTTCCTGATGATTTCCTGATAACCGGAAGCACAGGGAGTGCCTTGCGCCCTCTTCTAATGTCCTTCGACGCCATGAAACGCTACTACATATAGGTAATTATTGTTACGCAAACGGTTTTACCGCGCAAATCAGAGTAGTGTGAAAAGTCAGTCATCTTTGACCAACGATCCAAACCGGAGGTTCACATGAAATTAAGAAAAAAATCTGATTCAATCATCCACATCGAAAGTTTTTCGCTACCTGATGTTGATAGCCATTCCGTATCAAGAGATGATTACTCCCACACTCCTGATCCACCGCACAAAATAATGCGCAGCTGGTGGAATACAGCATCTCTGGTCGCTCTTAAATCTGCCATATTGCGCGAACGACAGATATGCCCGCCCGCTCTAAATGGCTTGCGCACTGGAGGCCAATATGTTCTTACTCCCTCGTACCCCTTTTGAAAAATTCTGGGATTCTATAAAAACCGTATTTTCTCCCAAAGCTCACCTAGATCCCATGGAAACCACTGAGCAAGATTACCCCTTGTCTAAAGAAGATATATTAATATACGAAGAAGAGCTTCAAAACAATCTCAACACCCCGTCGTACAGCCAAGCATCTTCTCAGCATGAACACATCAATAGGCACAATGCACATATAGAGGGACGCGAGGATAAATATCACAGACCGATATAATGATAATCGTAGAAAAGCCCGCTTAATGCGGGCTCTTCTTCATCCATCTGAACCACTCTGTTTTTATAATCTCTCCCCTAAACCTCTTCATAGAGGCCTTTTTGGGATCGCACTTCCCCGCAAGGCTGTTACGTACAGCTCGCAAAAGCAGCCGTGATCATCTACCAGGGAACAAGCGTAACCAGAAGAGCAACAATTACCACAGCGATGCCGATGTAGAGTGTCCTGCGCGTAGAAAACCTGTTACGAGAAGAGGATGTGGGCACTTGGCCAGGGGATTTTTTACTAGGTGTGGTCATTAACACAGCATGAGCTTCTGTACTGGTGAGCGCTGTAAGACAAATGCAATTCAACATCTAGGCCCATTAGCCATTTCACATCTATCACAAGCATTGTGGTTATTGCATGCACCAGAAAAGGGATTTTTTTGGCAACATGTCATTTATACGACAAAACGGCGAGAGTCTGAGTGTTTTAAACGCAGACGAGCCTATGCCGTAAACCTGCTAAGGCTCGCGCGAATGCGATTTTGGGTGGACACATCCCAAGGATCGTCTACCTCTATCACTAGCATATGATATGGGGACTCACAGCGTGCGGCTAGACTTGCGATCGCAGGCGCTTCATATACAGAAATTCCAAGCATCTCGCCACGGCGTGCCAGCAGCACCATGCTTGCATGCCAAACGTGCAATGCCCCTAGCTCGGGCTCACTTATTCTTTGATCCATAACATTTTCTCCCGAATTTCAAATTAAGGAACGCCTCTGGAGGAAACGAAATTGCCAATGAGCAGTTTCATTGGGCGCCTATCTTTGTTCCTTTGGAAGCTGTATTACATCCGCGTACACATATCGAGAAGCATGAGCGCAGCGCGTGCAGCACTCTGTCTTGGTACCTTCTCGCGCAGCCAAGCCTGCCTGCGGCCTGGAGATACCGCAAGGTCCGGAAGCAGCGTCTTATAAGAACGGCCAACAGTTAAGCAACGACCGGCCCATACACCACTCAAAGGGGTGCGCGCCAAGTCTAGGGCTCCCCAAGCCCCTGGATGCGAGACTGCCAGGGGTCTTTTTCCTTCATAACAGCCCCCGAGATGGATCGTTTGCAAAGACCGCGAGCAGTTCCTGACATTTCCTGAGGGCATGGATGCGGGGCGCGAGACGCGCCCTCTCGCGACGGGCTTCGCTGCCCTGATCCGCTTCTACATATAGGTAATTGTTGTTACCCAAACGGTTTTCCGCTGGAAATCAGAGTAGTGTGAAAAAAGTTGGTCATTTTCGGTCAACACACAGGACCGGAGGTCCACATGAAAGTCAAAGACACAAAAGGTTCATTTAGCCGATCAAATAAATATTCTTTTCCAGATGTTGATAGTCATGCTGTATCTAACGATGACTATTTCCGGACGCCTGACCCACCACGCAAGAAAAAAATCAGCGATTGGGACACAGAATTTACTATAAATTTGGATTCTGCTGAACTGCGGGACACACCTCCTCCCTACCTCAACGGAAGATAATTGGAGTTTAATATGCTTTCACAACCTAGCACCCCATGGGAAGTCTTTTGGGATTCCGTCAAGAGTATCTTTTCTCCAGGAGTTCAGATAGAAGCACTTGATAGCAAAAGAAAGAATGACCCTTTATCCAGAGAGGAACGAAGGATTTATGAAGAAGAAAAGCAAATAAATCGAGATGCTTAGCTAGGCAAACCTTCGTCAACCAAATTAAAGCCACTCCACAGTGGCTTTTTTCCGTGCGTGAGCACAGCGCGTCAAGTGCGCTGTCCTGATCTCTCCTTCTTCAAAAAGCCAGCCACAGAGCTGGCTTTCTGTGTTCTGGACCAGCATGAGCCAAGTCACTCCCCCCGCATTGCGCCCTCAGGCAAGTTGGACTACCGGCTCAGACGATTCCGGATTCCATCGGCCAGGTGCGCGCCAATCGGGAGAAGTCCCTGTTCTCGCACATGTGGAACTTTGCTCGGGAACAGGGCCTCACGAAGGCCTCCAACCCCTGCGCAGGCATGCGAGGCTTCCGGGAGGATGGGCGGGATGTCGTAGTCGGCGACGACCTGATGGCTCGGCTGTTGGAGAAGGCCGCAGTATCCCTGCGGTTCGCTGTCCACTTGGCGCTCCTCACTGGCCAGCGCCCGGCCGACGTGCTTCGCATGAGCACCGACCACATCGCCGGCGGCATGCTCCACGTCCGCCAGGGCAAGACAGCCAAGCTGCGCATCGAGGTAACAGGCGCACTTCAGGAGCTGCTGGCCAAGATCCAAGCGTACAAAGCCCAGGTCAAAGCAGACACCGCGCAGCTGCTTGTGAACGAGGCGGGTCAGCCGCTGACAAAGAACATGCTCCGCGACCGCTTCGACGCCGCTCGGGATGCCGCCGGCATTCCCAAGGCGCAATTCCAGTTTCGGGACCTGCGCGCCACGGCCGCCACCACTGTGGATGACGACGGCGGGATACGCCATGCCCAGGCGCTGCTGGGGCATACAACGGAGGGCATGACAGCGCAGTACATCCGCCACAAGGTGGGCGCATTGCGGAACACGCCCAGAATTGCGGAACACGGGCCGCAAATCTCTGCTCCGTTTGCTACATCTTCGATAGCAAAGAAAAAGGCCCCGTATTGCTACGGGGCCTTGTGTTCTTTGGTGGGTCCTGCGAGATTCGAACTCGCGACCAACGGATTAAAAGTCCGCTGCTCTACCGACTGAGCTAAAGACCCGAACCACGCTTTGCATGCATCAGATGCTGCTTAGCGAAGACATAGATTCTAGCACCAAAATTTACGCTTCAATTCTTGATGCGACTCAGTTGATCGATGACCCAACCTGCGGCGCACTGGCCGAAGGTGGCGGTGACAGCCACTACCGAGCCGTAGCCGTGGCAGTTGAGCGTGCCGTCGCCTTCAATGGCGCAAGAGGCATCGGGCGGGGCGACGGCCTCGCGGCTGAAGACGCAGGCGATGCCGATGCGCTTGCCTTCCTTGGGTGCGCCGTGCTCGCGGCGCAGGCGGTAGCGCAGTTGTGCCAGCAGCGGGTCGTGCGTGGTGGCGCTGAGGTCGTCGATATCGACCTTGTGAGCCAGGCGCTTGCCGCCCGCTGCACCCACGGAGATGAAGCATTGCCGTGTGGCGCGCGCATGGGCTGCCATGGCGGTCTTGGCCTTGACCTGGTCGCAGGCGTCGATGACGGCGTCGGCGCCCGGGGGCAGCAGGCGCAGCCAGTTGTCCGGGTCAACGAAGTCGTCGATGCAGTGCACGCGGCAGGCGGGGTTGATCTGGGCGATGCGCTCGCGCATGGCTTCGATCTTGGCCTGGCCCACGGTGGTGGTGAGTGCATGGATCTGGCGGTTGATGTTGGACTCGGCGACATGGTCCATGTCGATGAGGGTGAGCTCGCCCACGCCGCTGCGCGCCAGCGCCTCGGCGGTCCAGGAGCCCACGCCGCCGATGCCCACCACGACGACGTGCGCGGCGCGGATGCGCGCGGCGCCCGGCACGCCATACAGGCGCTCCAGGCCGCCGAAGCGGCGCTGCAGGTCGGCATCAGAAAAAACAGCGCCTGCTTCAGGCGCTGTCTTGTCTTCTTCCGGAAGGGATGAAGAGACCGTGTCGTTCATCACTTGAGGCTGGCGAGACGGTTCTTGGCCGCAGCCGTGGCTTCGGCGTTGGGATAGGCCTTGATGAGGTCTTCCAACGTCTTGCGCGCGCCCTTGGTGTCCTTCATCTCGATCTGGCAGTTGGCGATGGACAGTGCCGCCTCCGGCGCCCGGCCGTGCATGGGGGCTGCTGCCAGCAGCGCGCGGAAGTTGGTGATCGCGTCCTTGTAGTTGCGATTGGCGTACTGCGCGTTGCCCAGCCAAAAGCGTGCCGAGGGCACGTAGCCGCTCTTGGGCCACTGGTTCAGGAAGGACGAGAACGCCGTGCCGGCTTCGGCAAAGCTGCCTGCGCGGAACTGCGCCAGCGCGGCTTCGAAGTCGCGCTTCTCTGTCGGGTCGGCTGCGAATTCCTGGCCGTCCACCGTCACCGTGACGGGCTCGAACTGGCGCAGGCGCTCGTCCACGCCCTTGGCGATGTCGCGCTGGCCGCGCTGCAGCTCGGCCACATCGCGCAGCAGCTGCTCGTTCTGGCCGCGCAGCTTGGCTTGCTCGGACTTGAGCTGCTCGATCTGCGACTGCAGTTCGAGCAGGCCACGGCGCGTTTGCGAGCTTTCCTCGGTCATGCGCTGCTGCGACTGCTGCATGCTGTCGACGCGCTGGCGCATTTCCAGGATGGCGCGGCGCGCCTCGTCATCGCCGAACAGTGCGGCATGGCCGCTGGCGGCGTAGCCGGCCATCAGGCCGGCCGCCAGCAGCGTACGCAGCGCGGTGCGATGCAGGATCGGGGAGCGCTGCATGTTCATCAACGGTAGGACAGTTCAGCGCGGCGGTTTTGCGCGTAGGCGTCTTCGGAATGGCCTTCGGAGGCAGGCTTTTCCTTGCCGTAGCTCACGGCTTCCATTTG
The DNA here is from genome assembly GCF_016516495.1 of Delftia sp. S65. Lineage (NCBI taxonomy): Bacteria > Pseudomonadati > Pseudomonadota > Betaproteobacteria > Burkholderiales > Comamonadaceae > Delftia > Delftia sp. S65. The sequence continues at coordinate 40,636 of NZ_JACVUR010000023.1, forward strand.
CGCATCGCTGACGCCCAGCAGGCCCAGCGAGCGGCGCACGGCTTCGGCGCGCTTTTGGCCCAGGGCCAGGTTGTATTCGCGGCCGCCGCGCTCGTCGGTGTGGCCTTCGATCTGGACCTTGCGAGCGGAAGATGCCTTCAGGAAGCGTGCGTGGGCTTCGATCTGAGGCTGGGCGTCGGCCTTGACGACGTAGCTGTCGAAGTCGAAGTAGACGACGCGGCTGACGCCCTGGGGACCTGCCTTGTCGGCAGCCGAGCCGGTCAGGTCCACGCCCGAGATGCCGCTTTGCGAGGTGCTGCCGGTGCCGGCGCCGCTGCCCTGGCCCGTGCTGGTGGCGCCCGCGTCGGTGACCGGGGTTTCGTCAAGCTTGACGCCCGAGCTGCAACCTGCCATGAGTGCGGTGACTGCAAGTGCCAGGGAAAGTCGTTTGATGGTGATCATGAAAAATCTCCGTATGTCCGGGTGGACTTCGTGCTGAGTTGACTGGTTGACTGAAAAGAAATCGGGGAAGCCGGCTGTCACTGGCGCTGGAACGGACCCCAGTCGGGCTCGCGGATGTCACCGCCCTGCCCTGCCAGCCGCGCCTTGATCTTGCCGTCGAGCGTGGTGGTCATCAGGGACTCGCGGCCCTGCTGCAGGGTGGCGTAGACGATCAGGCGGCTGTTCGGGGCGAAGCTGGGGCTTTCGTCGGCCGTGGTGTCGGTGATGGCATTCACTGTGCCGGTGCCCAGGTCCATGACGTGGAGCTTGAAGCCGCCGCCCACGCGCGAGACGTAGGCAAGCCACTTTCCATCGGGGCTGACGCTGGGCGAGATGTTGTAGTTGCCGGTGAAGGTGACGCGTTCCGCACTGCCGCCCGAGGCCGGCACCTTGTAGATCTGCGGGGCGCCGCCACGGTCGCTGACGAAGTAGATGGAGCGGCCATCGCTGGAAAAGTTCGGCTCGGTGTCGATGCCGCTGCTTTGCATCAGTCGGCGCGGCTCGCCGCCCTGGGCGCTGATCAGGTACAGCTGCGAGCCGCCGTCGCGGCTGAGCGTGACGGCCAGGGAGCTGCCGTCAGGCGACCAGGCAGGTGCGCTGTTGGAGCCACGGAAGTTGGCAACGAGGCGGCGGCGGCCACTGGCCACATCGTGCACATAGACCACGGGCTTGCGCGACTCGAAGGACACGTAGGCCAGCTGGGTGCCGGTGGGCGACCAGGCAGGCGAGATGATGGGTTCGGGGCTCGACAGGGCCGACTGGGCGTTCTCGCCATCGGCATCGGCCACCCACAGGCGGTAGTTGCTGCCTGCCTTGGTCACATAGGCGATGCGCGTGGAGAACACGCCCTTCTCGCCCGTGAGTTTTTCGTAGATGTAGTCGGAGATGCGGTGGGCCACCAGGCGCAGGTCGCCGGTGGTGACGGCAAAGCCCTGGCCGCCCAGGTCCTGGCCCTTGACCACGTCCCAGAGGCGAAAGCGCACGTCGTAGCGGCCATCGGCCAGGCGCGTGATGCTGCCCACGGCCAGCGAGTCAGCGCTCTTTTGGCGCCACATGGCAACGTCGGGGCGCGAGGTTTCGTCCAGTTGGACGCCGGCCGTGTCCACGGCGCGGAACTGACCGCTGCGCTCCAGGTCAGCCTGGATGATGGCCGAGATCTTCTGGGGCGCCTGCCCTTCTCCCTTGAATGCTGCAATGGCGATGGGCAACTGGGTCAGGCCCACGCCCGTCACTTCGACGCGGAACTGGGCCAGCGCGGGAATTGCGGGGGTTGAGGCGAGAGCGGCCAGCAGGGTTCGGCGCGAAGTGCGCGGCACGGCCGCCAGGGAGGAGGGAGAAAGGAGTCGGTCAATAGTCATTGGCATTCATCAATATCTACGGGAAGACCCCGGTACTTGCACAGGTGCGAATGTTACACACACTGGATGCGTCACGATGTAAGAACGTGCACTGTAGGGTCTGTCGGCCCAGGCTTTCTCGATCCCCGGCAGCCGCATCAGTTCCCCATGAGGCAGCCCCAGGCAAGCCCGCCGTAAAATCCGCGCTTCATGCAAGCACCATCCTCACCGCCGCCGGCCCCTGCGCCGTCCGCCGCACCGGCGGCCCTTGATCTCGCCAGCACCCTGACCCTGTCGCAGCGCCTCAAGCGCCTGTCACCCTACTTTGGTGGCCAGCGCCTGGCCTGGACGCTGGCCGTGGCTGCCACGCTGGTGGGCGCGGTTACCGAGCCATTGATCCCCGCCCTGCTGCAGCCGCTGCTGGACAGCGGCTTCACCGACGGCACGCTGCCGCTGTGGTCGGTGCCGCTGGCCATCATCGGCGTGTTCCTGGTGCGGGGCCTGTCGCAGTTCGTGGGCCAGTACGCGCTGGCGCGCATTGCCAACGAGGGCATGCTGGCGCTGCGCAAGCGCCTGTTCGAGCGGCTGCTGGCGGCCGATATGGCGCTGTTCTCGCGCCAGTCGGCCTCATCGCTGTCCAACACCGTGGTCTATGAGGTGCAGACTGGCTCCACGCTGCTGGTGCAGGCCATGCTGGGCATCTCGCGCGACGGTTTCACGCTGGTGGCGCTGCTGGGCTACCTGCTGTATCTGAACTGGCAGCTGACGCTGGTGGTGGCGGCCGTGGTGCCGGGCGTGGCCTGGATCATGAAGACGCTGTCGCGCCGCCTGTACCGCATCACCAAGATCAGCCAGGAGGCCACCGATTCCCTGGCCTATGTGGTGGAAGAGAACGTGCTGGCCCACCGCATGGTGCGTCTGCATGGCGCGCAACAGGGCCAGCAAAAGCGCTTTGGCGGCCTGAGCGGGCAGCTGCGCAAGCTAGCCATCAAGGCCACCATCGCCTCGGCGGCCATGACGCCGCTGACCCAGCTGCTGGCCGCTGCCGCCCTGTCGGCCGTGATCTGCATCGCGCTGTGGCAAAGCCGGGGCACGGGCGCTGCTGCGGCCAATGTGCAGGATGTGACGGTGGGCAGCTTTGCGGCCTTCATCACGGCCATGCTGATGCTGATTGCCCCTATCCGCCGCCTGGCCGATGTGGCCAACCCCATCACGCGTGGCGTGGCGGCGCTGGAGCGGGGCCTGCATCTGCTGGAGGGCTCGGGCGACGAGACCGGCGGCACGCAGGTGCCCGGCAAGGCGCGTGGCGAGATCGAGTTGCGCGACGTGTCCGTGCAGTTTGGCGAGGACAAGGCACCCGCACTGAGCCATGTGGACTTGCGCGTGCGCCCGGGCGAGGTGGTGGCCCTGGTCGGCCCCTCCGGCGCGGGCAAGACCACGCTGGTGAACCTGCTGCCACGCTTTTTGCAGCCCACGGGCGGCCAGTTGCTGCTGGACGGCACGCCCCTGCCCGAATGGGATCTGGCCGCGCTGCGCCAGCAGTTCGCCATGGTCAGCCAGGACGTCGTGATGTTCAACGACACCATTGCCGCCAACGTGGCGCTGGGCGGGGTGGAAGACGAGGCCCAGCTGTGGGCTGCGCTGGATGCCGCCAATCTGGGCTCCCATGTGCGCGGCCTGTCCAACGGCCTGCAGACGGTGGTGGGCCACAACGCCAGCCAGCTGTCGGGGGGCCAGCGCCAGCGGCTGGCGATTGCACGGGCGCTGTACAAGGATGCGCCCATCCTGATCCTGGACGAGGCCACCTCGGCCCTGGACAACGAATCCGAGCGCCTGGTGCAGGAGGCGCTGACGCGGCTGATGCAGGGTCGCACGACCCTGGTCATCGCCCACCGGCTCTCGACCATCGAGCATGCCGACCGCGTGGTGGTGATGGAGCGCGGCCGCATTGCCGAGCAGGGAACGCATGCCGAGCTGCTGGCGCGGGACGGCCTGTACGCCCGATTGAGCAGGAATCACACAACCTGAGCTGGACAGCAGCGGCACCGGCAGTGCCACCCACCTGGCTTGCTGCTACCAGCTTCCGCGCGAAGGCTGGGTCTTGCGCTCGGCCTTGATGGCCTTGGTGAGTTTGTCCACCATGTACTGGCGGTCCACCTGCCGGGCAAAGTCGGCTGCGGTGAAGCCACGCTGGTTGCGCAGGACGACGTCGGCGCCCTCCTTGATCAGCAGCTCCACCACGGCTTCGCTGCTGTATTGGGCGGCCAGCATCAGAGGGGTGGTGCCGTTGGGCGAGTCGGCGTCGATGTAGGCGCTGTTGTCCAGCAGCAGCTTGACGATGTCCAGCGTCTTGGGCAGGTCGGCCGAGGTGGCGTAGTGCAGCGGCGTCCAGCCGGGGCGGTTAACATCGGCGCCCCGGCGTATGAGTTCCTTTGCCAGGTCCAGGTGGCCCTTGATGCAGGCCATCATCAGCGGCGTTTCGCCCTGCTGGGAGGCTTCGTTGACCTTGATGCCCGGGGATTTGAGCAGCACGTCGAAGACACCCAGCGAGCCTTGGTGCAAGGCGGCCACCAGCCCCGGGCGGCCGCGCGTGTCGCGGGTGTTGGGGTCGAAGCCGCGAAAGATCAGGTTGACCATGGCGCGCTCGTTGTCGCTGATGATGGCGCGCACGTAGTCGTCGTACTGGCTGGCATGCGCCAGCCCGCCGCTGGCTGCGGCCAGGGCCACTACGGCCTGGCCGGCCTGGGCCAGCCAGTGGCGCCGGTGCACGTCCACGCCCATGCCCACGCGGCCACTGGCCGCAGCATTCAGTCGCATGCGACAACCCCCTTGAACAGCTGGTCGAAGTTGGTACTGGTCAGGGCCGCCACGTCCTCCACGGACATGCCGCGCACCTGCGCAATCTGCTGTGCCACGTAAGGCACGTAGGACGGATTGTTGGTCTTGCCGCGATAGGGAACGGGCGCCAGGTAGGGGCTGTCGGTCTCGATCAGCAGGCGGTCGGCCGGCACGAAGACGGCCACGTCGCGCAGGTGCTGGGCGTTCTTGAAGGTAACGATGCCCGACATGGAGATGTAGTAGCCCAGGTCCAGCGCCGCACGCGCGACCTCCATGGTCTCGGTGAAGCAGTGAAAGACACCGCCGGCCTGGCCTGCCGAGCCGTCCTCGCCTTCTTCGCGCAGGATGGCCAGCGTGTCATCAGAGGCGCTGCGCGTGTGGATGACCAGGGGCTTTTGCGTCTGGCGCGCCGCGCGGATGTGCACGCGAAAGCGCTCGCGCTGCCATTCCAGGTCGGCAATGGTGCGCCCGCCCTTGCGGTCTTCCATGCCGTAGTAGTCCAGTCCCGTTTCGCCGATGGCCACCACGCGCGCCAGTGCGGCGCGCTCGACCAGGTCGGCCACGCTGGGCTCGGTCATGTGTTCCGTATCGGGGTGCACGCCCACCGTGGCCCAGAAATTGTCGTGGTCCAGCGCCAGCTGGTGCACATCGCCGAATTCCTCCATCGTGGTGCAGATGCACAGCGCACGCGTGACGCGCGCGGCCGCCATGGCCTCGCGGATCTCGGGCAGGCGGCTTTGCAGCTCGGGGAAATTCAGATGGCAGTGGGAATCGGTAAACATGGAATCTCGTGGTTCAGAAACAGGCATGCCGACCGGAGAGCATTTCCTCCGTGTCGGCATGCGGGCAGAGGCAGGGGCAGGACTCAGACCGTCTGCGTGGCCTTGTCCGAGGCCAGGGCCGAGCCCAGGATGTTCTCGATCTTGGCCTTGAGCTCGGCGGACTTCTCGTCCTTGGGGAACTGTATGCCTATGCCCTGCGTGCGGTTGCCCGAGGCGCGCGCGGGCGTGATCCACGCCACGCGGCCGGCCACGGGATAGCGCTGCGGCTCGTCGGGCAGGGTCAGCAGCACGTAGACATCATCGCCAAGACGGTACTCACGCTGCGTGGGCACGAAAACGCCCCCTTCGGCGAACATGGGAATGTAGGCGGCGTACAGCGCGGCCTTTTCCTTGATCGCCAGTTGCATCACGCTGGGACGGGGTGTGGTGGGTGCGGTGCTCATGGATGGTTTGCAGACATTGGTTCGGTGAGCGGCCGGCGCGATCGGCACCGGGCCCAGGGCCGTAGGTTAACAGGACGGGCTTTCATGTGGCGAAAAGCACCCCGCCGCGCTGCTGCGCTGCTGCGCTGCTGCGCTGCCGCCACGCCCCCCGCGCCTCATCCCCGGCGTTGGCGGGCAGGCTGGCCGGACATGAGCACGCGCCGGGCCTCGGCGGCCAGGGCCTCGGTCATGAGCCCGGCGTTGAAGGGGTGGTCCGCCGTGCGCGCAGCCTGGGCCAGGGCACGTGACCATTCGGCCAGCAGGCCCATGTCCAGCGGCCGCGACGGCAGGTCGGCTGGCGTGAAGTAGCGCGGCGCGGCGCCTGCGGCCAGGGCCATCAGGTCGTGGCAGATCTTCTGCAAAGCCTCCACGGCATGGGGCGGAGCATAGGCGGCCAGGGCCGCCACATCGCCCTTGGCCAGCGCACGCGGCAACTGGGACCATGCGGCCATGTCCTTGCCGCCACCGCTGTGCGCCAATGCCAGCGCGTCGCCGGGCCGCCCGCCTGCGGCGCGCAGCGCCACGGCAGCCGCTTCCGGGGCCACGCCCTGCCCCTGCAGCCAGTCCAGGGCCTCTTGCTGATCGGGCCAGGCCATGGTGTGGGTCAGGCAACGGCTGCGGATGGTGGGCAGCAGCTGGTGGGCCGCCTCGCTGGCCAGCACGAAGCGGGCATCGCCCGGCGGCTCCTCCAGCGTCTTGAGCAGCGCATTGGCCGTGATGGCGTTCATCTGCTCGGCCGGGTAGACCAGCACGGCCTTGCCGCGCCCGCGCGCGCTGGTGCGCTGGCAGAACTCCACGGCGTCGCGCATGGCCTCGACGCGGATTTCCTTGCTGGGCTTGCGTTTCTTGTCGTCAATATCGGCCTGGGCCTTCTCGGGCAGCGGCCAGCCCAGCGCCATCATCTGCACCTCGGGCATGAGCACGCACAGGTCGGCATGGGCGCGCACATCGATGGCGTGGCAGCTGCCGCAGTGGCCGCAGGCTCCCTGGGGCGACGGCGATTCGCACAGCCAGGCGCGCACCAGCGACAGCGACAGCGCGTACTGGCCCAGGCCGGAAGGCCCCTGCAGCAGCCAGGCGTGGCCGCGCTGGGCCAGCAGGCGCGTGCGTTGCCCGGCGATCCAGGCGGTGTCGGTCTCGGCCGGTTGTGGCAGGGCCTCGCTCATGCCGCACCTGCCTGTCCGCCGACCATGATGGCCAGCCAGCCCCGGCGCACCATGACCTGGGTGATCTGCTGCCAGACCGCATGCCGGCTGGCGTTGGAGTCGATGCGCGCAAAGCGCTGGGGCGCGGCGGCAGCGCGCGCCGCATAGCCCTGGGCCACGCGTGCGAAAAAGCTGCCGGGCTCGGACTCGAAGCGGTCCGGGACACGGGCCGAGGCCAGGCGCTCGGCGGCCACCTCGGCGGGCAGGTCGAACCAGAGCGTGAGGTGGGGCTCGCGCAGCAGATCGGGCTGGGGGGCGGTGCCCGTCTGCACCATGCGCTCCAGCGTGGCCAGCGGCTGCAGGTCGAAGCCCCGGCCCGCACCCTGGTAGGCAAAGGTGGCATCGGTGAAGCGGTCGCAGAGCACGACTTCGCCGCGCGCCAGCGCAGGCTCGATCACCTGCACCAGGTGGTCGCGTCGCGCGGCAAAGGCGATCAGGGCCTCGGTCAGCGGGTCCATGGCGTCGTGCAGCATCAGCGCGCGCAGCTTTTCGGCCAGCGGCGTGCCGCCGGGCTCGCGGGTGAGCGTCACCGTGCGGCCCTGGTCACGGAAAGCCTGGGCCAGCGACGCGATGTGCGAGGACTTGCCGGCGCCATCGATGCCTTCGAAGCTGATGAACAGGCCGGCGGGAGTTGCAGTGGTCATATGGAAAGAGAGGATACGCAAGCGCTGCGCAAAGCGCAGCAGCCCTGGGGGAATATCTCAGGGCTTTTGCCCAGGGCTTTGCTGGCCGCGCTGGTAGCGGTTCACGGCGCGGTTGTGCTCGTCCAGCGAGGCGCTGAAATGGCTGGTGCCGTCGCCACGCGCCACAAAGTACAGCGCCTTGGTCTGTCCGGGCTGCACGGCGGCCATGAGGGCGGCCTTGCCGGGCATGGCGATGGGCGTGGGCGGCAGGCCCGCACGGGTGTAGGTGTTCCAGGGAGTATCGGTCTGCAGGTCGCGGCGGCGCAGGTTGCCGTCGAATTTCTCGCCCAGGCCGTAGATCACGGTGGGATCGGTCTGCAGCAGCATGCCGATGCGCAGGCGGTTGCTGAAGACACCCGCAATCTGTGCGCGGTCGGCCGCGCGGCCGGTCTCCTTCTCGACGATGCTGGCCAGGATCAGCGCTTCGTCGGGCGTCTTGAGCGGCGTGTCGGCCGAGCGCAGCGCCCAGACATCGGCCAGGCGCCGGTCCATGGCGTGCAGGGCGCGGCGCAGCACGGCCAGGTCGGAGCTGCCCTTGGCATAGGTATAGGTATCGGGGAAGAAGCGGCCCTCGGGCGCCACGCCCGCGCGGCCCAGGGCCTGCATGAGGGCAGCGTCGTCCATGCCTGCGCTTTCCTGGCGCAGGAATTCCTCGCGGGCCAGGGCGGCGCGCACCTGCCGCCAGTTCCAGCCTTCCACCAGGGTCAGGGCCTTGAGCGATTCCTCGCCGCGCGCGAGTTTTTGCAGCAGCACATAGGGAGTCAGGCCCGTGGTCAGCTCATAGTTGCCGGCCTTGATCTGCCGGTCCAGCCCCGAGACGCGGAACCAGGCGTACAGCAGCCGCGCATCGGTCTGCACGCCGGCCTTGACCACTTCGCGGGCCACGCCACGCGGCGTGGTGCCGGGCTCGACCTCCAGCTCCAGCGTGGGCTGGGCCAGCGGCAGCGGCTGGTTCAGCCACCACCAGCCGGCACCGGCCAGCACGGCGGCCAGCACCAGCAACATCATCAAAGCGCGAAAGATAAAGCGCACAACCTCGGTCCAAGCAAGCAATAGAGCGGCTGATCATAATTCAGCCATGACCCAGCCTTTACTGAACGGCATTGCTTCCGTTTCCCATCTCGGCGTGATACGCGCCCTCGGCGAAGACGCCGCCCAGTTCCTGCATGGACAGCTGACCAACGACTTCGCACTGCTGGATCTGCAGCATGCGCGTCTGTCGGCGTTCTGCACGGCCAAGGGCCGCATGCTGGCCAGCTTCATCGGCTTCAAGCGCAGCAAGGACGAGATCCTGCTGCTGTGCGACCGCAGCCTGCTGGCGCCCACGCTCAAGCGCCTGTCCATGTTCGTGCTGCGCGCCAAGTGCAAGCTCAGCGACGCCACGGCCGAATTCACGCTGCACGGGCTGGCTGGCGATGCCGCCGCGCAGGCCCTGGGCCCGGCAGCCGTGCCCTGGACCAAGACCGATGACGGCGACGCCAGCCTGATTGCCCTGTACCCGGCCGCAGGCCAGCCGCGCGCCCTGCGCGTGGCGCCCGTGGGCGCACCCCTGCCCGAAGGCCCTGCACTCAGCGAGGCCGACTGGCTCTGGAGCGAAGTCGCCAGCGGCATTGCCACGCTGTCGGCGCCTGTGGTGGATGCCTTTGTGCCGCAGATGCTCAACTACGAATCGGTGGAAGGCGTGAACTTCAAGAAGGGCTGCTACCCAGGGCAGGAGGTGGTGGCCCGCAGCCAGTTCCGGGGCACGCTCAAGCGCCGCGCCTACCTTGCCCATGCACAGCAGCCGCTGGCCACCGGCATGGAGGTCTTCACGCCCGAGGACCTGGAGCAGGCCACCGGCACCGTGGTCCAGGCCGCCCCGGCGCCCGGCGGGGGCTGGGACGCCATCGTCTCCATGCAGACCAGCTCGGCCGACCAGCCCCTGCTGGCCCACGCCGCACTGGGCGAAGGCCAGCGCGCCGATGCCGCACAGGCCGTGGCGCTGCAGCTCAAGCCCCTGCCCTACGCGTTGCGCGAGGACATCTGAGATTTGAGCCTTGCACCGCCTGAGCTGCATGCAGCTCAGGCGGTGAGCACTTTCCTCATGGTGATGTGGGGAATGCCGGCCTCTTCATAGGGCTCGCCTTCCGGCGTGAAGCCCGCGCGCAGGTAGAACGACTCGGCATGGCGCTGCGCATGCAGCACGACTTCGCGGTCGCCGCGCTGGCGGGAGGCTTCGACCAGGCTGTCCAGCACGATGCGGCCCCAGCGGCCGCCGCGCACGCTGCGGTCCACGGCCATGCGGCCGATCCTGCCCGCGCCGGGGCTGTCGCTGACCAGGCGGCCGGTGGCGATCGGCTGGCCCAGGCCGTTGTAGACCACGGCGTGGCGGGCCACGGGGTCGAATTCGTCGATCTCGATCTCGCGCGGCACGCCCTGCTCGTGCACGAACACGGCCAGGCGCAGGCGCTCGGCGTCGCGGCCCAGGTCGTTCCAGCTGCCCGATGCCACGCGCACCACGCTCTGGCCGGCCTCATAGGCCGTGAGCACGTCGCGCAGCTGCTGCGGCACGGGCAGCGGCTGGCGCGTGGTGGCATCGGCGAACACATAGACCAGTTCCACGGTATTGAGCAGTTCCATGCCGCGGAAGATGCCGGCCTCGAACAGCAGAGAGGTATTGCCCTGCCTGGCACAGCGTATGCCCACATGCAGCACATCGCCCAGCGTGGCCGATGCGTGGTAGGTGGTGGTGGCCTTCTTGACGAACAGCTCGCCGCCCAGGGCCGCGAAGGACGATTCATAGGGCAGGCCCAGCTGGCGCCAGTAGTCGGTGACGGCCACGTCGGCGTACATCAGGTAGTGGGCGTTGAAGACGATCTTCTGGGCGTCCACTTCGGACCAGCGCACTTCGATGCGTTGCAGCGTGCGGAAATCTTGGCGTTGCATGGGGGTGTTTCTCTCCTGTTGTCTTGGGGTGTCTTGGGGTGTCTTGGTGTGCTTTGGTGCGTCTTGGCCTTCAGGCCGCGAAGGCGTCGGCCAAGGCGCGCGCCATGTCGGCATGTGCACGGCGCGCTTCGGCAATGGCGCGGCCCATCTTGACGAATTCATGGGTCACGCCCCGGTAGATCTCCAGGTCCACGGGCACGCCGGACATGCGCAGCTTGTCGGCGTATTCCACGCCCTCGTCCACCAGCGGGTCGCATTCGGCCAGGCCTATCCAGGCCGGGGCCACGCCGTCCACGTCAGGCGCCAGCAGCGGGGCAAAGCGCCAGTCCTCGCGGTCGGCGGGGCTGTTGAGGTACTGGGCGAAGAACCAGGTGATGGCAGGCTCGTCGATCACCAGCCCGTGGGCGAAGCGGCGGTGCGAGTCGGTGTCCTGGTTCGCCGTCGTGCCCGGGTAGATCAGCAGTTGCAGGGCCAGCTTGAGGCCGGTGTCGCGCGCATGGATGGCGCAGGCTGCGGCCAGCGTGCCGCCCGCGCTGTCGCCGCCCACGGCCAGGCGCGCAGGGTCGGCGCCCAGCGAGGCCGCCTGCGCGGCCAGCCACTGCAGCGCGTCCCAGGCGTCGTTGTGGGCCGTGGGGAATTTGTGCTCTGGCGCGCGCCGATAGTCCAGCGAGACCACCATGGCGCCCGACAGATGGGCCAGCTGGCGGCACAGCACGTCGTGCGTGGCCACGCTGCCCACGGTGAAGCCGCCGCCGTGCAGGTACAGCAGCACGGGCAGGCCCGTGGCCGACGCCTGGCTGCGCTCCACGGGCGCATAGAGCCGAGCAGGCAGCAAGGCGCCATCGCGCGCGGGAATCTGCAGATCCTCGACACGCGGCAGAACCGGCTTGGGAATTTCGAGCACGCCGGCCCCCGCCTCGTAGGCGGCACGTGCGCCCTCGGCGCCCAGCTGGTGCAGGGGCGTGCGCGCGGCGCGCTCCATGCGGCGCAGCACATCGCGCATCTGGTGGGTCAGGGACGCCGGCAGCGGCGTGGCATGGGAGGAGGATTCAGTCTGGGGCACGTTCAGGAGCACGTTCAGGGACAGGTTCGGTAGCGACTATCGGGCAAGGCAATTCGGTGCGGCCGGCAAGGTGCAGCCGGCGAGGTGCGGCCGGCGAGGTGCGGCCGGCGAGGTGCGGCCGGCGAGGTGCGGCCGACCAGGCACGGCGCAGCAGGCATTGTGCCGCGAGCACAAGGCCTTGGCAGCCATGCGATGGCAGCGCATGCCCGCGCTGTCGCCCCCGTGACCGCCGCAGCGCCCTCTCAGGGTTTGCTTTGTTTGCAGTGCAGCACGCGCGGTCTAGATTCGGCGCACTCCCCCTGATCCCCACCATGGGCCGCAACGGCCCGCAACGAGTCACCGACCATGGCCTTCATCAACTACGTCACCCAGATCCAGTTTGACTTCGGCGCCGTGCGCCTGTTGCGCCAGGAGTGCGAGCGCGTGGGCATCACGCGGCCGCTGATCGTCACCGACCAGGGCGTCAAGGCTGCTGGCGTGCTGCAAAAGGCGCTGGATGCGCTGGGCGGCATGCCGCATGCGGTGTTCGACCAGACGCCCTCCAACCCCACCGAGGCCGCCGTGCGCGCGGCCGCTGCCATCTACCAGGAGCAGCGCTGCGACGGCCTGATCGCCGTGGGCGGCGGCAGCGCCATCGACTGCGCCAAGGGCGTGGCGATTGCAGCCACGCACGAAGGGCCGCTGTCGCACTACGCCACCATCGAGGGAGGCTCGCCGCGCATCAGCGAGCGTGTGGCCCCGCTGATCGCCGTGCCCACCACCAGCGGCACGGGCAGCGAGGTGGCGCGCGGCGCCATCATCATCGTGGACGACCACCGCAAGCTGGGCTTTCACAGCTGGCACCTGGTGCCCCGTGCCGCCATCTGCGACCCGGAACTGACCTACGGCCTGCCCGCCATGCTGACGGCCGCCACGGGCATGGACGCCATCGCCCATTGCATGGAGACCTTCATGGCGGCGGCCTTCAACCCGCCTGCCGACGGCATTGCGCTCGATGGCCTCACGCGCGGCTGGGCCCACATCGAGCGTGCCACGCGCAACGGCCAGGACGCCGAGGCGCGCCGCCAGCTGATGAGCGCCAGCATGCAGGGCGCCATGGCCTTCCAGAAGGGCCTGGGCTGCGTGCACAGCCTCAGCCACAGCCTGGGCGGCGTGAACCCGCGCCTGCACCATGGCACGCTGAACGCCATGTTCCTGCCCGCCGTGGTGCGCTTCAATGCCGAGGCCGAGAGCGTGCGCGCCGAACAGCGCCTGCAGCGCATGGCCCACGCCATGGGCCTGGACTCGGGCAGCGACATTCCCGAAGCCATACGCGACATGAACGCCCGCCTGGGCCTGCCCACGGGCCTGGCCGCCATGGGCGTGGAGCGCGCGCAGTTCGCGGCCGTGATCGGCGGCGCGCTCAAGGACCATTGCCACGGCACGAACCCGCGCCTGGCCAGCGCCGACGACTACGAGCAGATGCTGGCCACCTCGCTGTAAGCGGGACTCAGCCGCCAGCACTCGGCTGGGGTGTTGTCGATGGTGACGACGATGGTGGCTGGGGTGTCGTTTGGGAGGTCAATTGCGCCGAAGTTTGTGCAGGAGTCTGCACCGGAGCCGGTGCAGCGCCAGCTTCCATCATCCGGCGCACCTCCACGTTCTGCATCAACTGCTCGGCCATGACGCCCAGCAGTTCCAGATCGGCCGCCGAGACCTCGCGCGGCGCGTCGTCCATGATGCAAAAGCTGCCCAGCACCGTGCCGTGGCGGTTCTTGAGCGGCACGCCCGCGTAAAAGCGCAGCCGCATGGCCTGCAACGCGGGGTTGCCGGCAAATCGGGGGTCGCGCGCGGCGTCATGCACCACCAGGGCGTCACCGCCATGGACCACATAGGAGCAGATGGACTGCGCACGCGGCATGCCGGCGGAAGCCGGGTCGCCCTGGTCCGCCACCAGCAGGCTGCCGGGCGTGTGCACGCGGTCGGCATCGACCCATGAGACCTGGGCCCATTTCACATCGAAGGCATTGGCCGCCTGCTGGGCTGCCTCGTGGTACAGCGGCGGCAGGCCGGGCCCGAGCACGCCGCTGTCGTGCAGCTGGCGCACGCGCTGCTCATCGTCATCGGGAATGGGCGCGGCCAGGCCCTGGCCTGCCGCGTCAGGCAGGCGCAAGGCGTCCACCCACAACTGCAGCTCGCGCAGGCCGGACACGCAGGCGGCGGCGCCGCAGCGGCGCGCGAACTCGGGGTCGGACACCACGGCCGGCGCATTCCACAGCGCCAGCACCACGCGCAGGTGCGGCCAATGGCGGCGCACGCGGCGCATCAGTTGGCGCACCACGGTCTGGGGCTGGGTGCTGAAGACGGACAGCACCAGCAACTGCGCCTCGGCCAGGGCCTGCGCTCCTGCGTGGCCTTGCGGCAGGCCGCCCTGCCCCGGTCCCAGCTGGCGCCATTGCGGGTCGGCGGCCAGGGCCCAGTCCGAGCAGCTGACCACGTGGCCGCGCAGCGCCTCGCTGTGCGCCACCATGGCGGCTGCCAGGGCATCGACCTCCCAGCGCGCGCCCACGCAATGGATGCGCAGGGCGCGTGTGGCCAGGGCCGAAGCGGGCGGCGGATGGCTTTCGCGCAGTTCCTCGATCAGGGCATCCATGCCGCTGGACAGGCGCAGCCGGTGTTCGGCCGTGGCCGATTCCAGGTGCTGCTGCGTGGCCAGGCGCAGTGCGGGGATGGCCACCTCGTCATAGAAACCGGCAACTGCGGCCGAGCGTTCGTCCGCCGAGGCGCGCGCCGGCAGCCTTGCGTCCACCAGTTCATGCGCCAGCGTGACCGCGTCTTCCACGTCGTCGGCCAGCAGGCGCTGGTACAGGCGCTGGGCCGGCCCCAGCACGGGCGAGCTGCCCAGCAGCACTTCCATGAATTGCAGCGCCGGGATGTAGCGCCCCAGCACCAGCAGGCAGACTGTCAGCGGGGTGGACAGGATCAGCCCTATCGGCCCCCACAGCGCCGTCCAGAAGGTCGCGGCCGCAATGATGGACAGCGTGGACAGGCCCGTGCTGCTGCCATACAGCCAGGGCTCGATGAGGTTGTTGCTGATCAGCTCCAGCGCCATGATCAGCCCCAGCGTCATCAGCAGCATCTGCCAGCCCGGATCCACCGCAAAGGCCAGCGCCAGCGGGAAGGCGGCCGAGATCATGGCCCCCACATAGGGCACGAAACGCATGATGGCCGCCAGCACCCCCCAGAGAATGGCGCCCGGCACGCCAATGAACCACAGCCCCGCCGCCATGGGCAGTCCGTAGGTGATGTTGACGACGAACTGCATGCGCAGGTACTTGCCTATGCGCTGCGAGGCCTCGTCCAGCGCGTCGGTGGCCACGTGCAGGTTGCCGCCCATCAGGCGCAGCAGCCGGTCGCGCAGGTCATCGCGGTCCAGCAGGATGAGGATCACGAACAGCAGCACGATGCCGGCCATGGTCACGGGCTCGGCCACGCGGCCCAGCCACTGCAGCATGCGCGCCGTGGGCTTTTGCTCGGGCGACTGGATCTCCACCTTCTGCACGCGGGGCGTGGTGGCGCCGCGCGATATCTCGCGCTCCACGGTGTCATAGGTGCGCAGCGCGCCGTCCCAGGCACTGGGCATGTTGGCGTTCCTGCGCAGGCTGCGCAGCTTGTCGCGGATGGTGTTCTGGTAGGTGGGCAGATCGGCGCTGAGCTGCTGCACCTGGCTGCCCAGATAGGTACCCATTCCTGCCAGCGTCGCCAGCGCCATGACCACCACCAGCAGCGTGGCCGCCATGCGCGGCATGCCCCAGCGCTTGAGCCGGGAGACGGCCGGATCCAGCAAAAAACCGAACAACAGCGCCAGCGCCAGCGGAATCAGCAGCCCTTGGCCGAAATACAGGCCGGCAATGACGATGCTGGCCACCAGCAGCCCGGTGAGCAGGCGCAGCGCAGGCACCATGTCGGCCAGCTGTGCCAGGCCCGGCAGTGCCGAACGCACGCTGCGTGCGAAATCGGCATGGGTGGCGGCATGGGCGGCGGAATTAGCGGCTGCATTGGCAGCATTGCCGCCTTCGGCGGCGGCAGGAAGGGCCTGCCGTGAAGGCGACGGCGCAGGGTCGGAATGTGGGTTCATGGAAACGGGATGTCAGGGCTTGGATGCAGGTATGGATACTGCCTCACATCCGCATATCGGGGGATTGCACAGCGCGCCGCAGGCCTGCCCTGTCAGCGGGCACCGCAATTGCCGGAACGCCGTTGCCGCCGGCGCATCGGCCCGATCACCAGCGCACACGCACCACGGTACCCCCACCGGCCCGCGGCAGGATGTCCAGCACAGCCCCGATGGCATGGGCGCGGCGATGCATGCCTGCCAGGCCCATGCCCTGCAGGCCAGGCGGGATGGCACCCTGCGCAGGGCCAGGGCCAGGGTCGGACGGCAGGCCGCAGCCGTCATCTTCCACGCGCAGTTCCCAGTGCAATGCACGCCGGGCATCGCGGCCAGGGCTTGCAGCATCTGCACGATCCACCGGCTCCAGCACCAGCCACAGCGTGGTGGCGCGCGCATGCTGCAGCGCATTGCTCACGGCCTCCTGGGCGATGGCCAGCAACTGCTGGGACGGCTGGCCACGCGGCAGGTCTGGCAGGTCTGGCAGGTCGGGCAGGTCCGGCACCCCGCGCAGCCCGGCGGCGGCATGCGGATCGGCCACGCTCCAGCAGATGCGCATGCCGCGCCGGTCCAGCACGGGCTGCAGCCGGTGGCGCAGGCGCGCCAGCCGCACGGGCAAGGCGTCTTCCATGGCGTCCATGGCATCCACCATGAGCCGCAGGTCCAGCAAGCCCTGCTCCAGCAATTCCTGCGCCTGGCGCTGGCGGGTCTCGCGCGGGTCCAGCAAGGCCATGGCATGCACCAGCAGCCCGCCCACGCCGTCGTGCAGGTCGGCGGCAATGCGCCGGCGCTCGGCCTGCACTTCGCGCGAGGGCCGGGGACTGCGCCGGCGCCGCCACAGCAGCAGCCTGTGCAGTCGCCGGGCGCCCATGGCGCACAGCAGCGCCGTGGATACCAGCAGCGCCAGGCTGGCCAGGCTCAGCCACGGCGGGGCCTTGGCGCCCGCCTGCCATAGCCAGGCGCACAGGCCCAGGATCTGCAGCAGGCCCAGGGCCAGGCAGATGGCCAGCGTGCGAAGGGGATCTTTCATGGCCAAGCCGTGCCAGGCGCGGCCGCCATGGCCCGGGCGGCGGCAGGCCGCTGCGGGCAGGACGCCGCCCCAGGATCAGAACAGGCCGCGCAGCGATGCAAAGCGTACCGCCTGGGCGCGTGTGCGCACCTGCAGCTTGCGGTAGATGTTCTTGATGTGCGTGTTGACCGTCATGGCGCTGATCATCAGGCGCGAGCCGATCTCGGCGCTGGTATAGCCGCTGGCGACCATGCGCAGCACCTCGCGCTCGCGGGTGGACAGGCGGTCTGCCTCGTCGGGCGTGCGGCGCTTGGGCTCGGCGCCCTGGGTCTTGTCGAAGCGCTGCAGCAACCTGCGCGCCAGGCTGGGGGTGACGGATGCGCCGCCATTGGCCACCTGCAGCACGGCCTGCGGATAGTTGCCGAACCAGGAATTCTTGACGAGGTAGCCCGTGGCGCCCAGCTCGAAGGCGCGCAGCACCTGTTCGTCGTTTTCCATCACGGAGATGATGACGGCCTCGGCCGTGGGCCGCACGGTCTTCATCATGTCCAGCAGCTCGAAGCCCTCGCCGTCACCCAGGTTCAGGTCCACCAGCATCACGTCGAATTCATGCTGGCGGATGGCCTTGCGCCCGTCGCGCACGCTGCCGGCCTGGGCCACGACCAGAGTGCGCGGGTCGTTCATGATTTCCTGCGCAATGACCATGCGGATATGGGCATCGTCGTCCACCAGCAGCACCCGCACGGGCTTGTCGGGCTGGCCCGCCAGGTAGTCGGGCCACATGGCAGAGCTCAGACCTGTGCCCAGCATGCCCTGGGCGCGAGGGGACTCGGCGATCAGGGGTCGGGCATCGGCGGGAACGTCGGATGGATTCATGCTGCTCTCCTCAAATGTCACGCCATGTGTATGACGCAACCGATCACAGACTTGCCTTTCCACATTAAGAGAAATCGCAACCGATATCCACAATCTTTGACGAAGTTTGTGAAAGATTGCGTAGATTACAAATTAACACTTTTGTGTGAGGAATCGACTACGGAGTTTCCTGAGCGCCGGTCCGGCAGATCTTGCCGATCCAGACACCGCGCACCGCGCCTTCAATCCCGCCCTGTGACAAAGGTCGATCCTGCCTTTGTTGCCGCCGCCGGCCTCAGTTGCGTGCACTTCGATACACCAGGTTGCCCAAAAGACCCCGCACCCGCCGAAACGGCGACCCCAAGCAAAGCTGCAACCGTAAATTTTCTGTCGTTACACCTTGAAACTACCCAGATCCATTCATCGCGCACGGCTGCCGTTTTAACGCGATGCAGCCTGCCTGCAAACGGCTTGGGTGGGTAAGTACCCGGCAAGTGGATCAGCGCTCATGGCTACCCCGGACAAGAGATGGAATGGACGGATCTCCCCGAGCACATTGGAGTCCAGACAACGAGCAGGGGTCCAGGGAGACAAAGCCGGAAACCTCCGCAAAGTGTCTGCAAAACGGGTGCTTACACACCTCTTCCTGATAGTCCGATTCTTCCAAGGAGCCATCATGAAATCGCTTGCAATTCTTTCCCTGTGCCTGATCGCAACCGCCGCCATGGCAGATCAAGACAACCGCTACAGCAGCAGCTCCAAGATCGAAATCGACGGACCCAGCGTCCAGGTCACGGTGCTGAACAGAAGCGGGGTGCTGAACATGGCAACGGGTGGCGGCAAGGCCTCCCAGAATCTGGCCAGCAATGCGGGCAATGTAACCATCGACCACGGCGGCAGCTCTCTGCAGATCGTGGCAGCCTCGGGAACCGGCATCATGAACGTCGCCAATGGCTGGGGCGCCGTAGCCGTCAACAACCTCGCCTCCAACTACGGCGAAGTCGACGTGAAGGACCTGTCGATTCAGGTCGTGGCGGCCAAGAACTCTGGCATCGTCAACTATGCCGGCAACGGCTCCACCGCAGTGCAGAACATCTCCAGCAACAACGGCTGCGTGACCTGCTACAACAATCGCTGAGCCTGGCTGCCGGGTGAAGGCAATTGCCGGACGGCCCCCGGCCAACCGGCATAGCCTTCCCGGCACCGACCCAGCCCTCCGCACCAGGAGAGCCCACCATGCATAACGCCGCCATTCTCTGCTCGGCTGCCCTGTTGGCCTGGCTCGCCCTCGGAGCGCCCTCCATCCACGCAGCCGCTCCGGGCGAAGACCCGGTGGTACTGAACAAGCCTGTGGACTATCTGAGGCTGCCGACGGCCAAGCCCACGACATCGACGGGGCTGGAAACCGTGACCGACATACCCATCAACATCAAGGCCAAGATAGCGCGCTATGAAGCCATGTCGATGAACAATGCTCCGGGCGTCGCCACCGATGCCGACGTGGTGACCACCACAACGATGAGCAGTGCCGGCATGAAGCGCACCTGCACGCAGGACATTGCCAGCAATACCAACGCAAGCGCATTCAATCGCTACGGGCCACAGACCACCAAGGACCAGATCGTGGTTCTCAAAGGTGATCTGGTCAACGTCTGCCGATAGCGCGGCCGGCGGCCAGCCATCAGGCTCTGGGCCGCCCCGCCACTCTCGTCCCATATTTCCGGCGCCGGCGCCTGTACGCGCCTGTGCCCTGGCTCGCCGTTTTCCAGCAGAGGTCCATCATGCGCAACAGCCTCCCATCGCCAGGACTTCCCCGCCACGATGCCGCGCCCCGGCCGGCAGACAGCGGCCACGCTGACTACCGAGGGGCTTGGCGCCAGCGATGGTCTGGCAGACAGGGCTGCATGCGGGTTGTCGCCAGCGCCGTTTCAGCCTCCATCGTGCTGCTGTCGGGCTGCGCGCCGCTGGATGCGCGCAAGGACGCCAAGTACCTGGACAAGGTCTATGCGGCCGACCGCCCCGTGGTGCGGCCGGTGCGCTCGATATCGAGCTTTTCCGACTCGCTGATGTGCATGGACAGGATGTTCCGCAACAGCCACATGCCCACGGTGCTGATCACCAGCAAGCAGTTGCCCGACTACACGGGCCGCGTGGCCGTGGCCGCCAAGGAGATGGTGGTCACCGCCCTGTCCCAGATGTCGCGCGTCAGCAGTGCCTTCCGCTACGTGGACTATGAGGTGGACATCGCCCGCCAGGATACGGTGCAGAACCTCACCACCATCTTGCTCAACAACAACCAGATCCAGCTGCAGCGCCCTGCCCTGTATGTGTCGGGCGCCGTGTCCTTCATGGACCAGAACGTGCTGCGCAACAACGTGGACATAGGCACCAGCGCCTCGCGCCTGGAAACCGGCTACAGCGCCAACCGCAGCGGCGCCGTGCTGGGCATGGAGCTGCACCTGGGCGACTTCCGCACGCGCACCATCATTCCGGGCCTGGATTCGGCCAACGAAGTCGTCATCGGCAACGGCAGCCAGGGTCTGGATCTGGCCGGCCGCATCGGCTCCTACGGCGTGCAGTTCAGCGTGGGCCGCGACTATGCCCAGGGCTCGGGCCCGGCCGTGCGCACCCTGGTCGAGCTGGGCATGATCGAGCTGCTAGGCAAATGGTCGCGCCTGCCCTACTGGCAGTGCCTGACGCTGGACCAGACCCACCCCGACTTCCAGCGCCAGCTGCGCGACTGGTACGAGGAAGGCGAAGCCGGCATCCACCAGGAGCTGGTGCGCCAGTCGCTGATCAGCAAGGGCTATCTGCCGCCCGACGCACCGGCCTTCACCGCAGGCAACCCGCAGTGGCGCGAGGCCATAGGGCGCTTCCAGGCCGACAGCGGCATGGTGGTCAATGGCGTGGTGGACTTCAGCACCTACGAGCGCGCACTGCGAGACTTCGTGGCAGTCAGCGCCGATGGACACATGACGCGCATCGGCTGGAACACCAAGAGCGCGGCACCGGTCACCACCGCCGCCGAGAACGTGGCCGTGGCCACGGGCGACTACCGCTACGGCGCCCCCGCGCCCGACCGCAAGCTGGACCTGTGGCTGGAGAACATCACGCCCACGCGCACCTCCTTCGAGACGGGTGAGCAGCTGTTCCTGTCCGCCACCGTGTCGCGCGCCTCTTATCTGTCGTGCTTCATGGCGGGCGCCGACGGCGAGGTGGTAAGGCTCTTGCCCAACGATGTGAACCGCTCGGGCTGGATCACGGCCGCCCAGTCCGTGCGCCTGCCCGACTGGATGAGCCCCAACCCCGGCTATGTGATCAATGCCGGCCCGGCAGGCAAGGAAGGCGTGGCCTGCTTTGCCACCGAGCAGAACATGAGCGACAAGCTGCCCCAACTGCTGCAGAACAAGGCCTTCATCGCCATCCCGGGCATGCGCACACTGGAGGATGTCAACCAGGCCATGGCTAGCGGACTGGGCGCCGACCAGTACACAGGCATGGCCCGCTTCTGGCAAGTGGTTCCGGCCCAGGCCAAGCGCTGATGCGCCTGACAACCGCCCCGTCCACGAACCCACCGGAGGCACACGCCATGCCGTCCCACGCCCACGAACCGCTGCGCGCCGCCCGCGCGCAGCGGCTCGCAACTGCGCTGCGGTTGTCCGTCAGGCTCGTGCTGGCGGGCCTGCTGGTCCTGCCGCCCGGCGTGACGCCCGCCATGCCTGCGCATGTGCAGGCTGCCGCACGCTTCACGCCGGTGGCCCCCATCCGGGTGGCAACCACCGGCCTGTTCAGCGCACAGCCCGGCACCAGCAATATCTCATCCACCTCCGACACCGCCCAGCAACGGGCCCTGTCCCAACTGCGCAGCCGCGCCGAAGGCAAGGGCGTGAGCCTGGCCACGCAGCGCGAGGCGCAATGGGTCATGGGCCTGCTGGCACTGCATGGCATTGCCATGGCCCAGGACGGGCCGCAGGCCAGGCAATGGTTCGAGCGCGCGCAGCGCGCCGGCCATCCGCTGGCCAGCGCTGGACTGGCCTGGTGCGCCATGGACGGTTGCGGCCAGCCCCCCGATCCACCGGCTGCAAGGCCCTGGATCGCCCAGCTGGCCAAGACCGACCCGGCCCGTGCGCAATACCTGGAATGGCTGCTGGCCCGGCGCCTGGCGCCGCTGTCCACGGCCGAGCCCGTGGGCGAGGCCTTGACCGTGGCAGGCACGCCCGACCAGGAACTGCTGCAGCGCGCGGCGCGTTCGGGCAGCCCCGGCGCCCAGCTGGAATGGGGCCTGGCCCTGCTCGCGCAGGACGAGCCCGAGGCCGCCCTGCGCCAGTTCCGCGCGGCGGCGCCACGCTCATCCAGCGCGGCGACCAATGCGCAGATGCTGGGCGACCGCATGCGGCCCGCGGGCCAGCTGGTGTCGGCCCAGGGCACGTCTGCCCCGCCTGCGGCGCAGGGGCCGCAACGGCTGCAGCGCACGCCGGAGTTGCGGGGCTCGCCCAGCGAGCAGGACATCCAGGTGCGCCAGCCCGTCACGGCCCAGCAGCAGTGGGAGCAGGCCCAGCGCTATCACCGTGGTGAAGGCGTGCCGGCCAACTACACCGAGGCCCTGCGCCTGTACCAGCAGGCGGCGTCCCACGGCCATGTGGCATCGCGGCGCATGCTGGAGTTGATCTATTCGCGCCCCGCACAGGGCGGCGGCGTGGACATTGGCTGGATGCAGCAGCTGGCACGCATCGACCCCATGACCATGCAGCCCATGGCACCCATCAGCCCCGCGCCCTACCGGCGCGACCCCACGCCGCTTTTCGACATGGTGCCGGCGCCCTGGCACCGGAACTGACGCTGGCCCTGGGTCCTGCCCTAAAGCAGCACATCCAGGCCCGTGTCGGCCATCCAGTCCACCGGGTCCTGGCGCAGCACCATGTCGATGTCCAGGCCCAGGGCCACCCCCACTTCGCCGGGAAAGCTCACGGCCAGCGCGCGCTCGCCCCATTGCGCCTCGCGCGATCGGGCGCGCCAGGCGGCGATGTGCAGCACGCAGGCCAGGGGATCGAAGCCGGGCTGGGCCAGCGGCGCGTGCAGGTGCTGCAGCGCGTCGGCCAGCAGCGGCGGAAGGTTCCAGCGCCGGGCCAGGCCTGCGCTGACATGGCTGTATGCGTAGCCGCACAGCCGCATCTCCAGTTCGGCACGGCGCGGGTCCAGCGGGCCGACCAGCTCGGAGATGGTGGCCGCGCGGCCGGGATCGATCATGTGCATGGCCAGCTCGCCCAGCCCGTGCAGCAGGCCTGCCGCATAGGCCGCCGTGGGGCTGGCCTGTACCGTGCCGGCCAGCGCGCGGGCCACGCGTGCGGCATCCACGCTGTAGCGCCAGAAGGCCGGCATGGCCACGCCCGGCACGGCATGGGTGCCCACGCCCAGCGGCATGCCCCGCACGATCTGTCGCAACTGCGCGGGCGCCAGCAGGGCCAGCGCCTCCGGAATGCCGGTGACACGGCCCGCCATGCCGAAGACCGGGCCGTTGGCCTGCGCCAGCAGCCCGGCAGCCAGCGCGGGGTCGGCCGCGAACAGCTGGCTCAGCCGGCGCAGGCTGGGCTGCTCGGGCACCAGCTCGCGCAGCAGCAGCGCGACAATGCGCGGCTGCGCCGGCAGGGCCAGCGTCTGGGTCAACAGCGTCTGCAGATCCAGTGCGTGCGCAGCCATCGCGTTTCCTGCCTTGCCCTGCCCGGCCTTACTTGCGGGTCTGCAGTTTGGCGAAGGCCGAGGCCATGGCCGACTGCTGCGCCGGCTCGGGCGCGCGGCGCTGGCCGCCCTGATGGCCCTGGCTGCCCCGGCCTGCGCTCTCGAAGCGGTTGTCACGGGGGCCGTCGCGGCGCGCGGGCGCCGCATCCAGCTTCATGGTCAGGCTGATGCGCTTACGCGCCACATCGACCTCCAGCACCTTGACCTTGACGATCTGGCCGGTCTTGACGACCTCGCGCGCGTCCTCGATGAACTTGTGGCTCATCTGGCTGACGTGGACCAGGCCGTCCTGGTGCACGCCCAGATCCACGAAGGCGCCGAACTGGGCCACGTTGCTGACCGTACCCTCCAGCGTCATGCCTTCCTTGAGATCCTTGATGTCTTCCACGCCGTCATTGAAGCGGGCGACGACGAAGTCCGGGCGCGGATCGCGGCCGGGCTTTTCCAGCTCGCCCAGGATGTCCTTGATGGTGATGGCACCGAACTGCTCGTTCACGAACTGCTCGGCCTTCAGGCCCTTGAGCACCTCGGAGCGGCCCATGAGCTGGTCCACGCTCTTGCCCGTGGTGGCAATGATGCGTTCGACCACGGGATAGGTTTCCGGGTGCACGCCCGTCATGTCCAGCGGGTTGTCGCCGCCGCGGATGCGCAGAAAGCCTGCGGACTGCTCGAAGGTCTTGGCGCCCAGGCCGGCCACGTCCATCAGCTGCTTGCGGCTCTTGAAGGAGCCGTTGGCATCGCGCCAGCGCACCACCGACTTGGCCACGCTGCCCGACAGGCCCGAGACGCGCGACAGCAGCGGCGCCGAGGCCGTGTTCAGGTCCACGCCCACGGAGTTCACGCAGTCCTCGACCACGGCGTCGAGCTGGCGCGCCAGCTCGCTTTGGTTCACGTCGTGCTGGTACTGGCCCACGCCGATGCTCTTGGGGTCGATCTTGACCAGCTCGGCCAGCGGGTCCTGCAGGCGGCGCGCAATGCTGGCGGCGCCGCGCAGGCTCACGTCCACGTCGGGCATTTCCTGCGAGGCGAACTCGCTGGCGGAATACACGGAAGCGCCAGCCTCGCTGACCACGACCTTCTCGATCTGGCGGTCGGCCTTGTTGGCGATCTTGATCAGGTCGGCCGCCAGCTTGTCCGTCTCGCGGCTGGCCGTGCCGTTGCCGATGGCAATCAGGTTGATCTGGTGCTTTTCGACCAGGCGGGCCAGCACGGCCAGGGAGCCGTCCCAGTCGCGGCGCGGCTCATGCGGGTAGATAGTGGTGGTGTCCACCAGCTTGCCCGTGCTGTCCACCACGGCCACCTTGACACCCGTGCGGATGCCCGGGTCCAGGCCGATGACGGCGCGCTGGCCCGCAGGCGCGGCCAGCAGCAGGTCGCGCAGGTTGTCGCCAAAGACCTTGATGGCCACCTTCTCGGCGTCTTCGCGCAGGCGCGAGAACAGGTCGCGCTCGGTGGACAGGCTCAGCTTGACGCGCCAGGTCCAGGCCACGCACTTGCGGATCAGGTCGTCGCTGGCGCGCTTGGCGTGGCTCCAGCCCAGGTGCAGGGCGATCTTGCCTTCGGCCAGGCTGGGCTGGCCGGGCTCGGGCTCCACGGGAAGAACCAGCTTGGCTTCGAGGATCTCCAGCGCGCGGCCACGGAACACGGCCAGGGCGCGGTGCGAGGGCACGCGGCCAATCGGTTCGTCGTACTCGAAATAGTCGCGGAACTTGGCGACCTCGGGGTCGTTCTCGTTCTTGGCCTCGATCTTCTTGGAGCGCAGCAGGCCGTCTTCCCACAGCCATTCGCGCAGCTTCTGCACCAGCGCCGGGTCTTCGGCCCAGCGCTCGGACAGGATGTCGCGCACGCCGTCGAGCACGGCGAACGTGGTGGAGAAATCGGGGCCCGGCTTGCCGTCGTCCAGGGTGGTGGCGGGCTTGCAGAAGGCCTCGGCCTCCTTGTGCGGGTCCAACGTGGGGTCGGCAAACAGCTTGTCGGCCAGCGGCTCGATGCCGAATTCCTTGGCAATCTGGCCCTTGGTGCGGCGCTTTTGCTTGAAGGGCAGGTAGATGTCCTCCAGCTCCTGCTTGGTCGGCGCATTGGCAATGGCCAGGCGCAGCGCATCGGTCAGCTTGCCCTGCTCGTCGATGGCCTTGAGCACCGTTCCCCGGCGGTCTTCCAGCTCGCGCAGATAGCCCAGGCGTTCGTCGAGCTGGCGCAATTGCGCGTCGTCCAGGCCGCCGGTCACTTCCTTGCGGTAGCGGGCGACGAACGGAACCGTGGCTCCGCCATCAAGCAATTCGACCGCAGCACCCACTTGCTGCGGCTTGACATTCAGTTCTGCGGCGATTTGGCCAATGATTTTTTGCATTCGAGAGGCGCCCCGTGGCGTGGAATCCGGAAAGCGGCCAAGTGTGCCACACGCGATTCGGGCCGGGCCGCTCACGGCCCGCCCGCAAATGCAAGCATTTCTTGCAGTCCAATGAATTCAAGGGCTTGCAGCATGAAGCCGGAAGGGCGCGGGAATGGCCGATCGGATAAGCCCGGCTTTCAGGGCCGCACATCCACGATCTGCATCATTCCCAGGTCCTCATGGTCCAGCGCATGGCAATGCCAGACGAACTTGCCGTGGAAATCCGCGAACCGCATGCGAAAGGTGATGCTGCCCTTGGTGAGCCCCGCCGCCCCGCTGCTGCCCGTGCCCGGTGGCACGGGCAGGGTGTCGGCCCAGAACGGCGTCACCGGCGCGCCGTTGACCCTGACCACATAGCAATCGTTGACGTGGATGTGAAAGGGATGCGGGTAGCCGTTGTAGTTGTAGATCGTCCACTCCTCCACTGCATTGAAGGGCACGGTCTGCACAGGCGTGAGGCTGGAATGGATAGGCGACATGCCCAGCGGCATGGCCTCGGTGCCCACTGCAAACACCGATCGGTTGCCGCCCACCTTCAGCACCCAGCTCTCGCCGGCCGGCATGGGCGCCAGGGCCGGGTCGCGCACGCCCTTGTCCGCGTCGTCGGCCAGCACGGCCAGGCGCAGGATGCGCTGCACGCCACCATGGCTGGCCAGTTCGGCATCGGTGATGGGCGTGTAGTCGCCGGGCCTGCGCAGCAGGGCCGGGTCGGGCACGCGAGCCTGCACGGGCTCGCCCTGCACCACCACCCGGGCCAGCACCTCCTCGAAGGGCTCGTTGCCGCTTGGCCGGTGAAAGGACGGGCACGCGGCCGCGCGCAGGAAATACTCGCCCGGCGCCATCGATGCCTGCACCACCATGGACAGGCGCCCGCCCGGGTAGATGTAGTTGCCGGGCCAGTCGCGCATGTCCAGCGGCTGCCCGGCCGTCTGCCGGCTCAGCGGCCGGTAGATGCCGCCGTAATGGTTGCCGTCGCGGCCATAGACATTCATCACATGCCCGTCGAGCACGGGATGCAGCGGGTAGAACGACGAAGGATTGACGATGTGCCAGTGCTGCACCTCGCCGGGCCGCATCACGATGGTGGGCTGGTAGGCGCCGTTGAGCAAAAAGGCGCCGGCCGGATTCTCCATCGAGTCTTCCAGCGTATCGGTGCGGCCCTTGGCGTTGACGGTGAGCTTGTGGGCGAACAGCACGCGCTCGCGCATGTTCACGCTGGCACGGAACGGGTCCTGCGCATCGGCCACGATGATGGCGCCGAACATGCCGCTGGAGACCTGGGCATTGGTGGCGCCGTGCAGATGCGGGTGGTACCAGTAGATGCCGCAACTGTGGTCGTCGGGCAGATGGATCTCGTGGTAGCGCGTGGCGCCGGGCGCGATGCCGGCATCCGGCCCGTCCACCACGTAGTCGCCAAACACACCGGGCCGTATCTCGCGCGGGTCCACGTGCAGGCCGTGGAAATGCATGTTGGTGCTGTTCTGGTGGTTGAGCAGCGCCCAGTCCGAGCCCTGGGGCGAGGCCGGCAGCTGGTTGTGCACCCACATCTTCAGCGTGTCGCCGGGGCGCAGCCACAGCGTGGGCGCCGTGTATCGCCCATTGAAGCTGCGCAGCTCCAGACGCCGCCCGGGCTGCCGATCGGCCGGATAGCGGGCCCAGCGCGCGATGTCGCTGTCCGGCAGGTCCATGTCCATGGACGCATAGCCCACGTTCAAGTGCAGCTCCAGCACACCGTTGACGGAGCGCAGCGCCTGCGGTTCGGGCAGATCGTCGCGCGGCCCGCCTCCACCGCCGCAGCCGGGCAGCACGGCGCCCGCCGTCAGCAGGGCGCCCCATTGCAGCAGTGCCCTGCGGTTCAGGCCCGGGGCGGGCATTGAATACTCCTGGTGCAGATGCTTCACAGGGCCTCCTTTGCCGTGCCGGCGATTGCGTTGGTTTCGGTCAGGTCATTGAGGGCGTGCAAGGCCAGCGCATGGGGGCGGGACTGGGCCTGTGCCCCGTCCTCGCCCTGGCAGGCGCCATGGCGGTTGTCGCCCCAGGCCCAGCAGCGCCCGCCGTGCTCCAGCGCCAGCACATGCGTGCCGCCCACGCTGATCTGCTGCACCGCCGCCAGGCCGGGCACGGCGTGAAAGCCCGCGCGGGGTACCGCATCGCCCTGGCCCAGCTGGCCCAGGCCATTCCAGCCCCAGGCCAGCACCTGCCCGCCCTGCGTGGTCGCCGCCGAAAAATGCAGGCCCGCCGCCAGACTGCTGAGGCGCCCAGGCACGGCAATGCGCACGGGGCCGGGACTGTAGGCCGCCTGCAGCCCCTGGTCCAACTGGCCCTGGTGGTTGGAGCCCCAGCCCCACAGCCGCCCCTTCTCATCCAGCGCCAGGCTGTGCGTGGCCCCTGCCGCCACCGCCACCACGGCCGCAGCGCCCTGCGGCAGCACCACGCGCTGCGCACGGCTGCGCTGCACCAGATCGCCCTGCCCCAGTTGGCCCGCAGCATTGGCGCCCCAGGACCATACCTGCCCCCTGGCATCCAGCGCCAGCGCATGGCCCATGCCCACGGACACGCTGCGCACGGAGGGCAGGCCCTGCACGCGCTGCGCACCGGGCATGGCATCCGACCATCCCCAGAGTGCGCCTTCGCGGTCCTGCACATAGGCCTGCTGCTCACCCGCCCAGATGCGCCGCACCCCGGCATCCTGCCGGCCCAAGGTCAAAGGCCTGGGCACGGCGCCCGCGGCATCGCGGACCTGGGGCGCAACGGCATAGGCCTGGCCATCCGCCCAGGCCAGCAGCGAATGGCCCGCGTCCACCAGCCCCTCCCAACGCGTGCCACGGGGGCTCAGGCGCTGGGGCACGGGCTGGGAAAAGCTGCGGTGGCCGATGCGCGTGGCATCGGGCGCACAGACCTCGGCAGCATCCACGCCTTCGGGCAGGGTGCGCAACACCTCCAGATTGCCCCAGGCGAATACGCCCTCCGATGTGATGAGCACGGACCGCTGCGGGCCCGCCACTACCTGTTCTATGGTCAGCATCACCCTCTCCTTTGCGTGTTTAGCGTGTTTCGCGTGTCTTGGGGCACCCCGACACGGCGGTACAGCTGCCCGTGAGGTGTCAGTGCGGATTGTTCAAAGGAAGCGGGTGGGTGGCAATCACTGAAAACTGTGATTGCTCAAGAGCGCCTTAGGCTCTGTCAATCGATCCCGCCCCAGGCCTGCGACGCGACATTGGCCTGCAGGCACATCGCCAGTGCGGCGGGGGCCTGCGTGGCCTGAGTGCCTACGCGGGCTGCGCTGGCGCAGCGGCATCATGGACAATCCATGCTCCAGCCCATGCAAGACGATCTGTTTGGCGCGCCGCCCTCACCGCCGCCCTCCCCACCCTCTTCAGCCACGGTCCCGCCCGCCGCCAGCGCGGCGCCTGGCGGCCGCAAGCCGGCATCCCGCAAGGCCGTCGGCGCCGTGCAGCTGGCGCCCCAGGCCCTGCAGTGGCAGGCGCTGGCGGACCAGCTTCCGCAGGGCTTGCGCATGGGGGTCTCCACCTGGTCCTACCCGGGCTGGGAAGGTTTGATCTGGGATGGCGCCTATGACAAAAGCGTGCTCGCCAAGAAGGGACTGGAGGCCTATGGCCGGCATCCGCTGATGCGAACGGTCTGCGTGGACCGCAGCTTCTGGAGGCCGTTGACGGCCAGCCAGTACCTGGCCTTCGCGGGCCAGGTGCCGGCCGATTTCCGCTTCGTGGTCAAGTGCCCTTCGGTGGTCACCGATGCGCAGGTCCGCGACGAGGATGGCAAGGGCATGTCGCTGAACCCCGTGTTCCTTCAACCCGATCTGGCCGTGACCAGCTTCGTCGAGCCCACGCTCGAAGGGCTGGGCGAGCAGCTCGGCGTGCTGGTGTTCCAGCTCAGTCCCATGACCTGGGGCCTGCTGAGCCGCCCCACCGAACTGCTGGCGCGGCTGCAGGCCATGCTGGACGCGGTGCGAGCGGCGCTGGCCGCTCATCCGCTGGGCGCACAGATCATCGTCGCGGTGGAAGTGCGCGACCCGGAGCTTTTGACGCCCGAGCTGGCGGACACGCTGCGCGCTGCGGGCGCCACCTTCTGCCTGGGGCTGCACGGCAAGATGCCGCCCATCGAAGAGCAATTGGTTTTTCTGCGGCGGCTGTGGCCCAGCCCCCTGGTCTGCCGCTGGAACCTGAACCGCGAGTTCGGGGCCTACGGCTACCCCGATGCGCAAACCAAGCACGATCCCTTTGACGAGATCCGCACGCCCGATGTGCACACGCGCGCCATCCTCGCCAAGACCATCGATGGCATCACCAGCCGCGGGCTGCCCGCCTTTGTGACGGTGAGCAACGATGCCGAAGGCTGCGCGCCGCGCTCCATCGCGCTGCTGGCCGAGGCCGTGGTGCAAGCGGAGGCGGCCCGGATTCAGCGCTTGCCGTAGGCGCGCTCCACGCGGGCCACGCGCAACTCATAGTGCTCGTACCAGGCGTCCTTGCCCAGTTGCTGGGCGACCAGGTGCTCGGCATCCTGCTTCCAGCGCGCAATGGATTCGGCCGTGGACCAGTACGACACGGTGATGCCGAAACCGTCCTCGCCGCGCGTGCTTTCCGCGCCCAGGAAGCCTTGCTGCTGCGCGGCCAGGTCCACCATGCGCTGGGCCATGAGGCCGTAGCCATCATCGTCGTCCGGCGTCCTGCGCGACGAGAAGATGACGGCGTAGTAAGGCGGCTCGGGGGTGTTGGCAAAGGGGCTCATCGTGGTCGGGGCGGCATGTTCTGCGGGACTGCGCAATACACCGCCCGCGCTCAGGAATTCGCCGGTGCCGAGGCGGACGACGCCTGCACCTGCTCGCCGCCCAGCACCTTCCACAGCGTGACGCGGTTGAGCTGCTCGGACAGGCGCAGGCCGATCAGGGTCTGCTGGGCCGTGTAGAGGCTGCGCTGCGCATCCAGCACGGTCAGGTAGTTGTCCACGCCGGCCTTGAAGCGGGCCTCGGACAGGTCGAAGGCCTTTTGCGTGGCGGCGACCATGCTGGTCTGGGCGGCCAGGCGCTCGTCCCACTGCGCGCGGTCGGCCAGCACGTCGGCGGTTTCGCGGAAGGCCGTCTGCACGGCCTTCTCGTACTGGGCGATGGCGATGCGCTGGTTGGCCTCGGCCACCTGCACGCCCGCACGGTTGCGGCCACCGTCGAAGATGGGCAGGCGCACCAGGGGGATGAAGCTCCAGGTGCTGCTGCTGCCGCCAAAGAGGCCATCGAGCTCGCGGCTGCCCGAGCCCACGCTGGCCGTGAGGCTGATGGTGGGGAACATGGCAGCGCGTGCGGCGCCGATGTTGGCCTCCATGGCGCGCAGGTTGTTCTCGGCGGCCTGGATGTCGGGGCGCACCAGCAGCACGCTGGAGGGCAGCGGTGCAGGCACGGGCTGCAGCGCGGCCGCGGGCCGGGCATCGGCGCGCAGCGTGGCGGCGCCGGGCAGCAGGGCCTCGGGCAGCGGTCCGCCCACCAGCAATTGCAGGGCATTGCGGTCACGCTCCACCTGGGAGGTGAAGCTGGCCACGTCGCCGCGCGCCGTGTCCACCGTGGTCTGGTTCTGGGCCAGCACCAGGCCCGATGTGGAGCCAATTTCGTGCATGCGCCGCGTCAGCTCATAGGCTTTCTCGCGGCTGGCCAGGGTGTCGCGCGCCAGTTGCAGGCGGGCCTGGTCGGCCGCCAGCGTGAGCCAGCCGTTGGCCACATCGGCCACCAGGCCGATCTGCACATTGCGCCGGTTCTGCTCGCTTTGCAGGAACTGCTGCAGCGCCGCCTCGCTGAGGTTGCGCACGCGGCCCCACAGGTCGATCTCGTAGCTGGCAAAGCCCAGCTGGGCCGTGTACTGGGTGCTGACCGATGCCGCCTGGGTGGTGCTGGTCATGCCGGCGGCCGTGCGCGCACGGCTGGCCTGGGCCTGGGCAGTGACGCTGGGCAGCAGGTCGGCGCGCGTGATGCCGTACTGGGCACGCGCGCGTTCGATGCTTTCCACGGCCACGCGCAGGTCGCGGTTGTTGGCCAGGGCCAGCGCAATGACCTCGCGCAGCTGCTGGGACTGCACCCAGCCCAGCGCGGCGGCGGCCTGCAGGCTGGCCTCGTCGGCCTGGGCCGGCGTTGCGGCCGTGCTGCCCACGGTATCGGGCACGGGCATGTCGGGCGTGCGGTGCTGCGGCGCGAGGTTGCAGCCGGTCAGCAGCGCCGCCAGCGCCGCCGCTGCGGCCAGTGCGGAGACATTCGTTGGGCGCCTCATGCTGCGCTCTCCTTTGCGGTATGCGGTGAACCAGATGATCCGGCAGTGGGCTGGGGCGCGTCGTCCTCGGTGCGCGAATGGCTCTTGAACCAGCTGCGGATCAGCAGGAAGAACACGGGCACCAGGAAGATGCCCAGCACCGTGGAGGCCAGCATGCCGCCGAGCACGGCCGTGCCGATGGCATTGCGCCCGCCCGCGCCGGCCCCCGTGCCGATGGCCAGCGGAATGACGCCGAAGCCGAAGGCCAGCGAGGTCATCAAGATGGGACGCAGGCGCAAGCGCACGGCCGAGACCACCGCGTCGAAGATGCTCTTGCCCTGCTCCTGCAGCTGCACCGCAAATTCCACGATCAGGATGGCGTTCTTGGACGCCAGGCCAACCGTGGTCAGCAGGCCCACCTGGAAGTACACGTCGTTGGTCAGCCCGCGCGTGTAGGTGGCGGCCAGCGCGCCCACCACGCCCAGCGGCACGGCCAGCATCACCGACAGCGGCACGGTCCAGCTTTCGTACAGCGCCGCCAGGCACAGGAACACGAAGAGGATGGAGATGGCGTACAGCAGCGGCGCCTGGGCGCCGGACTGGCGCTCCTGCAGCGAGGCGCCGGTCCACTCGTAGCCTATGCCGGCCGGCAGGGTGCGCAGGATGTCCTCCACGATCTGCATGGCCGTTCCGGAACTGACGCCGGAGGCGGCGCGGCCTTCCATTTCGTAGGCCGGGTTGCCGTTGTAGCGCATGAGCTGGGGCGAGCCGTAGGCCCAGTAGCTGCTGGAGAACGAACTGAAAGGCACCATCTCGCCCTTGGCGTTGCGCACCGTCCATTTGGCGATGTCCTGGGGCAGCATGCGGTGCGGCGCATCGCCCTGGATGTAGACGCGCTTGACGCGCTCGTTGTTCAGGAAGTCGTTGACATAGGTGCCGCCCATGGCGCTGGACAGCACGCTGTTGATGTCGGTGTACGACAGGCCCAGTGCGGCGGCCTTGCGGTCGTCGATGTCCAGGCGCAGCTCGCTGGCGTCTTCCAGGTTGGTCATGCGCAGATTGGTGAGCTCGGGGCGCTTGCGGGCCTCGGTCAGGAATTTCTCCTTGGCCTCCAGCAGCGCCTGGTGGCCCAGGCCGTTCATGTCCTTGATCATGAAGTTGAAGCCCGAGCTGGAGCCCAAGCCGCGCACGGCCGGCGGCAGCACGACCAGCACGCGCGCATCGCGGATGGCGGACAGGTCTTTGGTCGCGCGGTGCGCTATCTCGGAGGCCGACTGGCTGGGCAGCGGCCGCTCCTCCCAGGTCTTCAGCCGCACGAAGGCGCGTGCCGAGGCCTGGTCGCCGTTCAGGCCCGAGACCTGGTAGAAGCTCACCACGTCGGGCTGCTTGGCAAAGTAGTCGCGCACCTCGTCGAGCACACCCTGCAGCCGCGTATCGGCCGCGCCCGAAGGCAGGTTGATGTTGACGAAGACGAAGCCCTGGTCCTCGTCCGGCAGGAAGGAAGTGGGCAGGCGCGCCATCAGCAGCCAGACCACGCCGCAGACGGCCAGGAAGATCAGCATCATGCGCTTGGCGCGGCGCAGCGAGTAGGCCACCGTGCCCTGGTAGCGCGCGGCCGTGGCGTCGAAATGGTGGTTGAACCAGCGGAAGAACCGGTCATTCACCCCCAGGATGCCGCTGCGGATGGGCCGGTCATGCCCTGCCCCGCCCGCTGCGGGCGGCTTGAGCAGCGTGGCGCACAGCGCCGGCGTCAGCGTCAGCGCCACGAACACCGACAGCGCCATGGCCGCGACGATGGTGATGGAGAACTGCCGGTAGATCACGCCCGTGGAGCCGCCGAAGAAGGCCATGGGCACGAACACGGCCGACAGCGTCACGCCGATGCCCACCAGGGCCGGCGTGATCTCGCGCATGGACTGGCGCGTGGCCTGCTTGGGCGACATGCCCGTCTCGTGCATCACGCGCTCGACGTTCTCCACCACGACGATGGCATCGTCCACCAGCAGGCCGATGGCCAGCACCATGGCGAACATGGTCAGCGTATTGATCGAGTACCCGGCCAGCGACAGCACGCCGAAGGTGCCCAGCAGCACCACGGGCACGGCGATGGCGGGGATCATCGTGGCGCGGAAGTTCTGCAGGAAGATGAACATCACGATGACCACGAGGATCATGGCCTCGCCCAGCGCGCTGACCACTTCCTTGATGGAGGCGCGCACGAAGGGCGTGGAGTCCGAGCTGACGAAGTAGTCGATCTCGTTGGGGAAGAACGGCTTGAGCTCGGCCAGCTTGGCGGCGATGGTGTCGGCCACCTGCATGGCATTGGCGCCATCGGCCAGCACGATGCCCATGCCGGCGCCGGGCAGGCCGTTGAGCTTGGCCTTGATGGTCAGGTTGTCGGCGCCCAGCTCCACGCGGGCCACGTCCTTCATGAGCACCACCGAGCCGTCCAGCGCGGACTTGAGCACGATATCTTCGAACTGCTCCACCGTCTTGAGCTTGGTGCGCGCCGTGATGGTGGCGTTGAGCTGCTGGTCGGAGACGGCGGGCAGCGCGCCCAGCTGGCCGGCCGAGACCTGGGCGTTCTGCGAGTTCAGCGCATTGACCAGGTCCGACGGCATCAGCGCGTACTTCTCCATCTTGGCCGGGTCCATCCAGATGCGCATCGCATAGTTGGTGCCGAAGACGTTGACATCGCCCACGCCGTCGAGGCGGCCGATCACATCGACCAGGTTGCTGGTCAGGTAGTCGCCGATGTCGACCGCGGTCATGGCCGGGTCCTTGGAGAAGAAGCTGTAGGTGACCAGGAAGTCCTGGCCGCCCTTGTTCACGAACACGCCCCGGCTCTTGACCGCATCGGGCAGGCGGTTCACGGCGGACTGCAGCTTGTTTTGCACCTGCACCTGGGCCACGTCGATGTTGGTGCCCGGCGCAAAGGTCAGCGTGGTGCGCGCACGGCCTGAGGCGTCGGACGTGGAGCTCATGTAGAGCATGTTGTCGATGCCCTTGAGCTGCTGCTCGATGATCTGGGTCACCGAGTTCTCGACCGTCTCGGCCGAGGCGCCCGTGTACTGCGCGCCGATGGTCACGCGCGGCGGCGCGATGTCGGGGTATTGCTCCAGCGGCAGCGTGAAGATGGACAGCGCGCCGCCCAGCATGATGACGATGGCGATGACCCACGCGAAGATGGGCCGGTTGATGAAGAACTGAGCCATGTGACGGGTTCCTGCGGCTTAGCCGGCGGCCGGAGCAGGAGCCGCTGCCGGTGCAGGAGCTGGAGCAGGCGCCTTCTCCGCAGCGCCAGGTGCTGCCGGCCCGTCGGCCGGCTTGCCCTTGCGGGCCTGGGCTTTGGCGCGCAGGTCCACCTCCACGGCGCGCACCTTGTCGCCGGGCTTGATGCGCTGGAAGCCATCGACCACGACGCGTTCGCCGGCCGACAGGCCGTCCTGCAGCAGCCACATATTGCCCACGGCACGGTCGATGTTCACGGGCCGGCGCTCGATCACGTCGTCAGCCTTGGCCACCAGCACGCTGGCCTTGCCGGTAAGGTCACGCGTCACCGACTGCTGGGGCACCAGCAGCGCCTCGGGCGCCAGGCCCGTGGGCAGCAGCGCCTGCACATACATGCCCGGCATGAGAACGCCCTGCGGGTTGGGCACCACGGCGCGCAGCGTCACGCTGCCCGTGGTGGCATTGACGATCACGCCGGCAAACTGCAGCTTGCCCTGGTGGCTGTAGTCCGTGCCATCGTCCAGGCGGATGCGCACGGCCACCTTGTCGCCCTCCACCTTCTGGAAGCGCCCGGCATCCCAGTCGCGCTTGAGCTGCAGCAGCTCGCTGGTGGACTGGGTGAAGTCCACATACATGGGGTCCAGCTGCACGATGGAGGTCAGCGCCTCGGTCTGGTTGGCCGTCACCAGCGCACCCGGCGTCACCGTGGACAGGCTGATGCGCCCGCTGATGGGCGCCTCGATGCGGCTGTACTTGAGGTTGATGCGCGCGGTCTCCAGATTGGCCTTGGCCACGGCCACGTCAGAGCGCGACTGGGCGGCAGCGGCCTGGCTTTCCTCGAAGGCCTGCTGGCTGATGGCATCGATCTTGACCAGCTCGGCATTGCGCCGCGCCGTGGCCTCCAGCGTGCGGGCGCTGGCCTCCGACTTGGCCACGGCCGCCTGGGCACTGGCCTCGGTGGCGCGCAGCGAGGCCGCGTCGATCTGGTAGAGCTGCTGGCCCTGGCGCACCAGCGCGCCCTCGGTGAACAAACGCTTTTGCACGATGCCCGATACCTGGGGCCGCACCTCGGCGGTCAGCGAGGCGCGCGTGCGGCCCGGCAGCGTGGCGTCCAGCTGCTGGCTCTGCTTTTGCAGCGTGACCACGCCCACCTCGGTCGCAGCCTTGGCCGTGGCGGCAGGTGCGGCATCCTTCTTGGAGCAGGCCGCAAGGCTTGCGGCCAGCGCCAGTGCGCACAGCACGGCGGTGCCGATGCGCCGGCCGCCGGCCGGCGAGGCGGAAGCTTGTACGTGCCCTGCGCCGGGCTGGGAATCGGAAGGCGCAGCAAGGCGCGGGCTCGGCGAAAAGGGCACGTCAGAAATCATGGGAGCAGCGAAGTCGTTGGGGGCATCGCACGATTGTGCAGTGCCCATATTTCTTGTTTGTAAAGCGGATGGCGTGCCACCGAAATCTCCTGGCAAGTCCATCCAGGATGATGCATGTGTCGGAGCGCGCCGACACATGCAAGTTCAATGCCATTTACGGGCCTGTTCAGTGCTTAGGCACAGGCGCCGTGCGCACGCGCAGCAGGCTGAACACGCCCGCCATGGCCGCAAAGCAGCCCGCCACGGCCAGGGCCACGATTTCGGCATGGCCGCCATGCCCGCCCGCGAAGGTGAAGATGGTGGCCAGCACCACGGCGCCCAGGGTCTGCCCCGTGAGCCGCGCCGAACTCAGCATGCCGCCGGCCGCGCCGCTGCGCGCCAGAGGCGCCGTGGTCACGATGGTGTGGTTGTTGGGCGACTGGTATAGCGCAAAGCCGCTGCCCGCCAGCAGCATGCGCCAGACCATGTCCACGGTCGAAGGCGCATCGGGCATGGCCGCCAGCGCCCACAGCCCGCAGGCGAACATGGCCATGCCGATGCCGCCCAGCAGCCCGTCCGCATAGCGGCCGATGAGCCGGCCCGCGATGGGCGCCGTAAGCACCGTGGCCAGCGGCCAGGCCGTGATCAGCAGCCCGGCCTCGATGGGCGACATGCCGTGCGACTCCAGCAGCAGGAACGGCAGCGCCAGGTAGGCCAGCATCTGCGCGCAAAAGGCGCTGACCGATCCGCACATGGACAGCGCAAACACCGGAATGCGCAGCAGGTCCACCGGCAGCAGCGGCGCGGGCAGGCGCCACTGGCGGCGCACATACCAGGCGCCCACCAGCAGGCCCGCGCCCAGCAGC
Organism: Delftia sp. S65; assembly: GCF_016516495.1. Taxonomy (NCBI): domain Bacteria; kingdom Pseudomonadati; phylum Pseudomonadota; class Betaproteobacteria; order Burkholderiales; family Comamonadaceae; genus Delftia; species Delftia sp. S65. The sequence continues at coordinate 78,261 of NZ_JACVUR010000023.1, forward strand.
CACCAGCCCGAAGGCAGGGAAGAATCGGCACCGCCGGCGCGCACGCCCAACTGCTCGCCGCCCAGGAAGATCAGGCTGAACATGAGGATGTTGAGCAGCACATCCAGCGGCGACAGCCGCGCCCCTGCATGGCCGGCCACGGCATTGGCAGGCAGCGCGCGGCGCCCCAGCCACAGCGTGAACAGGCCCAGCGGCAGATTGGCCGCAAACAGCCAGGGCCAGCTGGCCACAGACAGAATCGCTGCCGCCACCGAGGGCCCGGCCATGGATGCCGTGGCCACCACCAGCGAATTCACGGCCATGCCCCGCCCCAGCAGGGCACGCGGATAGATCAGCCGCACCAGGGCGGCGTTGACGCTCATCACGCCCGCAGCGCCCAGGCCCTGCAGCGCACGCGCTGCCACCAGCGTGGGCAGCGACGTGGCCAGCATGGCCGCCAGCGAGGCCAGGGAGAACACCAGCATGCCCACCAGATACACGCGGCGGTAGCCCAGGCGTTCGCCCAGGGCCGCCAGCGGCAGCAGCAGCACCAGGCTGGCAAGCTGGTAGGAATTGACCACCCACAGCGTATGGGCCGAGCTGGCCTGCAGCTCGCGCGCCATGGCCGGCAGTGCCAGATTGACCAGGGTGCTGTCCAGCACCGACAGCGTCAGCCCCAGGATGATGACCAGCATCGCCTGGCCACGAGGGCCTGACGGAAGTCCATCGTGGACAGGCGCAGCCTCTGCCGCGGGTGCCAGGCTCATGAATGGTCCTTTGCGCCCACGCGATGGGCACGCGCACCGCCCAGCGTGATCCAGGCCAGGGCCACACCGATCAGCGCGCCCGTGGCCATGCCCACCACCATGGGCAGGGGCTTGCCCGTGGAGAACAGGCCCACGATCTGCATGGCCGCAGCGCCCGACAGCATCTGCAGCGTGCCCAGCAGCGCCGAGGCCGTGCCGGCAATGGCGCCGTGCTCCTCCAGCGCCAGCACCGAGGTCGTCGGAATCACCAGCCCCATCAGCGCGCTGGCCACGAAGTACAGGCCGATCAGTACGGCCAGCCGCTCACCGCCCAGCAGGTAGTACGACAGCAGCGACAGCATCACCAGGCCCGAGCCGGTGGCCGCCACCTTGACCACGCGCACCAGCCCGAAGCGCTGGCCCAGCCAGCCCGTGAACTGCGCCGCGCCGATGAAGGCGATGGCGTTCAGCCCGAAGGCCAGGCTGTACTGGGTGGAGCTCAGTCCGTAGTAGTTGATCAGCACAAAGGGGGAGCCAGCCAGGTAGACGAAAAAGCCCGCCATGGCGCAGCCGCCGATGAAGACCAGGCCCAGGTAATGCCAGTCGCGCAGCAGCACGCCGTAGGCGCGCAGTGCGCCGGCGACGCTGCTGTCCAGCCGCGCGGCGGCCCCGCGCGTTTCCTTCAGGCCCATGAACACGGCCACCAGGCCGATCACGGCCGCCACGGCCACGGCCCAGAACACGCCGCGCCAGCTGCTCACGGCAATCACGCCGCTGCCGGCCAGCGGCGCCAGGATGGGAGAGACGCTGAACACCAGCATCAGCAGCGACATCATGCGGGCCGCCGCGTGGCCGGTGTGCAGGTCGCGCACCACGGCGCGCGGCACGGCCATTCCGGCGGCCGCGCCCAGGCCCTGGATGAAGCGCAGCACCACCAGCGTCTCGATGCTGGTGGCCATGGCGCAGCCCACGCTGGCCAGCGCGAACACGGTCAGGCCGAAGTACAGCGGCGGCTTGCGCCCCACCATGTCCGAGACCGGCCCGTACAGCAGCTGGCCCACGCCCAGCGAGAGGAAGAAGGCCGTCAGGCTGGCCTGCACCGCGCCCACCTGGGCACCCAGGCTGCTGCCGATCTGGGGCAGCGCGGGCAGGTACATGTCGATGGCAAACGGACCGATGGCCGAGAGCAGGCCCAGGATCAGCACCAGGCGCAGTGTGTGGGAATCAGGGGAAGCGGGAGAAGAGGAAGGCATAGACGCAGACATAGACGCGCCATTGTGGCGGCAAGCGCGCGGGGCTGCAGGAGGCTGCTCACATTTCCTGGGCAGGCAGCCCCGCGCACCTGACGGTGGCGGCTTGCCGTGGCACAAATTCAGAAGCCCGCAATCCTGTTACGCTCTGAAACGAGATTGCCACCCAAGAGGCCAACCCACCTTTTCATCGCTGCAACAGCCATCGCCATCGCCACTGCAACACACCATGCGCCCATCCCTGCCTTCCCTTCCACCGGCCCTGAATGCATTGCCAGGGCCCCTGCTCGCCGCCCTGCTGCTGGGTGTCTGCACGCTGGGTCCTGCCCAGGCAGCGCAGCGAGAGACACAGCAGGAGGCACAGCGCAGCCCCAGGCCCGGCGCCGCTCCTGTGCTGGAAGTATCCGAAGACGGCCGCGACGTGATCGACCGGCGCGCCCGCCTGCTGTGGCCGCGCTGCGTGGAAGGCATGCAGTGGAATGGCAAGACCTGCACGGGCCTGCCTGAACTGTTCACGCACAAGCAGGCGCAGGCCCTGGCCGCCGAACGGGCCAAGCAGGACGGCGTGCGCTGGCGGCTGCCGCGCGTCAACGAGATGCGCCGGCTGATCTCGCGCGATATACGGCCGCAAGGCCTGTCGCCCGAGCTGTTCCCGGGCGCACCGCGTGGCTGGCATTGGACGGGCACGGCAGCGGTGAACGCGCGGCCCGTCAATCCCTACAACTACAGCAACATCTCGGGCAGCGCCGGTACGCAGCTGTCGGCCCAGCAGGCCTGGGCGATTGACCTCGACAGCCTGGAGACGCGGCCCGACATGGGGCGCGGCAACCAGCTCATGGTGCGGCTGGTGCGGCCCCTGCCCTCCGCGCCGCCCGATGAAAAGGCCGAGGCTCCCGCCAGGCCGGCCCCCCACAGGCCGGACCCGGACGAGGAGGACTGACGCTCAGGCCGCGCGCAGCGAGGCCTTCAAGCTGGCGCCCAGTTCGGGCTTGTGCGCGAACGGATCGGTGGGGTTGCGCCCCTGCACCACATCCTCCATGCGGGTCTGGACCGAGCCCAGCGCCTGCGGATGGCTGTAGATGTAGAACTGGTTGGCCACAATGGCGTCGAAGACCTTCTGCGCCACATCGGGGGCCGTGACCTTGCCCGAGCCCACGGCCTTCTCGCTCATGGCCTGGCCGATCTTCTGGCTGGCCGTCAGCGGCTGGGCGGCCAGATGGCTGGGCCGGTTGCGCTCGCTGTGGCTGATGCCCGTGGGAACGAAGAAGGGGCACAGCACGCTGGCGCTGATCTGGTCGGAGACCAGGGCCAGGTCCTGGTACAGCGTCTCGGTCAGGCTCACCACCGCGTGCTTGCTGACGTTGTAGATGCCCATGTTGGGCGGCGCCAGCAGGCCGGCCATGCTGGCCGTGTTGACGATGTGGCCCTCGAAGGACGGGTCGGCCTTGGCCGCCTCCAGCATCATGGGCGTGAACAGCCGCACGCCATGGATCACGCCCCAGAGGTTGACGCCCAGCACCCACTGCCAATCTTCCAGCGTGTTCTCCCAGACCAGCCCGCCCGCGCCCACGCCTGCGTTGTTGAACACGAAGTGCGGCGCGCCGAACTGCTGGCGCACCTCATCGGCCAGGGCCTGCATCTGGGCTGCGTCGGACACATCCACGCGGCGCGCCAGCACGCGCACGCCCTGCCCTTCGAACTCGGCGGCGGCCCTGTCCAGCGCTTCCTGCTGCACATCGACCAGCACCAGGTTCATGCCCAGCTTCGCGCCGATGCGCGCGCACTCCAGGCCGAAGCCCGAGCCTGCGCCCGTCAGCACCGCCGTCTTGCCCTTGAAGTTCTTGATCATTCCCTTGTCTCCTGGTTTTTGTGGTGGTTCAGATCAATTTGACGAGTTGCTTTCCGAAGTTCTTGCCCTTGAGCAGACCCAGGAAAGCGGAAGGTGCGGAAGCAATGCCTTCGGCAATGCTCTCGCGCGGGCGCAGCTTGCCGGTGCCCACCAGGCGGCCCAGTTCCTGCAGCGCCTCGGGCCAGACTTCCATGTGCTCGCTGACGATGAAGCCTTCGATGCGGATGCGGTTGATCAGGATGAGAGCGGGATTGGTCATGGGCAGCGGCGTGCCGTCGTAGCCGGCGATCATTCCGCACAGCGCGATGCGCGCAAAGGCGTTGGTGCGCAGCAGCACGGCGTCGAGGATGTAGCCGCCCACGTTCTCGAAGTAGCCGTCGATGCCCTGCGGGCAGGCGTCCTTGAGCGCCTTGGCCATGGTCTTGGTGTCGGGGTGCTCGCGGTAGTCGATGCAGGCGTCGAAGCCCAGCTCCTCGGTGGCGTAGCGGCACTTCTCCGGTCCGCCCGCAATGCCCACCACGCGGCAGCCGCGTGCCTTGGCCAGGGCCGCGAAGGCGCTGCCCACGGCGCCCGTGGCGGCGCTGACCACCACGGTCTCGCCGGCCTTGGGGGCGATGATCTTGACCAGGCCGTACCAGGCCGTCACGCCGGGCATGCCCACGGCGCCCAGGTAGTGCGACAGCGGCACATGGGTGGTGTCCACCTTGCGCAGCATGCCGGGCGCATCGCCATCGACCACGCTGTACTCCTGCCAGCCGCCCATGCCCACGACCTTGTCGCCCACCGCAAACTTGGGATGGCGGCTTTCCACCACCTCGCCCACGGTGCCGCCGATCATGACCTCGCCCAGCGGCTGCGGCTGGGCGTAGCTCTTGCTGTCATTCATGCGGCCGCGCATGTAGGGGTCCAGGCTCAGGTAGTGGTGGCGCACCAGCACCTGGCCTTCGGCCAGCGCGGGGGTCTCGGTCTTGGCAAGGCGGAAATTGCTTTCCACGGCTTCGCCCTCGGGGCGGTTGTCGAGCAGGATCTGCTGGTTCACGGGCATGGGAAAACCTCCGGTGGCATCACAAACAATGGAACCAGTTCCCGGTGCTGCCGGGGCTGGCGTGTGGCATTGGGTATCTGGCAGATTCGCCGTGCGGATCAGTCCGTGGCGAGGGTTGTCTCGGCGGCGGCCGGCTTGGCCACGCGCGGCATGTACTTGAACGTTCCGGTCGCATGGCTGCACAGCCGGCCCGAGGCATCGAACACGCGCGCCTCGGTATAGGCCATGGAACGCGTGCGGTGCAGCACCACGCCCTTGGCCACCAGGGGGCCGCGCGCCGGCTGCATGAAGCTGGTCTTCATCTCGATGGTCACGCAGCCCATGTCGCGCTGCAGGCTGCGCGCGGCAACGGCCATGGTCACGTCCAGCAGGGTCATGGTGGCGCCGCCGTGGGTCACGTCAAAGGTGTTCAGGTGCTCGGGACGCGCCTCGAAGCGCAGTTCGGACTCCCCGTCCTCCATGCGGTGCAGGGTGAAACCCAGGTGGTCGACAAAGGGGATGGGGTGGCCAAAATCCAGCACGAAATTCTCCAGTTCAGATCGCAATGCAGGCGAGCATAAGGGCGCCCGAAGGCACCATGGCGCGCGGCGGCACGATCTGCGGGAAAAACTGTCACCTCGGCAGCAGCGCCGCTGCGGCTCAACCGCCCACCAGGGCGCTGACGCCGCCGTCCACGGCCACCCACTGGCCCGTGATGTGCTTGCCCGCGTCGCTGGCGTACAGCAGGGTCAGGCCCTTGAGGTCTTCGTCGTCGCCCAGGCGGCGCAGCGGGGCGTGGGATTTCATCTCGTCCTCGCCCAGGGTCTCGATCAGCACGCTGGCCATCTTGGTCTTGAAGAAGCCCGGGCAGATGGCGTTGACGTTGATGCCGTGCACGCCCCACTCGCCGGCCAGCGCGCGCGTGAAGTTGATGACCGCGCCCTTGGAGGTGTTGTAGGCAATGGTCTTCATGCCCAGCGGGTTGCCGCCCAGCCCTGCGATGGAGGCCAGGTTGATGATGCGCCCGGTCTTGCGCGGGATCATGCTGCGCCGCGCGATCTGCTGGCTCAGCAGGAAGTAGCCGCGCACGTTGAGATTCATCACCTTGTCCCAGGCAGCCACCGGGTGCTCCTCGGCCGGCGCGCCCCAGCTGGCGCCTGCGTTGTTGATGAGGATGTCCACCTGGCCCAGGCGCTCCAGGGTCTCGGCGGCCAGGCGCTCGATGTCGGCCTCGTTGGCGCAGTCGGCGGCGATCCAGCGGGCGTCGATGCCTGCGGCCTGCAGCTCGGCAGCGGCTTCCTCCAGGTCGGCGGCCTTGCGCGAACTCAGCATGATCCTGGCGCCCGCCTCACCCAGCGCATGGGCCATCTGCAGGCCCAGGCCGCGCGAGCCGCCGGTCACCAGGGCCGTCTTGCCGGTGAGGTCGAAAAGTTGCTGCACATTGCGAGTCATTCGTCTGTCTCCTGCGCCGGGTCTTGTGTTCCGGTCATGGTTGGAATGGAGGGCGGCCATCCCCAAGCGGAACAGCCTGCAGCGGCGATTGTGCAAGCCGCCCCGCCGTGCCGCATGTCACATGCGTGTCCGGCCCGTCAATCCCCGAACAGCGAGCGCGTGCCGCCCCAGGCCGCACCCTCGATCTCCAGCATGCGCAGCTTGGTCAGCGCGCCGCTGCCGCCCGAAAAACCGCCCGGCTGGGCGCCGGCAGCCAGCACGCGGTGGCAGGGAATCACGGGCGCAAAAGGGTTGAGGCCCAGCGCCTGCCCCACGGCGCGCGACAGGCCCACCTCGCCCAACTCGCGCGCGATCTCGCCATAGGTGCGCGTATGGCCGGGTGCAATGGCGCGCGTCAGGTCATAGACACGGCGGTGAAAGTCCGACACGCCGTGCCAGTCCAGCGCCAGCCCGGCCAGATCCGGCAGTGCCTCGCCTGCGGGCAGCATGCGCCGTGATCGCAGATCGGGCAGCACCGGGCCGTCACGCAACTGCTGTGCGCTGGGCGCGGAAGGCTCCAAGGTCCATTCGCCATGGCCCGCCATGAGCACCTGCACGCCGGCGATGGCCTGTGCCACGCTGGCCGGCAGGTCCTCGGCCCGCGCCGCTGCGGCGTAGCTGCCCGGTCTGCGCAATTGCACGCCGCGCAGCATGCGCGTGCGCGTGGCGGCCGGGCCGTCCACCTCGGGCAACTGAAAGGCCACCAGGCCGCAGGCGCCCCAGGCCACGCCGCAGGGCCCCACGCGCGTGGCAAACAGCGCATGGCCCGTGGCTTCGGGGTCCCAGGCCGGGCTGCCCGTGGTCGTTTCATTCGTCATGGCGATGGTTTTCTCCTTGCAGGCGATTGTGGCCGCATGGCTGCAGCCGCTGCCCGGCAGCGACCCCACCGGGATAACACTGTAAAAAAACACCGGAAAAATACTGGATGTGCAGCCAGTTAATACTGTATATTTCGCCAGTCATCATCCTCACCTCGTGAACCATGGACATGCAAGAAGCCGCCTTCACCGTCACCTTGTGTGACTACCCCAACCTGCCCGAGCAGGAACGCAACAAGGCCGAGGCACGCTATGCCCGCGTGCTCGAACGCCAGCTCGGCAGCGCCGAGCAGGTCAGTGAAACCCTGTACCTGGTAGAGGGCCTGGAAGACACGCCCCCTGAAGAAATCAGCGACGACGCCAAGCTCGCCTTCGCCCGCTGGATGAAGGCTGCGCGCGCCGCCACCGAGGCCGGCATGCAGGGCCTGGGCGACGGCGAATGCAGTTTCTTCGAGGTGCGGCGCGGCTGGCGGCATTGAGCCTGCCCACAGCACCGCTGAATGGGGCCTGAAACCAGGTTTGCCCGGGTTTGCCTGGGCTGGGCCCCAAACTGCATACACTGGCAGACCTTTTCGTCGACCCCTGCCTGGAACCATACGGTCCCATACGGTTCCACCAGGCACACCCGGCGCCCCTGCCAGATCCAGCCTCTCCCATGCAAGCCCTGCTCGACGCCATCGCCCGGATGGCCCTGCCCTCCGACGCCCAACGCATCTTCCACGGCCGTGGCGGCCTGTACCCGGGCTGCGAGCATCTGGTGCTCGATGCCTTCCCGCCCGTACTGGTGCTCACCAGCTTCCAGCCGCTGGACGACGACGCCCTGGCCGCCATCGGCACAGCGCTGTCACTGCGCTGGAGCGAACTGGCACCGGACCAGCCCCTGAACTGGGTCTACCAGCTGCGCCAGCCCGCCGCGCCCGCCGAGACACGGCTCATGGCCGGTGAGGTGCCTGACCCCCACATCGTCACCGAAGCCGGCACGCGCTACCGCGTGCAGGTGCTGCGCGGCCAGAACCACGGCCTGTTCCTGGACATGGCCGAAGGCCGGCGCTGGGTGCACGCGCATGTCGCCAACCATCCCGAGCACCGCCACGGCATCAAGGTGCTCAACCTGTTCGCCTATACCTGCGCCTTTTCGGTGGTGGCCCTGCAGGCCGGGGCGCGCCATGTGATGAACATGGACATGGCCCAGGGCGCGCTGGCCACGGGCCAGCAGAACCACCGGCTCAACGATCTGTCGGGCGCCAGCTTCCTGGCCCACGACATCTTCAGCAGCTGGGGCAAGATCACGCGCGGCGGGCCCTACCACCTGATCGTGGTGGACCCGCCCAGCTACCAGAAGGGCAGCTTCGTCGCCACCAAGGACTATGCCCGCCTGATGCGCCGCCTGCCCGACCTGCTGCGCCCAGGCGGCCATGTGCTGCTGTGCCTGAACGCGCCGGAGATGGGCACGCAGTTCCTGACATCGCAGATGCAGGAAGTGGCGCCCGAGCTGGAGTTCGTCGAGCGCCTGGCCAACCCGGCCACCTTCGCCGACATCGACGCCGAGCGCAGCCTCAAGGTGCTGGTCTACAGGGCACCCGCAACATCCGCAGCGGCCGACACGGCTTCCTGACCCGCCCGGCCCTTGAGCGCACGGCGCCCCGCATAGACGGCGGCCGGGCCCAGTTCGCGCTCGATGCGCAGCAGCCGGTTGTACTTGGCCGTGCGATCGGCGCGCGACAGCGAGCCGGTCTTGATCATGGCGCACTGGGCCGCCACGGCCAGGTCGGCAATGCTGGTGTCCTCGGTCTCGCCCGAGCGGTGCGACATCACCACGCCGTAGCCGGCGCCATGCGCCAGGCGCAGCACGTCCCAGGTCTCGGTCAGCGTGCCGATCTGGTTGATCTTGACGAGGATGGCGTTGCCCACGCCCCGGGCAATGCCGCCCTCGAACAGGCCGGGGTTCGTGCAGAACACATCGTCGCCCACCAGCTGGCAGCGTCCGCCCAGGCGCCGACCCAGGGCCTGCCAGCCCTCGATATCGTCCTCGGCCATGCCGTCCTCGATGGAGACGATGGGGTAGTGCTCCACCAGTTGCGCCAGGTAGTCCACCTGCTGCTGGCTACTGCGCACCAGGCCCTCGCCCGCGTAGCGATAGCCGTCCTCGCCATGGAATTCGCTGGCCGCAGGGTCCAGCGCCAGGGCGATGTCCCTGCCAGGGCGCAGGCCGGCCCGCTCGATGGCGGCCATCAGGTGGTCCAGCGCCTCCGGCGCGCTGCGCAGGGCGGGCGCAAAGCCGCCCTCGTCGCCCACGTTGACGCTGTGGCCTGTGGCCTTGAGGGCATGGCGCAGCGTGTGAAAGACCTCGGCGCCCATGCGCAGCGCCTCTCCGAAGCTGTCCGCCCCCACCGGCAGCAGCATGAACTCCTGGAAGTCCAGCGGATTGTCGGCATGGGCGCCGCCGTTGATGACATTGATCATGGGCACGGGCAGCACGCGCGCCTGGGCGCCGCCCATGTGCCGCCACAGCGGCATGCGCTGGCTGGCCGCCGCCGCGCGGGCCACGGCCAGCGACACGCCCAGCAGCGCGTTGGCGCCCAGCCGGCTTTTGCCGGGCGTGCCGTCCAGCGCCATCATGGCCGTGTCGATGCAGCCCTGGGCGTCGGCCCGCATGCCGCGCAGCAGATCGCGCAGCTCGGTGTTGACGGCCTGCACCGCCCCCAGCACGCCCTTGCCCAGATGGCGCGAGGCATCGCCGTCGCGCCGCTCCAGCGCCTCATGCCGCCCCGTGGAGGCGCCCGAAGGCACCAGGGCCAGGCCGCGCGCGCCGTCCGCCAGCTCGACCTCGACCTCCACGGTGGGGTGGCCCCGGCTGTCCAGCGCCTCATGGGCCGCAATATCGGTGATCTGCATGGAAACTCCTTTTCGTCAATAAATTGAACTGTGCAAAGGAGCTGGCAAGCCTGCACAACTCCAATGAACAGGCTTCCATGCTAGAAATCACGGCGATGCGGGACAATGCAGTTTTTCTGCCTATGCGTCAGCTTTTCTGACGAATTGATTGCCATGAGACAACTGCCACCGCTGGCCGCCCTGCGCGCCTTCGAGGCCATTGCCCGTACCGGCTCGGTGACACGCGCGGCCGAGGAACTGTGCCGCAGCCACGGTGCCATCAGCCGCCACCTGCGCCTGCTGCAGGAGCACGCGGGCGCGGCGCTGTTCGAGAAAGAAGGCACGGGCCTGCGCCTGACCGAGGCGGGTGCCGCCTTCCATGCCTCGGTGCGCACGGCCTTCGACCAGCTGGAGGCCGCCTATGCCCAGCTGGCGCGCGACGCCCAGGCACCGGGGCTGCATGTGGCCTGCAGCGCCACCTTTGCCATGCGCTGGCTGGTGCCGCAGCTGGCGGTGTTCTACCGCAGCCACCCGCATATCCGCATCCGCCTGTCCATGACCTCGGCGCGCGAGATGCGCCACGAGGGCGCCGACCTGATCATTGCCTGGGACCTGTCTACTTACGCCGAGGCCGACCGCCGCCGCGCCATCGAACTGGCGCCCGTGCACTTCGGCGCCGTCTGCACGCCGGCCTATGCCCGGCGCCGGCCCGCCAACCGCGCGCGCATTGCACATGAGTACACGGCCAGCGCCTGGAACCAGTGGGAAGCCCTCACGGGCCAGCCCGTGGCCCTGGGCGAGACGCTGGCGTTCCCCCACACCCACCTGTGCATAGAGGCGGCACTGTCGGGCCTGGGCGTTGCCCTGGTGGAGCAGCGGCTGATCGCACGCGAGCTCAAGGAGGGGCTGCTGGTGGCGCCCCATGGCTTCGTGCCCTTCGAGGGCGGCCTGCGCGCCGTACCCGCCGCAGGGCGTGCGCTGCCGGCCCAGGCGGGAGTCTTCATCGAATGGATGCGCGGCGCACTGGCCGCCGTGCCGGCCTAGGCCAGACGGCCTAGGCCCTGCCCCATTCGCGCAGGCGCCGGTACAGCAGCCCGCGCGAGACGCCCAGCATGCGGGCGGCCTGCGAGATATTGCCCTGGCAGCGGGCCAGGGCCTGCTCGATCAGCTCGCGGCTGGCCTCGCCCAGGGAGGACGGTGCCTCGGACGGCGCCTCGGCGGGCGGTGGCAGGGCCTCGATGGCTGGCAGCACCTCCTCGATCGGGGAAGATGCCTCATCCAGCCTCGCCTCCATCCACAGCGTCAGCCCCGTGGGCAGCATCTGCGGGCGCGCCTGGCCGTGGTGGGCCAGCTCCAGCAACTGGTTGAGGCCCAGGCCGAAGACTTCCTCTGCCGCCAGCCCCTCGGCGGGCCGGCGCGGGCTGTCGAACAACTGGGCACCCACGCCGTTGAACCAGCGCACCATGCCGCCGCCATCCACGGCGGCCAGCCCTTCCAGCGGCGTGCCGAACATGCTGCGGCTGGACTGAAAGCGCAGCAGCAGGTGCATGCGGGCAGCGCCCACCAGCAGCCGGTTCTCGATGCAGGTGGCGTACATATGGGCCATGGCGCCCGCATCAAAGCGAAAGGGGCCCGCCTCGCTGCTCAGGTCCAGCATGGCCACGGTGCGCCCGCTGGCGTCGCGCACGGGCGCGGCCGCGCAGTGCAGCGAGGCCAGGCAGCGAAAGAAATGCTCGCCGCCACGCACATGGCAGACCTCGCCCGTGCGCACGGCCACGCCGGGTGCGCCCGTGCCCACGGCATCCTCGGCAATGTTCACGCCCACGCGCGCAGCCGTCAGCAGCAGCGGGCCGTCGCCCGGCGTGGGGCGCGAGGCGATCAGCACCACGCCCTCGCTGCAGGTGAGCATGGCGCGCGCCTGGCTGCCCGCGATCACGGTCTCGAGTTCGGCGATGGGGTCGCGCGCCGCCTCGATCAGCGCGCGGTTGTGGGTCAGCAAGGTGGCCGTGCGGATCTTGCTGACCGGGTCGAAGCTGATCTTCTCGTCGGGGCTGCGGCTGGCGCCCAGGCAGCGCGTCCAGGACTGCAGCACGGGCTCGGACACCAGGCCCGAGGGGCGCTCGCCACGCTCGAAATAGCGCTCGCGCGCCAGCGCCACCCGGTCCTGGCGCGTGGCATAGAAGGGGTTGGAGGGCAGTGGGGCGGGAGGCGGCTGTTGCATGACGGACATCAAAACTGCCGCGATTGTTGTTCCGCCACGGCACAGGACAGCACTAGGGAAATCACCCGTGTTGGAACGGATTGCCGGGCTCGGTAACCTCGGGCATCGCCACAGGCCCGCCCGCAATGACACGCTCCCCACACAGCACAAGACACACCCGGCCCGCCCTGTCCACCCTGGGCGCCGCACTGGCCTGTACGCTGCACGCCCTGCCCGCCCGCGCGGCGGACGCTGCGCAGGACTCCAGCGAGGCCCTGCTCGCCCCCGTGGTCATCACGGCCAGCCAGCCCGGCGCCGGCCCCGACCTGTGGCGTGCCACGGCCGCCATCGACAGCGTGGAAGGCGCCGTGCTGCGAGACGGACAGATGCAGATCAACCTGTCCGAGAGCCTGGCGCGCGTGCCGGGCCTGGTGGTGCTGAATCGCCAGAACTTCGCCCAGGACCTGCAGATCTCGGTGCGCGGCTTCGGTGCGCGCTCCACCTTCGGCGTGCGCGGGCTGCGCCTGTACGTGGACGGCATTCCGGCCGGCGCGCCCGACGGCCAGGGCCAGGCCGCCAACTTCACGCTGGGCAACGCCGCGCGCCTGGACGTGGTGCGCGGCCCGGCCGCCGTGCTCTACGGCAACAGCGCAGGCGGCGCACTGCTGCTGTACACCGAAGATGGCGAGGAACCGGGCCTGTGGCGCAGCGGCATGGCCGTGGGGCCGGACGGGCTGTGGCGCCTGTCCACCCAGCTGCGCGGCACGATCGGGGGCGGAAAGCCGGACCAGGCGGATGGCGGCTCCGCCCCATGGCGCTATGCCATCCACATCGAGCGCTTCGCCACCGACGGCATGCGCCCCCAGTCGGCCGCCGACCGCAGCACGGCCCACATGAAGCTGTCACGCAAACAGGGCGACGACCAGTGGCTGCTGCAGTACCAGGAGCAGCGCGCCAGCGCCCAGGACCCGCTGGGCCTGACACGCGCCGAGTTCGAGGCCGACCACGGCCAGACCACGGCCAGCGCGCTGCGCTTCAATACGCGCAAAAGCGTGCGCCAGCGCCAGCTGGGCGCCGCCTGGCAGCACCAGTTCGGCGCGGGCCAGCGTCTGGAACTCATGGCCTATGCGGGTACGCGCTCCGTGCTGCAGTACCAGTCCATTCCCGTGGCCACGCAGGCGCCGCCCTCGCATTCAGGCGGCGTGATCGACCTGGACCGCGACTACGCAGGCATGAACCTGCGCTGGCGCAGCACCCACGAGGATGTGGCCGGCGGCCGGCTGGACTGGTCGGCAGGCCTGGCCTACGACTGGCAGGGCGAGACCCGGCGCGGCTACGAGAACTTCATCGGCAGCCAGCTCGGCGTGCAGGGCCGGCTGCGCCGCGACGAACGCAACCAGGCGCGCTCCGCCGACCCCTACCTGCAGGCCGAGTGGAGCACGCAGAGCCTGGCCCTGAGCGCCGGCCTGCGCCAGGCGCGCGTGCGCTACCGCTCCGAGGACCACTACATCGCAGCCGGCAATGGCGACGACAGCGGCAGCATGGCCTGGCGCGGCTGGCTGCCCTCGCTGGGCCTGCGCGTGAACCTGCTGCCGGACCTGGTGGCCCACGCATCGGTGGGCAGGGGCATGGAGACGCCCACGCTCAACGAAGTGGCCTACCGGCCCGGTGGCCAAAATGGCATGAACAGCGGCCTGAACACCGGCCTGGCCGCCAGCGCCCACAACACCGTCGAGGTCGGCCTGCGCGGGCGCCACGGCAACGCGGGCTGGAACCTCACGCTGTTCGAGACCCATACCCAGCGCGAACTCACCGTGCTGTCCAACACGGGCGGGCGCGCCACCTACCAGAACGCAGGCCGCACGCTGCGCCGGGGGCTGGAATTCTCGGGCAATGCCCAATGGGGACCGCTCACGGCCAGCACCGCCCTGACCCTGCTGCAGGCCCGCTACCGCGACAGCTTCCTGACCTGCGAGGCCACGCCCTGCACCACGCCCACCGCCCCGGTGGATGCCGGCGCGCGCCTGGCCGGCACCGCGCCGCGCCGCCTGTGGAGCGAGCTGGCCTGGCAGCTGTCGCCGCAATGGACCTGGACCGTGGACATGCTGCACAGCGGCCCCGTGGCCGTGAACGACCGCAACACCGACCGCGCGGCCGGCTACACCGTCTGGGGCTCCAGCCTGCGCTGGTCACGGCAATGGCAGCAATGGAGCGCCCAGACCTTTGTGCGGCTGGACAACCTGTTCGACCGGCGCTTTGCAGGGTCGGTCATCGTCAACGAGGGCAACCAGCGGTTCTTCGAACCGGGTGCGGGACGCGCGCTGTCGGCCGGGGTGACGGTCAGCCGGACGTTCTGAGCTGTTCCACGGCGGTACACATCCGCCCCCGGGAAAGTCCGAATGTTGTGACCCGAGGCCGCTTTTTTTATCGTCTCCCACATGGTGCCCTTGCCCCCAGCGCCATGCACGCAAAAACAAACCACACAGGAGACGAGACAACATGAAGACCCACGTGCTTTCCTCCACGCTGCTGGCCGCCAGCCTGGTGCTGGCCCTGCCCGGCGCCGCGCTGGCGCAGGCAGGCCTGCCAAGCAAAGGCTCGCCCGAGCACATACGCGCCGTCACCTCGCGCATCGACTCGCAGAGCATCCGCGACAACGCGCGCAGCTCCAAGGATTGGCCCAGCTACGGCATGGATTACAGCGAGACGCGCTTTTCCAAACTCAAGCAGCTGGACACGGCCAATGTGAAGCGGCTGGGCCTGGTCTGGTCGTATGACCTGGAATCCACGCGCGGCGTGGAGTCAACGCCCGTGGTGGTCGATGGAATCATGTACGTCACGGCCAGCTGGAGCGTGGTGCATGCGGTGGACGTGCGCACCGGCAAGCGCCTGTGGAGCTACGACCCCGGCGTGGACCGTGCCAACGGCTTCAAGGGCTGCTGCGACGTGGTCAACCGGGGCGTGGCGGTCTACAAGGGCAAGGTGTATGTGGGCGCCTTCGATGGCCGCCTGGTGGCGCTGGACGCGGCCACGGGCCAGAAGGTCTGGGAGCAGGACACCATCATCGACCGCGCCTTCTCGTACACCATCACGGGCGCGCCACGCGTCATCAAGGGCAAGGTGCTGATCGGCAACGGCGGCGCCGAGTACGGCGTGCGCGGCTATGTCACGGCCTATGACGCCGAGACCGGCGCGCAGCAATGGCGCTGGTTCACCGTGCCCGGCGACCCGTCCAAGCCGTTCGAGAACGAGGCCATGGCCCGCGCCGCCAAGACCTGGGACCCGGCCGGCAAGTGGTGGGAGGCCGGTGGCGGCGGCACGGCCTGGGACACCATGGCCTATGACCCCGAGCTCAACCTCATGTACATCGGCACGGGCAACGGCTCGCCCTGGGCGCAAGCCAAGCGCAGCCCGGCCGGTGGCGACAACCTGTACCTGGCCAGCATCGTGGCGCTGAACCCCGATACGGGCGAGTACGTCTGGCACTACCAGGAAACGCCGGGCGACAGCTGGGACTTCACCTCCACCCAGCCGATGGTGCTAGCCGACATCAAGATCGGCGGCAAGCCGCGCAAGGTCATCCTGCATGCGCCCAAGAACGGCTTCTTCTTCGTCATCGACCGCACCAACGGCCAGTTCATCTCGGCCAAGAACTTCGTCGATGTGAACTGGGCCAGCGGCTACGACGCCAAGGGCCGTCCCATCGAGACGCCGATTGCGCGCAGCGGCGACCGCGCGCGCGACGTGATCCCCAGCCCCTTCGGTGCGCACAACTGGCATTCCATGTCTTACAGCCCCGATACGGGCCTGGCCTACCTGCCGGCCCAGCACGTGCCGCTGACCCTGCAGGACAACAAGAACTGGAAGTTCAACGGCGGCTCCCTGCCCGAGCCGCACAGCAATATCGGCTGGAACACGGCCACGCTGATCAACATGGAGCCGCCCAAGAGCACGCCCTTCGGCCGCCTGATCGCCTGGGACCCGGTGGCACAGAAGGAGCGCTGGCGCGTGGAGCATGCCTCGCCCTGGAACGGCGGCACGCTGGCCACGGCGGGCAACCTGGTGTTCCAGGGCACGGCCGACGGCCGCTTCGTGGCCTATGACGCGCGCAACGGCAAGAAGCTCTGGGAAAAGCCCACGGGCACGGGCGTGGTCGCCGCACCCATCACCTATGAGGTCGATGGCCGGCAGTACGTCTCCATCGCCGTGGGCTGGGGCGGCGTCTACGGCCTGGCCGCGCGCCACACCGAGCGCAAGGGCCCGGGCACGGTCTACACCTTCGCGCTGGACGGCAAGGCCGAGCCACCGGCCTTCGTCGCCTACCAGCAGGGCAAGCTGCTGCAGGGCGTGCCCTACGACAAGAGCCTGGTGGCCGAAGGCACGGCCCTCTATGTCAGCAACTGCGCCTTCTGCCACGGCGTGCCCGGCGTGGACCGCGGCGGCAACCTGCCCAACCTGGGCTACCTGGACCCGGCCTATATCGAGCACCTGGACAAGTTCATCTTCAAGGGCCCGGCCATGTCGCGCGGCATGCCGGACTTCACGGGCAAGCTGAGCATGGAAGACGTGGAAAAGATCAAGGCCTTCATCCAGGGCACGGCCGACGCGGTGCGGCCCAAGTAGCAAGCGCGAGCCGCCCTCCTCCCCCTCCCCCAAC